>NZ_JAVIJF010000001.1:0-170000 GCF_033977145.1 Mesorhizobium montanum | reverse complement strand
GCAGACACACGGCGGGTGCTAACGTCCGTCGTGAAAAGGGAAACAACCCTGACCTACAGCTAAGGTCCCCAAGTTATGGCTAAGTGGGAAAGGATGTGAGGATCCCAAAACAACCAGGATGTTGGCTTAGAAGCAGCCATCATTTAAAGAAAGCGTAACAGCTCACTGGTCTAAATAAGGGTCTTTGCGCCGAAAATGTAACGGGGCTAAAGCCATACACCGAAGCTTAGGGTTCGTAGCAATACGAGCGGTAGCGGAGCGTTCTGTAAGCTGATGAAGCCGTACCCGTGAGGGGCGGTGGAGGTATCAGAAGTGCGAATGCTGACATGAGTAACGTAAGGGGAGTGAGAGACTCCCCCGCCGAAAGACCAAGGGTTCCTGCTTAAAGTTAATCTGAGCAGGGTTAGCCGGCCCCTAAGACGAGGCGGAAACGCGTAGTCGATGGGAACCACGTTAATATTCGTGGGCCTGGAGGTAGTGACGGATCACACAAGTTGTCCAATCTTATCGGATTGAAAGGGCAGCGGAGTGGTTCCAGGAAATAGCTCCTCCTTATAGACCGTACCCGAAACCGACACTGGTGGTCAGGTAGAGTATACCAAGGCGCTTGAGAGAACTATGCTGAAGGAACTCGGCAAATTGCACGCGTAACTTCGGAAGAAGCGTGACCCTTTTCTGCGCAAGCAGAGGAGGGTGGCACAGACCAGGGGGTAGCGACTGTTTATCAAAAACACAGGGCTCTGCGAAGCCGCAAGGCGACGTATAGGGTCTGACGCCTGCCCGGTGCTGGAAGGTTAAGAGGAGGGGTGCAAGCTCTGAATCGAAGCCCCAGTAAACGGCGGCCGTAACTATAACGGTCCTAAGGTAGCGAAATTCCTTGTCGGGTAAGTTCCGACCTGCACGAATGGCGTAACGACTTCCCCGCTGTCTCCAGCATAGACTCAGTGAAATTGAATTCCCCGTGAAGATGCGGGGTTCCTGCGGTTAGACGGAAAGACCCCGTGCACCTTTACTATAGCTTTACATTGGCATTCGTAGTGGCATGTGTAGGATAGGTGGTAGGCTTTGAAACCTGGGCGCCAGCTCAGGTGGAGCCACCCTTGAAATACCACCCTTATTACTATGGATGTCTAACCGCGGCCCGTTATCCGGGTCCGGGACAATGTATGGTGGGTAGTTTGACTGGGGCGGTCGCCTCCTAAAGAGTAACGGAGGCGCGCGATGGTGGGCTCAGAACGGTCGGAAATCGTTCGCTGAGTGCAATGGCATAAGCCTGCCTGACTGCGAGACTGACAAGTCGAGCAGAGACGAAAGTCGGTCATAGTGATCCGGTGGTCCCGCGTGGAAGGGCCATCGCTCAACGGATAAAAGGTACGCCGGGGATAACAGGCTGATGACCCCCAAGAGTCCATATCGACGGGGTTGTTTGGCACCTCGATGTCGACTCATCGCATCCTGGGGCTGGAGCAGGTCCCAAGGGTATGGCTGTTCGCCATTTAAAGCGGTACGTGAGTTGGGTTCAGAACGTCGTGAGACAGTTCGGTCCCTATCTGCCGTGGGTGTAGGAATATTGAAAGGATCTGTCCCTAGTACGAGAGGACCGGGATGGACGGATCTCTGGTGGACCTGTTGTGGCGCCAGCCGCATCGCAGGGTAGCTATATCCGGACGGGATAACCGCTGAAGGCATCTAAGCGGGAAACCCACCTTGAAACGAGTATTCCCTGAGAACCGTGGAAGACGACCACGTTGATAGGCCGGGTGTGGAAGAGCGGCAACGCTTGAAGCTTACCGGTACTAATAGTTCGATAGGCTTGATCGTTCTCATTCCTAATATCCATCGAGGCGCAACCCGCAGGGTTGTCGCCAGATACGAATTGCACAAAAAACAGCTTCTCGATTTGAACGTGCGTTTTGCCGACCTGGTGGTTATGGCGGAGCGGCTGCACCCGATCCCATTCCGAACTCGGCCGTGAAACGCTCCAGCGCTGATGGTACTTCGTCTCAAGACGCGGGAGAGTAGGTCGCTGCCAGGTCTGCCAAGCGCACGTTCGTCTCACATCCGGATCGAAATGTCCGGATGGGGATAAATCTTCTCCTTACGATTTAGGCCCGCCAAACGGGATTTCGGGCCGCGCAAGCGGCCCTTTCATTTGGCGGCTCTTGAATCCGGTAAGCTTACACTTACCTCTAGGGTTGACGCGGGGTGGAGCAGCCCGGTAGCTCGTCAGGCTCATAACCTGAAGGTCACAGGTTCAAATCCTGTCCCCGCAACCACTTTCATCATAAATCAATAACCGTCCCGGTCTAACCGGGGCGGTTTTTGCGCTTTAAAGGCCAGGGACGTCTCGGTGGCGCCAGCACCCAGCACCCACACCCAGACACCCAGCAACGTATCGCATGTTTCAAAGTTTCAAATGGGGTCCGAAAAGGGAATGTCCGCTTTCGGGACGATCGGCTCGAAAGCCGATGAGCCGGTTTTGGCAGAGGCTGAACCGTGTGCAGCCGATCTCAACGTCCAAAACCTGGCGGCCGCGCACGGTGGTGTCTACCGGCCGAGCGAGCACCTCAACGCAACACGGTCACGGATCGAGCGCATCGATGGTGATCCTGACGCTTTCATCCGCTCTCATGTGCGGCGGCTCGAAGCGCTGCGGCGCGCGGGCATTGTCGAGCGCATCGATGCCGGCCGCTGGAAGATACCCAACGACTTCGCCGAACAAGGTGCTGACTATGACGCTCGCAACCGGGGCAGGGATTTTACTGTCCGCACACTTTCCTTCCTCGACCTTGACAACCAGGCGACGAGCGACGGCGCGACCTGGCTCGATCGGGAACTGGCTTCGGCAAACCGGACACCGCTGGCACAAGTCGGGTTTGGTCGGGACGTGAGTGACGCTGTGGATCGATGTCGCCAAAGCCTTGTCGATATGGGCCATGCCACGCGCCTGGACGACGGACGTATCCGAGCGTCAAGGGACCTGCTGCAGCGGCTCGAGCAGGCCGAAGTCGCCCGCGTCGGCTGAATGGATGGCGGCCGAGCGCGGGCTGAGCTTTGTAAAGGCTCAGACTGGTGAGCATGTCAGCGGCCGGCTGGTCGGAGCGGCTAATCTCGCATCCGGCCGTTTTGCCATGATTGACGACGGTGTCGGCTTCCAGCTCGTGCCCTGGCAGCCAGCTCTCGAAAAGCGCATCTCAATGCCCGACGTTTTTGGCAGCTTGATCCAATCCTCGATGTGCTCAAATCGAAAACGTCCAACAGTTGCCACGCAAATAGCGGTTTCGATGAGCTGCCATACCGACATCGAGCTGTCCATCGACAGCGATGTCGAGCGAACGATGCCCGGCATGGTTCAGGAGAATGCAAATTCTCGAAGAAAGTTGCCAAAGACCGGCGGCTTCGGGGCCGTCTGCTGACCGTCTGGTTTCCGCCCCAGCAATAGGATTAGCTAACATGTCAAACGGCTTCCAAAACTGACCCCCGCCTTTTCTCCGAAGCTGACCTTCGCGAAACCTCTTGCAATTGTCCGGATCGGGTCATTCCCGTCGGTTGTGGCCTGTCTATTCACGTCCGGTCACGAAGCAATCCCTGACATCTGAGCTAACCGTTGGTGATGCACATCGCAGCGACAGTAAGTACCTTTACGCTTGCCTCGAAGGCATCCTATTTTGGAGGGCAGCAGCCGCTCGTGGGCATAGAGATGTCGGTATTGCCTTTCTTAAGAATTTACGCGCCGCTCAACGCGGTGCTGGCTGCGCTTGGGCTTCTGGCGGTGGCTGGGCTCACGATACCGGACATGTCCGAACGAAGCAGGCTGGCTCTGGCTGCGGTGCTCGCTGTCATTTGGGGCGCCTATCTCCAGCAAATGGCCGCCGCGCTGCTCAAGCGCCGGGCGGGAGACGTTAGGGACGGGACGCCGGCAATCGCCATCGATGTGCTCGCGGTCTTGGTTCCACTCGCCGCATTTCTGCTCGTTGGCACGCCCGACCGGAGCCTCTACTGTGCGGTCTGGCTGCTGAAACCGCTGCGCGACTCGACTTTCTTCCCGGTGCTGGGCAGGGTGCTGGCCAACGAAGCGCGCAACCTGATCGGCGTCACCACGCTCTTCGGCGTCGTTCTGTTCGGCGTCGCCCTCGCGGGCTATGTCATCGAGCGCGATATCCAACCGGAAAAGTTCGGCAGCATCCCCCAGGCAATGTGGTGGGCGGTGGTCACGCTGTCCACCACCGGCTATGGCGACGCTATTCCGCAAAGCTTCGCTGGCCGCGTCCTTGCTGGGGCTGTCATGATGAGTGGCATCGGCATCTTCGCGCTCTGGGCTGGCATTCTTGCCACCGGCTTCTATCAAGAAGTCCGTCGCGGGGATTTTGTCCGTAATTGGCAATTGGTCGCCGCCGTGCCGTTGTTTCAGAAGCTCGGCCCGGCCGTGCTGATCGAGATCGTGCGCGCGTTAAGACCTCGCATCGTGCCGGTGGGCGCCGTGATCTGCCGCAATGGCGAGATCGGTGACCAGATGTTCTTCGTCGTGGAGGGGCGCGTCAGCGTCGCGACGCCGAATCCGGTGGAGCTTGGTCCTGGCGCCTTCTTCGGCGAGATGGCGCTGATCAGCGGCGAACCGCGTATGGCGACCGTCAGCGCCGCAACGGCGGCCTCACTGCTGTCGCTGCACTCGTCGGATTTCCAGATGCTGTGCAGCAGCAGCCCGGAGATCGCGGAAATCATCCGCAAGACCGCGCTCGAGCGGCGCGGCGCAGCGCCGATGGCTTGACGGTACCAGGTGTGCAACTGGCGGGACATGTCCATGCCCGAGGGAGTGCGAAAGACCCGCACGCCGGTTGCGTTGATCGCCTCGGCGAAGAAGTGGTGGGTGGTGTCGGCTTCGAAGCCGAAAGTTTCTCCCGCCAGAATTGAACGCGCTGATCTGCCTGCAGTCATCGGCAAGCAGGCGATAGATGCGGACGGCCCCGAATTCGACCTGGTAAGGGCGCCGGCTTTTTCGCCTTGAGCGTAGATCACGGTGCCGGCCAGACCTTCGATCTCGGGCATTAGAGTCTTTCACGTTTTGACGGAAGCATACCCTGCGTTTGCGAAATAGTTGTTGCATTCGGCTGCCTCGATGGTTTCGCCGAGATGGCCGATGCGGCGCCAAGTATCTTCGACGGTGCGTTTCTGAGCTTGGCACATCCAGTGCTGATCTTGGCGAGGGGCTCGATCGGATTGAGATCCGGCAAATAGGGCGGCAAATACCAAAGCCTGGCGCCGGCGGCTTTGATCACCTGCCTGATGGCGGCCGACTTATGGCTTCCCAGGTTGTCCATGATGACGATATCGCCGGGCTTCAGCACACTGACGAGCTGTTGCTCGACATAAGCGCGGAAGCATTGGCCGTTGATCGGTCCGTCGAAGACGCAAGGTGCCGAGAGCCGATCCCAGCGCAGCGCGCCCAGGAAGGTCAGCGTGCGCCAGTGGCCGTGAGGAGCCAAGCCGCGCAGCCGCTTGCCCTTCGGCCCCCAGCCGCGCAGCTCAGGCCTTCGCGGCGCAGGAACTGCCACACTGCGTTGTGCGAGACCTTGACCCCGCGACCGGCCAACTCATCTTTCAGACCGTGCAGCGTCAGATGCGGCATCTCACGCAGACGGGCCTCGATGAAGGCACGGTGCGGCTCCGTCAAATCTTGAACCGCTCTAGGTGCCACAGCTTTCCTACTCCGTCGTGTCAGCTTTCTTTCTGCGCCGATTGGTGTGCGACTGCGCGACGGCCATTTTCAACTGGGGTGTGGCCTCCACAGGCGCATTCGTTGCCCCATGTGGGTTTTGTAGCCCCTCGACGTGGACGGTCGGAAATGGCAGTTCGATGCCCTGCTCCTTGAAGACTTGGCGGAGGCGTACATAGAATTTGCGTTTCATACTGAAGGCGCCTCCCGGCCTTGTTGTGACCTTGACCCTCAATACGATGCCGTACTCGCCGAACTCCTGCACGCCCTGCATTTTGATCGGTGAGATCACCCAGTGTTTGAATTCGGGATCTTCCGCCAATTCGAGGCCGATTCGCTTGATCAGCTTGCGGGCGAAGTCGATATCGGTGTTATAGCCAACGGTGATGTTGAATTTGTCGGTGACCCAGTCGCGGCTCTGGTTCTGGACTGCCCCGAGTTCACCGAAAGGTATTGTGAACAGCGGGCCACGATGGTGGCGCAGCTTCACCGAGCGCAGCGAAAAGCTCTCCACCGTGCCCACATAACGGCCGGATGTGATGTATTCGCCAACACGAAACGCATCATCGAGCAGAAAAAACACGCCCGAAATGATGTCCTTGACTATGGTTTGTGCTCCAAATCCCACAGCGACACCAACGACTCCAGCGCCGGCGATCAGCGGGCCGATCTCGATACCCATTGAGGCGAGCATCATCAGCACCGCCATCACGACGATCACAGCGAGCAGAATGTTCTGGAGGATCGGCAAAAGCGTGCGCAGCCGCGCCTGCTGCGGATCGAGGGTCGGAACCTCCTCGTCGTCGATCACCGCATGCGGCGTTTCGATGCCCAGCTTTCGTTCGATCAAGGCTTTGATGATCGACCACCCGAAATCGGCGGCAAGCGCAATGACCACGACATTTATCAGGCCGCGCAATATGAGCATGGTCGTCATATCGCTGCCTTGCATGGACTGCATGTCCAGACCCCAGACACGCGCGAGAAAGTAAGCCGCCGCCAGGATCAAAATCATCCGGACTCCGCGATCGATGACAGCGATCGTCACCGGCGGAATCGTAGGCCGGCCAGCATCTTCCGAACCCGGCCGCAGGACGAAATTTACACCGCGCTGTGTCAGCACGATTGCCAAGGGCAGGAAAAATGCCGCGAAGGTAAACCAGAATAATATATAAAGGCCGGCGATGCGCTCCAGGAACAGAACGATGAAATAGGAAGTCAATAACCATGTCGCTGCCGTGTGGCCGCCTTGGTGCACACCCTCTCGCTGCGTTCTTGGCCGGCGCCAGACCGCAAGCAGCAAGAGCAACAGCAGCACGAAATCGGCGCCCACCGACAGGACCATCATCCCGTCCCGATCGATGCCGAGACCCGGCAAGAGGATGAACGCGGCGGCGAAGAAGGCGAAGACGCCGACGATCCGGGATAGCCAATAGGACCAATGGTCAGCCGTTTCATTGGTGACCGGCAAAGCACGAACCTCGACGGCGTTCTCGACGTGCATGAAGGAGGGGACGAGCAGGGCTGCGACGTAAGTGCGCACAGCCCATGTAAAGACTGCAGCCATCAGAAATGTCAGCACAATCTCGCGGATAAGCATTGGCCAGTCGAACAACATGAACGCGCCGGCGCTGCCCAGCGCGAACGAGACGATCAGTAGGCTGGAATAAAGCGTGCGACCGCCAATCTTCTTGGCCCGCCCGATAGGCGTGTCCTTCGGCTGCGCGATGATCCAAAGACGAAATGGACGGGTGAGCTTGTACGTTGCCCAGGTGAGCGCCAGGCCGGCAGCGATGAACATCGCAATCAGCAGAAATACGCCGGGAGGCCCCTTGCTGGACATATCCTGCATAGTCTCTGCCCGAACGCGCGCGAACTGGCCTGGCAGCAAGGGCAAAGTTCGCACGATTCTTTCGATATTATGCTTGATGCGATCGAGCGTCGAGGAGGCCATCGTATTCATCTGGCCTGTCGCGGCCGGGGCGTCGGACGATGCGTCGGCCGGCGAAGGTCCTGTCTTGGCAGGCGCTCCGGTTAACCCGGCGTCCTGATTTCTTTGTTCGGCCACCCAGGCCTTCACTGACGGATCGTCGAGAAGCTCGAATAGCTGTTTGACTTTTTCAGGCGGGACGGCCGCCGGCGCCTGCGCCTGTGCCGGACAAGCCAAAAAGAAGGCGATCCCAAGGATGAGCGGCCTGGCAATCAGGGCAAACATCGCAGCCAGCTCTCCGGAACGTCGTGCCGGGCGCGCCTGATTCCTGGCTCCCAATCGTAGATTCATGAGTGGCATCGTGCTGTAACCTTCCGGTCAAATCGGCAAGCAACGACATCTATGTGTCGTCGTTGCTCCTACCTTGAAGAAGCCGATGTTGTGGTGCAAGACGTCATCGTTCCGAGCGAGCGATGCAACGAAACCCAAGGTGGCACGTGGATGTATCCACCGGCTGCGCCATGCGAGCGGCCGGGCGGTAGCGCCTGCAATAACTGGGGGCGCAGAGGAAGGAGCCGCCCTTAGTCACCCTGCGCGGGATCCTGGTCTCGGGCGTCAATGGGTCATAGCTTGCCTCGCGCTCGCCGCCGCGCGGATTCTCCATCGTGCAACAGGGGCTCTCGATCCGGCGGTGCTCCTGATACCAGTCTGTGGTCCACTGCCAGACATTGCCTGCCATGTCGTAGAGCCCATAGCCATTTGCCGGGAACGAGGCGACCGGCGCGGTCCATTCATAGCCGTCCTCGCAATCGTTGCGGAACGGAAACTCGCCCTGATAGGTGTTGGCCATATGCTGGCCGCCGGGGGTCAGTTCGTCGCCCCATACGAATTCGACGCCGTCCAACCCGCCACGAGCGGCAAGCTCCCATTCAGCCTCGGTCGGCAGGGCCTTCCCCGCCCAGTTCGCATAGGCTTGCGCGTCCTCGTATGCGATATGGACGACGGGATGGGTTTCGAGGCCCTTGAGGGTGCTGGCGGGGCCGCGCGGATGCCGCCAATTCGCGCCGCGCACGTAGGCCCACCAGTTGTAGTGATTGCTACGATCGATGCCGCGCGCAGGTCTGACGAACAAGGCTGAAGCCGGCGCCAATGAATCGGCGCTGGCTCCAGGATAGTCAGCCGCATTTGCCGGTCGCTCGGCCAACGTGACGTAGCCGCTGGCCTCAACGAAGCGTTTGAACTCAACATTCGTGACGGTCGTGCGATCCATCCAGAAGCCGGCGACGACGACTCGATGCGCCGGCGCCTCTTCGAGATAGTGGCTGTTCGAGCCCATAAGGAATTCGCCGCCGGACACCCATACCATATTTGGAAATGGCGGGCTGCGCCCGGGAACGGAATGCCCAGACTCCAGATTCCCTGCAGTTGGCACCGCCGCGCCGACGTCATTCATGGTTTTGGCAGCTTCCGACTTCGACTCTGCGCTCTTAGTCTCCGAGTTCATTGAACAACGACGACGGATCGGCCGCGATTGGCGGTGCGCCGAAGGTCAGCTTGATTGCCTCCATCATCAGCAGCGGGGGCGCCATCTGCTTGGCGAGATCCACGATTTTCGCTTTCAATTCCTTGACCTTTTCAGGGTTCTTGTCGGCCAGATTCGTGTTTTCAGATTTGTCGTCGGCAAGATCGAACAGTTCGACCCGCTCCAACACGCCCGCCGCCCACACAAGCTTTATATCGCCTTCACGGATCGCGCCGCCGGTCGGGTCGACATTGTAGACGATCTCACTACGCGGCGAAGGCTTGTCTTCGCTGATCGTTTCCCAGACATCCAAGCCGTCGAGCGGCTTGTTCTTCGTTGGTTTCGCCCCGGCAAGCCCGGCGAGAGTCGGATACATGTCCGAGACATGTATCATGCCGCTCACATCGCCCGCCTTCACCTTGCCCGGCCAATTCACCAGGCCGCACACGCGGGTGCCACCCTCGTAAAGCGTGCCCTTGCCATCGCGGTACGGCCCGTTGTCGGCAGGGAGATTGTTGCCGACCTTCGATTCACCCGCGAACATGGCCGAGCGGACACCGCCATTGTCGCTCTGGAAGACGATGATGGTATTATCGCGCATCTTCTTCTTGTCGAGCGCAACAACAACCCGGCCGATTTCATCGTCCATGACAGAGACCATGGCGGAGTACAGCCGACGTTGCTCATCGGCGACATGAGCATATTTCTTGATGTGTTCTTCGGGCGCCTGGTAAGGCGAATGCGGCGCCGTGAATGCCAGATACAAGAATAGCGGCGCCTTGCCGTCATGTTTTTCGATCACCTTGGCGGCTTCCTTCCCGAACAGGGTGTTGTCGAAGCCGGGTTCCTTCAGCGGCTTGTTGTCGCGATACCAGTCCATCACGCCATGGGAAGCATGCTTGAAGTGATCGATTTCACCAACCAGTGCGCCATAGAACGAATCAAATCCCCGTTGACGCGGCCAGTATTCGGTCTTTGCGTGACCCAGATGCCACTTGCCCACCATCGCCGTCCTGTAGCCCGCGTCCTTGAGCATCTGGGGCAGGATATATTCGTCGGTGGCAAGGCCGTAGCTGCCGCCCGACGGGATAACGCCCATCTGCAGCCCGTAGCGCAAGGGATAGCGTCCCGTCATCAGCGCCGCGCGGGTGGGCGTGCACATTGGCTGGGCATAGAACTGTTCCAACCGCGCGCCCTCGGCGGCGAGCTTGTCGATATTGGGTGTCTTGATGTCCGAGCCGTGGAAGCCCACGTCCTTCCAGCCCTGATCGTCGGAGATGATGTAGACGATGTTGGGGGGTGCCGGTTGGGCCGCCGCAGCCTGAACACCGGCGAGACCGGCGAGTGCGCCTGAAAGGCCGACCGGTGCGGCTAGTCGGGTGACGGCTGCCGCCGTACCGGCCATTAGTGCGTCCCGACGGGTGATTTTGTTCATACCGGCTTCAGCCGGTAAGTCTTGATCCCTGCTCACTTTTAGCCCTCCCTTAATTTGTCGGCAGTAGCCCCCAGTGTCGTTTTGGCTTACGCCGACTGGACGCTTGAGCCCTTCTTCCGATCAGTGCCCAGCCACCCAAAGCGGCATGGCAACCGTTAGAAAGACTGAATCGCCTTCGAGACGATTTTTGGCATCGAACTCGTGGTAATATTTGATCCGGGTCGAGACCGGCAGCTTGCCAATCTGAAAATTATAGCCCGCGGTGGCTCCGATCGCCGCCACTTCGCCTCTAAACCCGCCAAGCACCGGGGGAACTCCCGATCCTGTATCGTCGGTCAACTGGTGGTAATAATAGCCAACCATACCCACGTCGAAGGCTTTGCTGAAGTGTTGGTCGACTGTTCCTTCGAAGTGGAAATCCGTGCCGTTCTTGTAGTGGGTCGCCGAATCCTCGCCATTGAAGGTAACGCCGGTCACCGCTGAGAGTTCAAGGCCTGTAGCGCCGTTGAGCCACGTGCCCGATGCGTAAATGTCCGTGGCCCAGTGATTGAACGACAGGTTGGCGATGTCGCCGTCGTGGTAGTCCCCCACCGGCACGTTCACGCTCACTCCGGTCTGCCAGTGAAAATCGCCACTGTGCCAGCCGATGAAGCTTCCAAGCACCGGATCGCCCACGGTCGTGATGCTGTCGGACACCGAAAACGGGCTCGGGACAATTCTGCCCGTTATATCGGGTCCGCCGATCGGCACTGTCGCCGTGAACGCCAGATTGCCGCCCAACACCTGCCAGGGAGAAACCCAAAGGGCGGTCGAGAGATTGATAAGGGCCTTTGCATGGACGTCCGCCACCAGCTTTCCGCCAAGGTCGAGATCGACGCTTGCTTGGCCGGAATAGATGTAAAAATCGTTCTGGAAGTAGAGGCCAGGCGGCGGGGTGAAACCTGCCATGGGACCGCGCGAGCCGAGCAGATAGAAGCTCGCGCCACCTTCCGCAGCGTGCGCGCTCGGGGCTATCGCCAGGCTGGCGAGCACCGTGACCGCGCCCAAGAAGCCTTTGGCTCCACACCGGATCATAGCCCCGGCACGGGCGTTCAATATTCTGAGCGCACGCTTTCGAAATACGTCTTCCCTGTGCATGGTCCCCACCAGCCGTGCGTCGGCAATGTTCTCGCGCCAATTGATCTGGCGCAATTTAAGCATAAGCTACATCTCATATTGGTGTCTTGCTATCCACTTTGCGCAAAGGACGTGCAATTTGACCTCCTGGCCTTCATCGCCTTTACGCAGGGATGTGCAGCTTAGCCCAGACCAGCTTGCCAATGCAGCGTCTGGGATGCTGGTGAAGGTTGACAGGCTTTCGGCCGGAGCACTGCCGTCGCGCATCCGTCAAGTCCAATCTCACGGCAGGTGGGCAATTGATTTTGCCGAATTCAACTGCGCCTTGCGGGCCAGCGGCGGTCTGGATCCAGGCTCTGTGGTCCTGTTGGCCGTTAAGCGCGCCAGTGAATCGACAATCTGCGGCATCCAACTGAAGGACGACATGATCCTGACGATCCCAGGTGGGACGACGGTGACGGCAATGATACAGCCAGGCCTCAGTTATACAGGCGCCGTTGTTCCAACCGCGATCTGGGCGGAAATCCAGGCGGCCGCCGCCGGACTGATCGTCGAGCAAGCTGCCGATCGGCCCGACGCCATTCGGCTCGCCACCAGCGATGCGCAAACGATCCAGAGCATGATCGAGCAAATGGCAGACGGCTTCGCGGCAGTTGCTAGCAATCCGGCTCAACTGGAGCGCCCTCCGGTCGCGCTTATCGAATATTTGGGAGCGCTCGCTGAAGCTCGTGCAGTTTCGGCCGAGGGAGACAAAGGGATAGCCGGCCTCGGAAGTCGCCATCTCCGGCAAGCCTGCGCGGCCGAGGAGTTCATTCACGCTCACATTGGGGAAGAGATTCCCGTCATTCGACTATGCAAGGAAATTGGCGTTAGCCGTCGACAACTGGAGTACGCCTTCCGCGCCACCTTCGCCGTAAGCCCGCAGGAATTCATCAGGACGCTCCGGCTCAATGAAGCCAGGCGGCAATTGACCATCGCGCGTGCGCACGGCTTAAGCGTTACAAGGGTGGCGATGGAGGTTGGGATCACCCACCTTGGGCGTTTCGCAGCGAACTATCGCTTACTCTTCGGGGAGTCTCCCAAGGAAACATTCCATCGTACCGGGACAGCGTGACCGGCGCGTGAAGCTGCTCGATGCCATAGAATTCCAGCATTGTGGCGCCGAGGAATTGTGCCGTGTCATTGCAGGACTGACCAGCGCAATCGGATTTGCGCAATTCGGATAGAAGTCGCGCCATAAAATTAGTATCCGCTTAAATACTAGAGAGCGTTGGCCTTGGGGTCGAGGGACGGGCGTTGCAAATGCTTCAATTCTGATTCGGCGCGGGCTGGTGTAGTGCGCATGGCTTACCTCGGCTGCGGATTTCCACACGCGTGCAATCGGCGAAAAATTCTTGGGAGGATGGACAATGACAAGACTTAGCTTGAGATTGACCGGTGCTGCCGGGATCGTCGTCGCCTTAATGTTTGCCGGTCTGCTCGACGCGGCTACGCCATTCGTTTCCTTCGTTGGCGACGCGCAGGCGAGAGTTGGCCGTCCGCTCACGCCAGGCAGTGTCGCAGGGGTCGCGAGGCGTACAACACGCCGGACGATTCGCCGTTCGACTATTTACGCCCCCAGGCTCCCAACAGGGTGCGTGAAGACCTCGATTACCGGCATTGCGCTATGGCACTGTGGCAGTACATATTATCAGTCTTACGGCGGACGCTACGTCGTTGTCCACATTCATTGAGTGGGCGTGACATCGGCTCTGAGGTAGCCGCCGCAACCTCGCCCGCCAGTCGCACAGGCTAGCTAGAACTCTCTTTATCTACAGAGCAATAGGTCCGCTGTTGGTGCAGGGAAGAACGATAGCGGACGTCAAATCTCAGGATCCGATGTCCTGAGTTGACCCAGGACAGATCTTTGGCGGTCGCTCGGCTGTCGACTGCTTCGCGCACCCCTGCGGATATCCGAAACGATGATGTTTGACCAACCTGAGATGTAATGCGCTCCAGGGTCGGCACTGCCGAGCGGCAAATCAAGCCTAGAGCCGCCACATTCGCACGCGACCTGTACCTCGCAATTCCGTTTCCCCGAGCGGCTCGCAAGCAAATTCCGGCCCAAGCAATTGACGAGTCGCATCCGAAATACGGATTTCATCGGGCTCCGCGGCCTTTTGGATGCGCGCGGCGAGATTGACGGTGTCGCCCCAGAGGTCATAGACAAACCGCCTTTTGCCTATGACGCCCGCCACGATCGGTCCGGAGTGGATTCCGATCCTGAGGCTTAGCGGTTCTCCCGCGAAGCGCTCGCGCCTGGCCGCCTCCCGCAGTTCGAGGGCATAGCGCGCAAGGGCTTCAGCATGATCGGATCGTGCGATGGGCAGGCCGGCGACCGCCATCACACAATCGCCGATGGTCTTGATCTTTTCGCAACCATATTGTTCCGAGAGCAGATCCGCCGACTTGAAGAAGTAATTTAGAATAGCGAGCGTCATCACGGCTCCGACGCTCCGCGCTCTTTCCGTAAAACCGACGATGTCGGCAAAAAGCACACTGACCTCCGCGTGGTTGTCCGCAATCTGCTCGTCCGCCTTCAATCGCTCCGCGATCGACGCCGGAAGAATGTTGAGGAGCAGGGATTCGGCGCGGCGGTATTCGCGCGACAATCCCTCCTGGCTCTCCCTCAACGCGTCGTTCGTCGATTGCAGCTTGGCATTGAGTTGACGCTCCCTCTCCTGCAGAAGCGTCATTTCATAGGCCTTCTGTTGAAGCCGCTGTTGGCTGTAGCGTTCGGCAGTTGCGTCGAGAAAGAGCAACCAGACCGAGCCGCCGTCGCCAAAGAGATGAAGGTCCGTGACATGCCCGCCGGGCAGTTCCACCATGGGCATATGATAGGGAAGCTGCGGGCAGGGCAGCAGACCTTCCATGAATTCAAGCTGATCGGCAACAGGTTTGCCGGTGCGAAGCGACGCGAGTCCGTAATGTTCAATGTTGCCGCCCTTCGCGGATATGCATTGCCTGGCGTCGATTTTCAGATATGCGGCAGAGCGCTCATTATAGAAGAAATCATATAACCAGCTTCTGACTTCTTTCGGCAAGCCCGGCATGTCTACTTGGCGACCATCGAAGCAAGCTGACGAAACGCATCGTCAACACGTTCGCCCGAAAGCGCGCTTGTCAGATAGATTTGCCATCCCCGTTGCCTCAATTCGTCTATCTCACCATCCGATATCGCCCACCGGTCGGTCAGATCGGATTTGTTGAACAGCACTACGAACGGCATGGCGCCAAATTCAGCCTCGGCCCGTTCGCGCAGGGAGAGCGCCACAGCGAGAGTAGCGGGCCGGGTTCCATCGACAACAAGCACGAGCCCGGTCGCACCTCGCACGTAGCTGACACGGAACGAGCCGATATCGTCTTCTCCGGCCAAATCCCACAAAATCAGATCCACGGCTTTGTCCGGGAGTACGACACTCTTCTTGTCGATTTTCACGCCCACCGTGGTCAGGTAGTTTTCCGAGAAGATGCTTTGCACAAACCTGCGCACCAGGCTCGTCTTGCCGACAGCGAAGCCGCCCAACATGCAGATCTTTTTTTGCAGCATCCTGGGCTCCGCACTACTCCAGGTTCACCGTAACCGAAACCCGGCGATTGGTGGAGTTCCCAGTTCGACTATTTTCATTTTCGGGCACCGCCGGCTCAAAGGTGCCGGCGCCGCGAACCAGCAGCAGTTCCGGAGCGACGCCGCGCTTGTTGAGAAGCGCGCGAACTGTCTCGGCGCGGGCGGCGCTGATCGACGCGTTGGCCGTCTCACGGCCCGTTGTGTCCGAATGGCCGGTCAACATGAACCGCGCTGTCACGCCTGCCTTGCGGGCATTTTCGGCGAATTCCTTCAACTGATCAGCCAATCTGTCGAGTACCGGCGTCTGCTCCGGTCCCGGGACAACTCTGCCGGAAGAGAAGAAAATATCGGTCGTCTGAATGGCCTCTCTCAAATGATTAAGTTCTACAAGGTTCAGCTCGCGCAGCTGCGAGACATCCAGAACCACTCCGTCCGCCGAAAGTTGCTCGGCTGCGGCCTGCGCCCGGCTGATCCAGCCGGCAGAAGCCTCACCCACGACAACGATACGACCTTGGACGATCGAAAGCCGAATCGATTTCGGCGGGGACAGCGACGCCGTCAGCCGCTTCACCACGAACTTCGGATCAAGACTCTGATAGAA
This sequence comes from Mesorhizobium montanum, assembly GCF_033977145.1. Classification (NCBI taxonomy): domain Bacteria; kingdom Pseudomonadati; phylum Pseudomonadota; class Alphaproteobacteria; order Hyphomicrobiales; family Phyllobacteriaceae; genus Mesorhizobium; species Mesorhizobium montanum. The sequence continues at coordinate 154,076 of NZ_JAVIJF010000001.1, read as the reverse complement.
TTGCCACTGTGAATGAACGCGGGCAGGATCAACGTCCGTTCCTGACAGCAGAGCTTGCGGGTCGGCGGCAAGAGGGTCTCTCAGACCGGAAATGTAGAAATGTCCGCCCCTCTCTGTTTGTTGAGCGACGATGATTCCCGGTTGGGCCTCAAGTCGCGACACATAATACTGCCAGTGCTCCGCCGCGCGTGCATCCGGGCTCACATCACGAACCTTGGAGATGTCGAACTCCGGTCCGCCTGCCGAGAGCTGTCGAGCCGCTGCGCGCGCCCGATCTATCCAGGTGTCGGGAGCCTCACCCTCGGCAACGATGCGATCATTGACGATCGAAAGTCGTACTGTATGCGGCGGATACAGAGACGCCGTCAGCCGCTTCAGCACGAACGCCGGCTCAAGGCTCTGATAGAACTGCCAGCTTGCATGAACGCGAGCAGGATCGACCTGCGTTCCGGACAACAGCGACTGGGGGTCGGCGGCGAGTGGGTCTCGCAGGCCGGTAATATAGAATTGGCCATCGCGCACATTCTGTTGGGCGACGATGATGCCGGGCTGGGTCTCCAGTCGCGACACATAGGCCTGCCAGCGCTCCTCGGGGCTCACGTCATGGACCCCGGAGATGTCGAAGACCGGTCCGCCGGCCGAAAGCTGCTGGGCGGCGGACCGCGCCCGGTTGATCCACGCGGTCGTGGCCTCACCCGCGGCAACGATGCGACCGTCGACGATCGAAAGCCGCACCGAATCCGGCGGCGCCAGCGAAGCCGTCAGCCGCTTCAGCACGAACTGCGGCTCAAGGCTCTGATAGAACTGCCAGCTTGCATGAACACGCGCGGGATCGACCTGCGTTCCGGCCAACAGCGACTGCGGGTCGGCGGCAAGCGGGTCTCTCAGACCGGTAATATAGAATTGGCCGTCGCGCACATTCTGATCGGCGACGATGAGGCCAGGCTGGGTCTCCAGTCGCGACACATAGGCCTGCCAGCGCTCCTCGGCGCTCACATCACGGACCCCGGAGATGTCGAAGACCGGTCCGCCTGCCGAAAGCTGCTGGGCGGCGGCCCGCGCCTGGTTGATCCACGTGGTGGTAGCCTCGCCCTCGGCAACGATGCGATTGTCGACGACTGAAAGTCGTACCGACGCGGGTGGCGCCAGCGACGCCGTCAGCCGCTTCAACACGAACCCCGGCTCGAAGCTCTGATAGAATTGCCAGTTCGAATGAACGCGAGCGGGGTCGACCTGCGTTCCCGACAACAGCGACTGCGGGTCGGCGGTGAGCGGATCTCTCAGGCCGGCAATATAGAATTGGCCACCGCTAATCTTTTGTTCGGAAACGACGATGCCCGGCTGGGTCGCCAGTCGCGACAGATAGGCCTGCCAGCGCTGCCCGGATTGCCAGGAAAGAAAGAACCAGCCGCCTGCCGCGATCAAAACCAGCAGGATTGCCGATACCACCAGCCATGGAAATCCCCGATTTGAATCCGCGTGCTGCAGTTCAACGCAGGTCTGCAACTGCGTCTCTACGCCGAGCAATTTCGAACTGTCGCCGTCGAACCGCTCCAAAGCCTGCGAGGATTCATCGTGGATGCGAAGCAATACATCGCGAATTACTTCGTGTAATTCCTCCGGCGGATTTCCCCGGATCACAGCAACCAGGGTCGCAAACGGCCCAACCTCCGACCAGAGGCGAAGCTCCCCGAAACGGATCGTGTCCAGTCCGCTCTGTTCTTTCTCGTTGAATGAGTCCTTCACAAAATCCTGGATTGCGCTCAGCATCGAGGAAATCAGCTGAGGGTCTTCGCTGGTGGCGTTTTCGGCAGTTACATGTGCGATCAGAAGCCCGGAACTGCGGCTGATGAGAAAGACATGTTCGACACGATAAACAAGAGAATGATTAAGAACGACTTCCGAGAAGCTTGTGCCCGTTCGCCAGGCTTCAAATCTCCACTTGAGCCCATGCCAGGTGAATATATGTCTTAAAGACTCATTCAGCGACTGAAAAGTCTGGTCGATTTTTTCGCCGATCGACTTGCGGATAGCCGGCAGAAACACCGGGTATAATATATCCGTCAGCGTGTGGGGGTTCTTCTGGATAGACCGTTGCGCAGCCATTTCGACAGCCGGCGCAAGGGCCTCGCCGAGTTGCGCATGAGACGCGCGTGCGGCCGCGTCCGGGAGAACGTTCCCCACCGCAGCCGCAAGCTGCTCGGGTTCGTCGAGCAGGTGCGTAACTCGTGAAAGCTCTGAAATTTCGCGGCTGACCAGCAACTGGCGCAGCGTTTCCATGCGAGGATCAGCGGTTGGAACTCCGTCGAAACGCGCACGGTAGTCCGGATCAACGTTCCGGGCAATTTCGATCAAAAGACGAGCCAGAGCCTCGCGATCAATCTCTGTATCGTTCGAGGCTGTTCTTTGCGGAAGGTTGATTGGGTCGACGGTTGACGTCAAGGTCCCATCAACTCACTTTCCAGCTACGGTCCGAGTTGCTCTTGCTGCCGACGGGATCCTGATTCAGACATTTTGCAACCTCGACAAACAGGCCAGCCAAAAGATTTCGGTCGGTCTTGACGTTGCTGAGATCGGCAAACATTTTCTCTATCAGCATCTGAACGCCTTCATTCTTCTGCTTGATTTCCTCACGCAGCAAATGATCGTTTCGATTTATCCTGTCCGAAACGTCGCGCTCGAGCTCGCTCAATTGATCCGACAACGCGCGAACCTGCTTTTCAAGTGCCTGATTTTGCTCGCGAAGATTGCGGTCAATCTCTTTGTCGGCCTCAGCTCGCGCATCTTTCTCGTGGCGCAACTGCGTCGCAAGCGAGTCAACCTGCTTTTTCGCATTTGACTCGTAAGTTTCAAGATTACGCTTGGCCTCGGATTCGACATCCTTGAAGCGCTGCAAGAACCGTTCTTCAAGCTTGGAGAAGCGACGGTCATAGTCCTGCATCTGGTTGCCGAACAGCAGATCGCGTATCTTGTCGACACCTGGAGCGTCGCTGGTGGCCCCGCCCTCGCGAGCGTGGGCGGCCATAAAGTTCAGCCCGTTTTCGGCTGGATTGCCTAACAGATTTCCGTCCGCTTTACTTGCCGACGAAGCGGCATTCGAAGGTTCCTTGGCCATACTCATACCCCGTGCGCCTGACGCAAAATTAGTAATTGTTAAATTGTGTCAGACAAATACCCGACCCGCAAGCCGGAAACCCGTTGGTTTGACCCGATTCGTGAGGCAGCCGAGCGCTACGTCACCGACGTGGCAATGGAAGTTGGGGCGATGCCATCTTAAAAGCGGCCGCAACTTATCGGGGATCAGGCCGGCAAGCGCGGGGTCGTCGAAGCAGTGACGGTCCGCAATCTCTTCGCTCACGGGCGTTCAACCGCAAGGCGATCAACCGAATAACGACAGCGGCAGCGCTCAGGGTCGGCAGCCAAAGATGGAGAATCCGGGATGATCAATACCAGTGAATGGTGCAGGTTCTTCATGACCCGTGGCAAGCGGGCAACTGAGCGGACGCGGCCTCCCACTTCAGCATATGGACCCCTTGAGTAATACGAATTGAAAATTGCGCCCTCATGTTTCACAACTGGCCAGGAGATGCTCGATGGTGGTTTCGAATCCAGCGGGTCGCCCACGGTTCTCAACGCGAGAATTCTGAAAGACGTTCAACAATGACGCAGCACGTACAAGACGCTCGAATTCTCATGTATAGCCACGACACGTTCGGGCTCGGCCACTTGCAGCGCTGCCGGACGATCGCGCATTCTCTGGTCGAGGATTTCCGCGGACTTCAGGTGCTTATCATTTCAGGTGCGACCATCGCCGGAGCCTTCGACTACCGCGCCCGTGTCGACTTCGTGAAGATCCCCAGCGTCATCAAATTGCGGAACGGCGAATACACCTCGCTGGAAAAGGATATCGATCTGCATGAGACGCTAAGGATGCGCCAGTCGATTATCCGCCACACAGCCGAGACCTTTCGGCCGGATATCTTCATCGTCGACAAGGAACCGCTCGGCCTGCGCGGTGAGATCGAGGACACGCTGTCCTACCTCAAAACGCGGGGCACCACGCTCGTGCTTGGCCTGCGCGAGGTGATGGACGCGCCGCATCTGCTCGAAGCAGAGTGGGAACGCAGGGACGTGATGCGTAAGATAGGCCTGTTCTACGACAAGGTCTGGGTCTATGGTCCGCCGGATTTCTACGATCCGTTGACCGGTCTGGATGTGCAGCCGGCTGTCAGGGCAAAGATGCGGTTCGTCGGTTTCCTGCAACGGAGCCTGCAGCGGAACGAGTTGCCCGGCCACCGGCCTGAGGGCGACTATATCCTTGTCACCACCGGTGGCGGCGGTGACGGCGCCGAACTGATCCATGACGTCATCGATGCCTATCAGCAGGATCCCCAATTGCAGCATAGGGCGCTGATCGTGCTTGGGCCTTATATGCCGGCGCGCAAGCGTAACAAGCTGCTCAGGAAGGGGTCCAAGATCCCCTACGTCAAGATCATCGAGTTCGATAACCGCATGGAAGACCTCATTGCCGGCGCCAAGGCGGTGGTGGCGATGGGCGGTTACAATACCTATTGCGAGATACTATCTTTCGACAAGCCGGCGCTGATCGTGCCGCGCGTCAAGCCCCGCGAGGAACAACTGATCCGCGCTCGGCGCGCAGCCGAACTCAGCCTCGTCGAGATGCTTTTGCCGGAGGAAGCCAAGGATTCGCAGCGGTTTGCCGATGCATTGGTGGCGCTGCCGGACCGGCCCCGCCCATCGCAGAGCAATCCGCATCTGACGCTCGAAGGGCTGCCTCATATTTCCGAAATCGTCGCGGAACTGCTCGACCGGCGGGCCGGCCATCACCTTTCGGTCATTGAAGGCGTGAACTGAGTTGAAGCATTGCAAGATCGTCGTGGTTCTGAAGGGCTATCCGCGGCTGTCGGAAACCTTCATCGCGCAGGAACTGCTCGGTCTGGAGCGTGCGGGGTTCGACCTGATACTCGTCGCACTCAGGCGGCCGACTGACGAAAAACGCCACCCCGTGCATGACGAGATCAAAGCACCCGTCCATTATCTTCCGGAATATCTGCATGAGGAGCCGCTGCGCGTGGTTCGCTCGCTGTTTGCTTATCTGATGCGGCCAGGCTTCTGGCGCGCGCTCGGATCATTGGCTACCGATATCCGCCGCGACTTTACGCGCAATCGCGTGCGCCGCTTCGGGCAAGCGCTCGTGCTGGCGGCCGAATGGCCGGAAGGCGCGGGCTGGCTGCATGCGCATTTCGCGCACACACCGGCATCGGTGACGCGCTATGCCAGCCTGCTTCGTGGCCTGCCCTGGAGCTGCTCAGCCCATGCCAAGGATATCTGGACTTCGGCGGACTGGGATTTGGCAGGCAAGCTTTCCTCGGCGCGATGGACGGTCACTTGCACGAAGACCGGCTTCGACCGTCTGAAAAAACTCGCTAGCGGCAACTCGTCTGTGCATCTGAGCTATCATGGGCTCGACCTTGATCGCTTCGGCAGTTTCGGCGAGGCGCGGAAACAGAATGACGGCTCGGCACCGGACGAACCGGTCATCGTGCTGAGCGTCGGGCGCGCCGTCGAAAAGAAAGGTTACGATATCTTGTTGGAGGCGCTCGCCCTCTTGCCCGGTGATTTGGCGTGGCGTTTCGAGCATATCGGCGGCGGCGAGGAGCTGGAACGGTTCAAGGCGCTGGCGCAAAAGCTCGGACTGGATGGTCGCGTCTCTTGGAAAGGCGCGCTTGCGCAGCAGGAGGTGCTTGAGCACTACCGCTGCGCCGACATCTTCGCCCTGGCCTGCAGGATCACCGCCAATGGCGACCGGGACGGTCTGCCGAACGTTCTGGTGGAGGCGGCTAGCCAGCGGCTTGCCTGCGTGTCGACCGATGTTTCCGGCGTACCGGAGCTTTTATCGCCAGATGAAACCGGGCTGCTGGTTCCGACGGAAAACCCAATTGCCCTGGCAGAGGCGCTGGAGCTCCTGATCCGTGATCCCGTGCTGCGTGCCCGTCTCGGCGACGCCGCAGAGCGGCGCGTACGCGGCAATTTCGATCATATGGCAAGCATTGGACAGCTCAAGGAACTGTTCGAGCGGGAGTGGCGGGCCTCCGAATGAAGCGACTGCGCGCTTTCTTCTATGTCCAGCACCTCCTCGGTATCGGCCATCTCGCGCGCGCCAGCCGCATTGCGGCGGCCCTGGTCGATGATGGGTTTGACGTAACCGTGGTGACCGGCGGAGCGCCGATCGCGGGGTTTCCAGGACTGGGTGTAAAATCTGTAGCCTTGCCACCTGTCACCTCCGATGATGAAGGATTTTCCGGACTTGTCGACCTGCAGGGCAAACCCATCGACGATGCTTTCAAGAACCGGCGTTCGGGGATGCTGTTGCAGGCATTCCGGGATAGCAGGCCCGATATCGTCATTGTCGAGGCATTTCCATTTGGACGCCGGCAGATGCGTTTCGAACTCCTGCCGCTGATCGAGGCCATCGACGCGTCGTCGCCCAGACCGCTACTGGCGACGTCCGTGCGTGATATTCTTCAGGAGCGCGTGAAGCCGGGCCGAAACGAAGAAACGGTCGATCTCATCAACAGGCATTTCGACCTTGTCATGGTCCATGGCGATCCGGCTTTCGCAACCATCGACAAGACATTTCCATTGGCTGATGCAATCAGGGCCGAAGTTGCCTACACAGGGCTCGTTGCCGCCCCCCCATCGCCCGCGACCTCCGAGCGCTTCGACGTTCTGGTGTCGGTTGGCGGCGGGGCTGCCGGAAGGAGCCTTGTCAGCGCCACCATCGCAGCGGCGCGGAATGCCAACAACGCCTTGAAATGGTGTTTGATCACCGGCCCAAATCTGCCGAAAGACGAGTTTGACGTGATCGCACGTGATACGACGTCGGGCTTGTCCATCTTCCGGTTCCGCGAGGATTTCGCCAGCCTACTGACCGGCGCCCGCCTGTCAGTCTCGCAGGCGGGTTACAACACGGTCTGCGATGTCCTGCGCGCGGGTTGTCGCTCCTTGCTCGTTCCGTTTGCAGCCGGCGGGGAAACCGAACAGACGGTACGCGCCCTGATGCTCGAAGAACTCGGTCTTGCAACGGTGCTGATGGAAAAGGACCTAATGCCTGAAGGTTTGGCGCAAACGATCCAACAGGCGCTTGTACGTCCGACGCCATCCGCGCATCGTCTGGATCTGGAAGGCGCGCGTCGCTCGGCGCAAATCCTGCGCGAGCGGTATCGAACATGGTCCCTAAAAGTGGGGTCCGGTTTCGGAAACGTTCATGATCAAACAGATGATAGATGCTAACGGGCGTCGAGTCTGGTGAGATTCATGCGGCGCGCTTCAAGTCATTGTTTCATGCAGGCCGTTGTCCCAAAAACGCTACGGACTGTTGGGCGAAATGCGTCAAACAGTTCCAATCAGCATGAAGCGCGTATAATTTTTTGTCGGCAGTTCGCCGGAGAACCGCACCTCCCGTAGCGCCGCCATTGCTTCGAAGGCCGCAAGTGAAGCCACGCAGTTGATGTGTGTCGGCTCGCTGAAATAATCGTTCGATTGCAGCAGTACATTCGCGCCCCGCGGAAGCAGAGCAAGCCATGCGCGCAGGTCGGCAATGTGTTCGCAGCTCGTATTGACCACCAGGTCGGGCCGCCCGGCCGCATAGTCGAGTGCATACATATCTGCTGTCAGCGCCCGGAACCTGTCGCCGGCTTCCCGGTTGAGGGTCCGGGCGACCGGCGCGACGTCGGGATCGATGTCGATGCTATCGACCGCCGCGATGTCGAAGCGGCCGTCGTTGAAAAGCATTGCCGGCAATACGCCGTACCATCCACCCAGAATCCACAGGCGCCCGAACCGGCCGCCGCAGCTTTCGAACAGCCTGTCGAGCGCCCACATCTTGCAGGCAACCTGCTTGTGGTTGAAGGCGTTGGCGATATCGGCCTTCGGGTGCTTGGCGATGACCCGCGCCAGCCCAGCCACGAGAGGGCTTTTGACATAGGCAGCAATTCCTCGGGTGAGGTCCAAGGCTTGCTCGTGCCCGTCCATGCCGGCATTGCGCGGTTGCGTGACATCCATCATAGTCGCCTTGTATGTTGGGATTTCGGGCGACACAACGCAATCTTGCTGAGCGCAGCACTACCTCCGTGCACTGCAGCTTCGAGCTTGTCATTGGCGACGAAGAAATTGCCGATACGCCATTCGCCAGCAGGTGCTTTTACATCCTGCATCCTTCCAACTGAAGGGTCCACAGCCGCATATGGAACCCAGCCTAGCCAGATATATCTGGACGCACACCAAGAAGCAGCAGATCTGGATATTGATGATCGTCCTGCTGTCGATGATCCCCTATTTCATGTCCTTCGACCTGCCGAAGCTGATCGTCAACGGCCCGATCCAGGGCAGGGGCTTCGAGCAACCGGGCTCGACCCAGCCATTCATGAGGTTGCACTATAACCTGCCGTTCATTGGCGAGGTCCTGTTGTTCTCCGGTTTTCAGCTCGGCCGCAAGGCAACGCTGCTTGCCCTGAGCATTGTGTTCCTCTTGCTAGTCGTCATCAACGGCTTGTTCAAACTCTACATCAACACCTACAAGGGCCGCCTCGGCGAGCGCATGCTGCGCCGTATCCGCTTCGATCTGGTCGATCGTGTGCTGCGGTTTCCGCCTATCTACTTCAAGCGGGTGAAATCCGCCGAAGTGGCGACCATGGTGAAGGACGAGGTAGAGCCGCTGGGCGGCTTCATCGGCGATGCCTTCCTGCAGCCGGTGCTGCTCGGCGGCCAGGCGCTGACGGCCATGCTGTTTATCATGGTCCAGAACGTCTGGCTCGGAATGATAGCGGTCGTGATCGTGGTGATCCAGATCGTGCTCATCCCGCGAATGCGGCGGCGGCTGCTCGTGCTCGGGCGCCAACGGCAGTTGACAGCGCGCGCGCTTTCGGGCCGGGTTGGCGAAATCGTCGACGGCATCGGCGCGGTTCACGTCCACGATACGTCAAACTACGAGCGCGCCGACATAGCATCCCGGCTCGGGCTCATCTTCAAGATCCGCTTCGATCTTTACCAATGGAAATTCATGGTGAAGTTCCTCAACAATTTTCTCGCGCAGCTCACGCCCTTTCTGTTCTACATGATTGGCGGGTACCTGGTTATCGGAGGACGGCTGGATGTCGGCCAGCTCGTGGCCGTGATCGGCGCCTACAAGGACCTGCCTGGACCCATGAAGGAACTGATCGACTGGGATCAGGATCGGCAGGATGTCCAGGTCAAATATCAGCAGGTCGTTGAACAGTTCACCGTCGAGGGCCTCATTGCGCCGGGAATCGGAGCACTGACCGTCGACGATCCCGGTCCGATGACCGACCCCCTTTCGGCGATCGGTCTGTCCATAGCAGACGATGGCGGCGCAATGCTCATCAACCGTATCTCCCTGCAGGTCAAGCCGGGTGAGACGGTGGCGCTGGTCAGCACCGCAACAGGCGGCGCGGAGGCGCTTGCGGAAGCCTTCGCGCGGCTGAACTGGCCGGACAGTGGAAAGGTCACTTCGGGCGCCGATGACCTGCTTGAACTCCCCGAAGCAGTGACCGGCCGGCGTATGTCCTACGCCTCGTCGGATGTTTTCCTGTTCCAGGCAAGCCTCCGCGATAATCTGCTCTACGGGTTGAAGCATGCGCCGCTGACATCGGTGACTTACGACGGTGCCGCGGCAGACCAGCAGCGTTGGAACATCGAAGAGGCGCGCCGGTCGGGCAATCCGGATCTCGATATCCACAGCGACTGGATCAACTATGCATCCGCCGGCGCTACCGGCCCGCACGACCTCTTTGAAGCCGTGCGCCAGGTGCTCGACGCGGTTCTTCTGTCGCGCGACATTCTGGATCTTGGCTTGCGCTCTTCGGCCGACCTCACGCGTCACACGAAGCTTGCCGGGCGGATCGTCGAACTGCGTGCGGCGCTGCGAACCCGGCTGGAACAAGAAGGGCTGAGCGGACTGGTGGTTCCTTTCGAACCGGGCGCCTACAACAAGGAAGCGGCGATTGGCCAGAACCTGCTCTTCGGCGCTGCCGCCGGCCCCGAACTGGCCGACAGGGCTCTGGCGGCCAATCCCTATTTTGCGTCTGTGCTGAAGCAAGCCGGCCTCGACCGGACACTCTACGAAATGGGCATGGAGATCGCCGAACAGGCGATCGAGCTGTTTGCCGACCTGCCGCCCGATCACCCCTTCTTCCAGCAGCTCGCCTTCATGAGCGCCGAGGAGATACCCGCCTACGAAACCTTGCTGCAACGGCTCAAGAACCGTCCCTACGAGGCGGTTTCAGAGGCCGACCGCGCTATGATCATCACCTTGAGCTTCGCCTATATCGAGCCCCGGCACCGCTTCGGCCTGCTGACCGACGAGCTGATGAGCAAGATCGTCGCCGCTCGCAACCAGTTCTATGAAGATCTTCCGCCCGACCTGCAAAATGCGGTCGAACGGTATGATCCTGCCAAATACATTGCCGCGGCCACCGTCATGGACAATGTCCTGTTCGGGCGCGTGGGCAACAATCATCCCGACGCGCCGGACCGCATACGCTCCATTGTCTATGATATTCTTGACGAACTGGGCCTTTATGCCGAGCTTCTGAACGTCGGCCTGGACTTCAACGTCGGCGCCGGCGGCAGGCGGCTGACCGGTGGACAGCGACAGAAGCTCGATGTTGCCCGGGCCCTGCTCAAGCGTCCCGATTTTCTCATTCTCAACCGGCCGCTGTCAGCGCTCGACCAGCGCGTGCAGGACAAGGTGCTGCGAAACGTGCTCGAGGAAGCCAGACGCGACGGCCATTCGCCGGCAATTGTGTGGGTGGTGACGAATCCGGCAATGGCGATGATGTTCGATCGCGTTATCGTCTTCGATGCGGGTCAATTGGTGGAAGACGGAACACACGAGAAACTTTTGGCAGAAAACGGTATCTTCAAGGAACTTCTGTCATAGCCTGGCAAACGCGAATTTTGGGAAGGTTTGCGACAATGCTGCTGAAGGATGAAGTTGGAATGCTGCAACGCGTTCCCTTGTTCTCTGGCATCGAGCTCGCAAAACTCAAACTGCTTGCGTTCACATCAGATCGCGTGAGCTACAGCGCAGGGCAGATCCTTTTCCGGCAAGGCGACGAGGGAGACGCCGCCTATGTCATTCTTTCAGGCAGCGCGGATATTCTGGTCGATTCCGACAGCGGGCCGATAAAGGTTGCCGAATTGATGCCAAATTCGATCGTCGGCGAGATCGCCATATTGTGCAACAGCTCCCGCACCGCCACAGTCAGAGCGGCAAGTCAGCTGGAAGCCCTGAGAATCCGCAAGGATCATTTCCTGAGGCTTATGAAGGAGTTCCCGGAAATGACCATCGAGATATTGCGGGTTCTTGCCGATCGCCTAAGCCATACGACTGCGGATCTGATCGACGCACGAAGCGCCTAGCAGCAGTTGTTTAGCTACGATGAGCGAAAAATAGCATGGATTTCCTGGTCAAGTTTTGGGGCGTGCGCGGCAGCATTCCGGTATCGGGGCCGGAATTCTCTCGCTATGGCGGCAACACAATCTGCATCGAGATGCGATGCGGTGAGCATACGCTTCTGTTCGACGCGGGTTCGGGCCTGCGGCCTGCCGGCAGGGCGCTTCGAGCGTCGGGCGTGACCGATTTCGACCTGCTTTTCACCCATTGCCATTACGATCACATCATCGGGCTACCGGTTTTTGCGCCGATCTACGACCGATGCGTCAAGCTCACGCTTTGGTCAGGGCATCTTGCAGGACGCATGACGACCCACCAGATGGTCGATGCGTTCATGCGGCCGCCGTGGTTTCCGGTGAAACTGGATATCTGCAAGGCAAGCCTCGACTGCCGCGATTTCGTATCCGGAGACGTGCTTCGGCCGCGCGAAGGGGTGATGGTCCGAACCGGCAGTCTTGTCCATCCAGGCAACAGCATAGGCTACCGGGTCGAATGGGGCGGCCGCGTCGTGGCGGTTATCACAGACACTGAGCACGAACCGGGCAAACTCGATCAGACGGTGCTCGGCCTGATCGAAGATGCCGACCTCGTCATTTACGATTGCACCTACACCGAGGACGAAATGGAACACCGCCGTGGTAACGGGCACTCGACATGGCAACAGGGTGTCAAGCTCTGTGAGGCGGCCGGTGCGCGGCGGCTTGCGCTGTTTCACCACGATCCGACACGCACCGACGAGGAACTGGAGGAGATCGAGAAACTGGCCAAAGACAGGTTTGCCGGCGCTTTTGCCGCGCGGGATGGCCAGATGCTCAAATTTCCAGTCTCATTGCACAAAAAGCGCTGAGCTATTTTCCTCTACCGGCGCCGCGCTCGATCAATGTCCTGATCGGAAGCCATGCGCAGGCTTCAGTCTGTGCGGTGACTGCGAACAGCCGTTCGAGGAAAAGCCATGCCGATCCATCATGCACGAGATGGTGAGTGAGCAGACCGACCGGTTCGCCGCCATCGAATGCATGCTGCAATTGCGCGATTATAGCCTGAAGCAATAGGCCATGATCGCGGCAACCGCGCGTGCCATGCCAATCCATGACGTCGACATTGCTGTTGATGAACGGCAGTGAAGCCGGCTTCGGCCGCCCAAAGACCGACAATGCCGCAAATCCTATCGATCCAAGGGCGGATACCAAGCCGGCGTCGATCCTGTTCCAGGGTGGCACCAGCATCGGAACGGCACGTGCGCCGTGCAGGCCGGTTACTCGCGCCAGCCCGCGAGCCAGATCATCGAGCACCGCCTCGGGTGGCCGATGCGGACCGAGCTCCTGCTTTTTCTGGTCCTCGGGCGCATGATTTCGGTGCGCCCAGCCATGGATGGCGACCGTGGCATGCGGCGCCTCGTCAAGCCGGACGACAAGCTTCTCATCAGTCAGGGCCGGAATGACGGCCAGAGTGACCGGAACCCCGAATTCACCGGTGAGGTCGAGCAGCCGATCAAGCGCAGGCGTCGGATCCACGGCGTCATCATCGCGCAGCCAGAACTCCGCCTTGCGGTCGGCCCGTTGCCAGCACGCCAGTTCGTCCAACAAGGGCTGCCAGGTCGGATCGGATGTCATGAAAGCGGGATATTCGCAAGAAGTTCGGCCAGGCGAGCTGCTGCAGCACCCAGGGAACGTTCTTCGAGGATGAAACGTCTGGCTTCTGCGGCCATGATGGTTCTTTCGTCGTTACGGGCCAGAAGCCTTTCAATGGCAGAAGCGAACGCCGCCACATCGCCCGGCGGGGTGAGAAACCCGGTCTGGCCGTCCCGCACGACCTCCGGCACGCCGGCGATGTCCTGAGCCACCACCGGAAGGCCGGCGGCTTGTGCTTCAAGATAGGCAACGCCATAGGCCTCGCCGAAACCCGGCCAGACGTAAATTCCCCCCCTGTAGAGGACATCCGGCACCGCCGCCGGCTCAATCGCGCCGAGCCATTCGATACGATCGGCGGGCAAGCCGGCGAATTGCGCTTTGACCTCTTCACGAGCAGGCCCGTCCCCCACGACCGACATGGTCCAGGGCGGGTGTTCGATCGAACCGAGCGCTTGCGCCAGCATGCGATAGCTCTCGACTTTGTCGCCCGGGCGCATCATGGCAACGGTAACGAGACGCTTCGGACAACCCCGTGCCGGCCCTTCCCGGAATACGGATGTGTCGATAAAGGGCGAAAGCATGCCGAGAGCGGCGCCGGGTATCGCATCTGCCAGTCCCTGACGATCCCTTTGCGTGAAGCAGATGTTCAGCGCCGCCTGTTCGACGGCTCGCGCCACCAACGCTTGCGTATCGGCCCACAAACCGGCGTTGCGCCGCCTCGAATAGGAGGCTTCCGCTGTCACGTAGGGGACAGCAAAGGCCGACGCCAGCTCGGGCCCGATCAGGTCCGGCGCTTTGTAATAGGGATGATAGGAGAACCAGAGATCGGGCTTGCCGTGACGATCCCAAAGCCTTGTCAGCCGCGCGGCTTCGTCTCGGGCCTCGATCTTGAGCGCATCGAAACTTTTCGGCTCCGGTTCGCGTAAATAGAAGCGTAATTCGGATGCCAGTTCGACGCTATGCCCTCCATGCTTCAGCGCCTTGACCAGCGCCCGTGCCATCTGGCGGTCGCCGGAGGCAACGGGATGATTGGGTGACTTCAGCGGCGCGTAGAAGGCAATTCGCATCGCCGGACCCTATCATCGGAAAGCCAGGGCAAGTCAATTTCGAAGCACGATCGACTTCACCTTCAAGCAGTGGAATGTGCTATCTCATGCTCATGGAAACAGCTGCCGCGTCCAACACGTTTGTCGCTTCTCTGCCGGTCTTCGCAAAGTTCGAAAGCGTTGCCGATATCGACAACTATCGACCGCTCCCCGATGGCTGGGCGCTGGCCGCCGCAGACATTGTCGGCTCGACCAAGGCGATCGAGGCTGGGCGCTATAAAACCGTCAATATGGCCGGCGCCAGCGTCATTTCGGCGCTGCTGAATGCGCTGGGTCGGCAAGATCTTCCCTTTGTGTTCGGCGGCGACGGCGCGCTAGTGGCGTTTCCAGGCTCGGCGCTGGAGATCACGCGCAACGCGCTGGCGGCTGTCCAGAGATGGGTGGCGGACGAACTGGACCTGACCTTGCGTGCCGCAATCGTGCCGATAAAGGATATAAGAGCGCAAGGCCTCGACGTTCGCGTGGCGAGGTTCCAAGCCTCCGAAGCGGTCTTCTATGCCATGTTCGCCGGCGGTGGCGGCAGTTGGGCGGAAGCCGAGATGAAAGCGGGGCGCTACCGCATCGATCCTGCGCCGGCTGGCGCACGGCCGGATCTGACCGGCCTCTCCTGCCGCTGGAACCCGATCGAAGCCCGACATGGCGAGATCGTCTCGATTATAGCCATACCGGGTGCCTCGCGCGACTTGCGCGGTTTTCAGATTCTGGTTTCCGACATCATCGCCCTTGCCAGCAGGCAGGAACGTGATGGCCACCCGGTGCCGGTGGACGGTCCGAGCTACAGTTTGCTGCCCGCCGGCCTCGATATCGAGGCGCGGGCCACGGCGCCGGCAGGACGGCGGTGGCTGTCGAAGCTGTGGGTAGTTTTCCTGATGACGCTTACGGCTGTCACCGATAGATATGGCTGGACGATCGGCAGTTTCGACCCGAAGATCTACAAACGCGACGTGGCCAGCAATTCCGATTTCCGGAAGTTCGACGACGGCTTGAAGATGACCATCGACGTTGACGCGGATGTGTTGCAACGGATCGAGAACCGCCTGAAACAGGCGGAAGGGGCAGGCATCTGCAACTATGGCCTGCACCGCCAGAAATCGGCTTTGATGACATGCCTCGTCGCCTCGCCGCTGCAGCGCGATCACGTTCATTTCATCGATGGCGCCGCCGGCGGCTATGCGATGGCTGCCGCAGGCCTGAAGGCGAAGGTGCTGGTCTGACGACGGCTTGCAGAAATCAATTTTCCGCATAATGTCTCGGGGTTCTTGGGGCCGGGTGAGCCTCGCCATGGATGCGGACGGCCTGTCCGAATTGACGGAAAGCAGATTTTTGGACGCCTCGCGATCGACATATGACCGTCTTCTGAACCGGATTTCGACGCGAGCAGCGCAAGTCGGCGTGATCGGACTGGGCTATGTCGGGTTGCCGCTGGCGGTTGCGATCGCACGCGCCGGCTTCCCGGTTTTTGGCTTCGACATCGAAGCGCAGAAGGTCGAGAGCCTGAACAGCGGCCAATCCTACATTGAGGCGGTGACGTCGACAGCCCTTGCCGGCCAGGTGGCGAGCGGACAGTTCCGCGCCACCGCGGATTTTGCCGAACTGGCCGTCTGCGATGTCATCATAATCTGCGTTCCGACACCGCTGACGAAAAACCGTGAGCCGGACCTCTCCTTTGTCAGGAACACGGCAGGCACCATCGCGAAGCATCTGCGTCTCGGCCAGCTGATCGTGCTGGAATCGACCACCTATCCAGGCACCACCGACGACGTGATCAAGCCCATACTGGAAGAAACCGGCTTGCGATCGAAGATAGACTTCTTCCTCGGCTTCTCGCCCGAACGCGAGGATCCCGGGAACCGCAGCTTTGAAGTCGCGACGATCCCCAAGGTTGTGGCAGGCGACGGCATTGAAGCGGCGACGCTCGTGCAGGCTTTCTACCAGGGCGTGGTCAACACCGTCGTTCCGGTCTCCACCACGGCGACCGCCGAGGCGGTCAAGCTGACGGAAAACATCTTCCGCTCGGTCAACATAGCCCTGGTCAACGAGTTGAAGGTCGTGCTCGGTGCGATGGGCATCGACATCTGGGAGGTGATCGAGGCGGCAAAGAGCAAGCCTTTCGGCTACATGCCTTTCTATCCTGGCCCCGGACTTGGCGGGCACTGCGTTCCGATCGATCCCTTCTACCTGACGTGGAAGGCGCGCGAATACGAACTGCCGACCCGCTTCATCGAGCTGGCGGCAGAGATCAATACGGCAATGCCGCGTCATGTGGTCGATGAGCTGGCGAAGGCGCTGGACCGGCGCTGCGGCAAGGCGCTCAGCCGCTCGCGTATTCTCATCATCGGGCTCGCCTACAAGAAAAATGTACCCGACATCCGCGAAAGCCCTTCATTGCGGCTCATTGAACTCATCGAGGAATGGGGCGGCAAGGCGGAATTCCACGATCCGCATGTTACCGAGATCCCGAGCACACGGGAGCACATGGCGATTAAAGGGCGTCGCTCGGTCGAATTGACCAAGGCGGCCTTGAAGGACTTCGATGCTGTCCTCGTTGCAACCGACCACGACGCGATCGACTATCAGGCGATCGCTGATCACGCTCTTCTGATCGTCGACACACGCAATGTTTTTGGCCGCCTCGGGCTGGACCGAGAGACGGTGGTGAAGGCCTGACGGCATCTGAGCCGGCGAATTTCTTGCGCGGTGTCAGGATCGTGGTTGCACTCCGCCGGCTGCCTCGCCACATAAACGCCGCAGAACACAGACGCATTTACGCCTTCCCCTTGGCCGCAAGGATAGTCATCCGGGAAATTCTTCGCCGCTTTTGCCACCGAGGCCGGTCTTGTTGACTTCGGGTGTCTTATCGGTTGGTCGTTGGCGGACTGTGTTATGGCAGATCAGAGGATAATGGCTCCGTCTTCCACGGGTTTCGAGATAGCATGAGCACAGCGCAAGCAGAAATTTCCACCATTCTCATGGATAAGGTTGCCGATTGGCTGAACCAATCGGCGCTGGCGGGCAACGACCTGGAGACATTGGTAAATGGCTTTTGCGAACGGCTGGCTGCTGCCGGCCTGCCGCTGAAGCGGGTGCACCTGAGCTTCTCGATGCTTCATCCGCTTTATGACGCGCTCGGCTTCACCTGGGTTCGCGGCCAGGGCATGGAAGTGGAAGGCTTCCGCAAGCAGGCCGGCGTGCCGTCTGACAGATTCCTGACCAGTCCATACTACCATCTGCTCAGCAATAAGCTCGACCATCTGCGACGCCGGCTCGACCCGTCGGTGCCGTCGGAGTTTCCTGTTTTCGATGACCTCCGGCTTATGGGCATCACCGATTACATGGCTTTCGTCCATCCCTTCAGCGGCAACACCAGTCAGGGCATGATGGGATCCTGGTCCACCGACAGCGCCGCGGGCTTCAGCGACAGCATGATTTCGGCGCTGCTGCGCATCCAGAGCCATCTCGCTATCGCCACCAAGATGGCGGTGCTCACCAAGCTCGCCGACAACATGATGACCACTTATCTCGGCGGCGACGCTGGCAGGCGCGTGCTTGACGGTCAGATCAAGCGCGGCGAGGGCGATACAATCCGGGCCGCGTTGGTCATGGGCGATATGCGCGGGTCGTCAAGGCTTGCCGAAACCGCCGGCCGCGAAATCTATATCGATACGCTGAACCAGTTTTTCGACGCCGTTGCCGCACCTTTCAATCGCAAAGGCGGGCAGATCATGAGTTTCATAGGAGATGGCTTCATTGCCGTCTACCCTTGCGAAAGGCACCGCTCACAGTCCGAGATCGCCTGCCAGGCTGCTCTTGCGGCAGCACACAAGGCCACGTCGCGCATGACGGATCTCAATGTGCGAAGAAAGGAAAAGGGGTTGTCCGACATAAAATTCGGCATCGGCCTGCATGTCGGCAACGTGATGTTCGGAAATGTCGGGCTTACCGACCGGCTCACATTCTCAGTCTTCGGATCGGCTGTAAACGAGGTCCAGCGCCTCCAGACCCTGACCAAGAAATATCCGCACAGCGTTCTGGCCAGCAAAGACTTCGCCAGCTATTGCGGCGCTAACAACTGGCTGACGCTCGGCAACGAGGAACTGGCGGGCATCAAGAAGCTGACGGTGCTTTCACCCGATCTGTCGGGTGCTCTCGCACTCGATGAAGATGGTGCCCTGGAGCCGATTTACGACCGAAGATCCGACGCCGAGCAGGTCATGCTGCTTCACCGCGATACCGCGCGGCTGTCGGCCGGCGACCCGAGGAAGCTTCAGTAAAATCCGAACGCCTTCGGTAGGCAGTCCGGCCGCCGGTTCCGCCACTGGCGACCGTTTCGAATCCAAGTTGCTCTAAACTGGCAATGCGCTAGTCTCACTTTCTGGACTACCAGAGTGGGGCTGGTGTGGAATGAATTCAGGTGTTGATCTGCTGCGGATCGAAGATGTTGGCATCTCTTTTGCCATCATCGGCGGACCGTTGCATGCCGTCAGGCGCGCAAATCTTCGCGTTTTGCCCGGCAAGGTTACCGCGCTTGTGGGCGAGTCGGGTTCCGGAAAATCGGTTCTCAGCCAGGCAGTGATGGGCATTTTGCCCAGTTCAGCCCACGTTCGCGGCCGTATCCTGTTTTCCGATCCTGAAAAGCCCGGAACGACGCAGGATATCCTGAAGATGCCGCGTGATGGCCCCGAAATCCGGGCGTTGAGAGGCAGCCGCATCGGCAAGATCTTTCAGGAGCCGATGACATCGCTGTCACCGCTGCACACGATCGGCAACCAGGTCAGCGAATCCCTGCAGATTCATACGCCCATGGCTCGGGCGGAGCGCAAGGCACGGACCGAGGAAATGCTCAGCCTTGTCGGCTTTCCCAATCCCAAGCGCGCCTATGATATGTATCCCTTTGAACTTTCAGGAGGATTGCGTCAGCGCGCCATGATCGCCATGGCGCTTATCTGCCGGCCCGCCCTGTTGATCGCCGACGAGCCGACGACGGCGCTGGACGTCACCATCCAGGCGCAAATCCTGCAATTGCTGCGCGGGCTTCAGACCAAGCTGAACATGGCGATGCTGCTGATCACCCACGACCTCGGCGTGGTCGCCAATGTCGCCGACGAGGTGGTGGTCATCTACCACGGCGAGATCATGGAAGCGGGACCTGTCGAAGCGATATTTCGCCGGCCAGGTCATCCGTACCTGAAGGGCCTGATGGCAGCCGTTCCGCATTTCGAGCTGAAGCCTGGCGAAAGGCTAAAGGCGCTCCGCGAGGTGCCGGTGAATGTCGAGAATCTGCTCGGCAAGCAGACGGCGCCGGCGTCGAAGGGGCCGGAAGACATCCTGCTGTCGGTCAGGGATCTGCAAAAGACCTTCACCATCCGCAAGTCCGGATGGTTCGGCGGGAATCATCAGACCTCTGTTCGCGCCGTGGACGGCGTGAGCTTCGATATCAGGCGGGGTGAGTGCTTGGGTCTGGTCGGCGAAAGCGGCTCCGGCAAAACCACCGTCAGCAAGATACTCATGCGGGCTGTCACCCCTAGCGGTGGCTCTGTGATCTTCAACGGCCGCGATGGACCGATCGACGTCTTGGAAGGCGAGGGAGGCACTCTGCGCATGCTGCGCGCGAAAATCCAGATGGTCTTCCAGGATCCGGTTTCGTCGCTTTCACCTCGTATGACTGTGGAGAACATCTTGAGCGAGCCGCTGGAAATCCATCAACGTGGCAACGCCGCATCCAGACTCGCCACGGTCAAGAGCCTGATGCAGGCAATCGGGCTCGATCCCCGCTTCATCAAGCGTTATCCGCACAGTTTCTCCGGCGGGCAGCGTCAGCGTATCGGCATCGCGCGCGCGTTGGCGCTGGGGCCTGAACTCCTGATCTGCGACGAGCCGGTTTCGGCGCTCGATGTCTCCGTCCAGGCGCAAATCCTGAACCTTCTGAAGGATCTGCAGAAGGAACTGGGCCTGACCTACCTGTTCATATCGCACAACCTGGCGGTGGTGGACTACATGGCAGACCGCATCGCGGTGATGTGCGGCGGACGTATTGTCGAGCTTGCGCCGCGCGAAATTCTGCTAAGGAAACCGGTCCATCCCTACACGCGCTCACTGGTCGCCGCAGTACCTTTCCCCGATCTCGACAGGCCGATGGATTTTAAGACACTGAAGCTCAGCGGCGCTTCCGACACCAGCGCATGGGGACCGCAATTCCGCGACGAGGGCGAAGAGGACATGCTGTCGCCGCTCGATCTTGGCGGCGGCCACCTTGTGCTGGCCCGACGTTCGGCCGATGTCAGCGAGCTACGCCATTGATCAGCCGGCGCACCGTCCTTGGACTCATGGCTTCGGCATTTGTGCCGAGCACGTTGCGCGCCAGCGATCTGGAACCGGAATTTCTTCAGCCGCTGCTGAAGGCCCTGGCGCTGCCTGCACTCTCCGAACGTTTGCCCAAGAGTCCGCGCGTGTTGAACCTCGCTGCGATGGGCCGGCAGCCCGGCCAGTATGGCGGCACGCTGCGCACGATCATCGGCAGCCAGAAAGATATCCGAATGATGACGATCTACGGATATGCTCGCCTGGTCGGCTATGACGAAAAGCTTAACCTCCAACCCGACATTCTCGAAAGTTTCGACGTAGCGGACGATCGCGTCTTCACTTTCAAGATACGGGAAGCACATAAATGGTCCGACGGTAGCCTGCTGACGCCGGAGGATTTTCGCTATTGCTGGGAAGATGTCTGGCTGAATGATGAGCTTTCGCAAGGCGGGCTCGCCCCGACCTTGCTGGCGGACGGCAAGCCGCCACGCTTCGAGATCGTCGATCCGTTGACGGTCCGGTATAGTTGGGATGCGCCCAATCCCGACTTCCTGCCCAAGCTCGCTGCCGCTTCGCCGCTATCGCTTGTTCTGCCGGCCGCCTATCTCAAGCAGTTCCACAAGAAATACCAGGATCCATTCCGGCTCGCCGGCCTAATGGAGGAGAACCGGGCCAAGAAATGGACGCTCCTGCATATCCGCATGTCGCGGCAGTATCGCCCGGAGAACCCGGATCTGCCGACGCTCGATCCCTGGCAGAACAGGACCAAGCCGCCGGCCGAGCAGTTCGTCTTCGAGCGGAACCCATTCTTTCATCGAATAGACGAGAATGGCCGGCAACTTCCCTATGTTGACCGGATTGTGATGAATGTCAGCTCGTCGGCGATCATTTCCGCTAAGACCGGTGCAGGCGAGAGCGACCTGCAAGGCATGGGAATTGATTTCACAGATTACTCCTTCCTGAAGGATGCGGAGAAGCGCTACCCGGTGAAGATGCATCTCTGGAAGCGCACACAGGGTTCGCGGCTGGCGCTGCTGCCCAATCTGAATTGTGCCGACCAGGTGTGGCGTGGCCTTTTTCGCGATATGCGCGTGCGCCGCGCACTTTCGCTTGCTGTGGACAGGCGCGAGATCAATATGGCCGTGTTCTATGGATTGGCGCAGGAAAGTGCCGATACGGTCCTGCCGGAGAGCCCGCTCTACCGGCCGGAATTTGCGAAAGCCTGGGTTGCCCATGATCCCGACCAGGCTAATGCCCTGCTCGACGAGGTCGGGCTTCAGGCGCGTGACGATGACGGCCTGCGAATACTGTCCGACGGACGCCCGGCGCAAATCATAGTGGAAACGGCCGGCGAAAGCACGCTGGAAACCGACGCGCTCGAACTCATCACCGATCACTGGCGCCAGATCGGCATTGCCCTGTTCATCCGGACTTCGCAGCGCGACATCTTCCGCAGCCGCGCGCTTGGCGGCGAGATCATGATGTCGATGTGGTCGGGCATCGACAATGGCGTGCCGACCGCCGACATGAACCCCTACCAACTGGCCCCCACCGTCGACGACCAACTGCAATGGCCGCTCTGGGGTGCCCACTACTTGTCTCGCGGCACGCTCGGTGAGGCGCCCGATCTTCCGCCTGTGGTCGAGTTGATGGCTTTACTCAAGCGCTGGAACGCATCGACCGCGGCCGCGGAGCGCGCCGAGATCTGGAATTCGATGCTGTCGATCTACACCGATCAGGTGTTTTCGATCGGCACGGTGAACGGAACGCACCAGCCGGTTCTGGCGTCCTCACGGCTACGCAATCTGCCTGACAAGGCGCTCTACGGCTACGACCCGACCGCCTATTTCGGTGTCTACATGCCGGATACATTCTGGCTTGGAGAGACCTGAGCGTGTTTCGATATATTGTCTGGCGCATCGCTGTGATGGTTCCAACGCTGCTGATCATATCGGCGCTGGTGTTCACGATCATCGAACTTCCCCCAGGCGACTATTTCGACAGCTATGTTTCCGAGCTTCGGGCTCAGGGCGAAGCGGTGGATTCCGATCGCATCGAGATGATGCGGAAGGAATATGGTTTCGACAAGCCGCCGGTCATTCGCTACTTCTACTGGGTCGGTGGGATGCTGCACGGCGATTTCGGCTATTCCTTCGAGTATGAGCTGCCGGTTCGCGACGTCGTCGGGGACCGAATGTGGCTGACCGTGCTGGTTTCCTTCGTCACGATCATCTTCACCTGGCTCATCGCCTTTCCGATCGGCATGTACTCCGCCACGCATCAATACAGCTGGGGCGACTACGGCCTGACTTTCTTCGGCCTTCTCGGCCTTGCCATTCCGAATTTCATGCTGGCGCTGATCCTGATGTATTTCGCCAACATCTGGTTCGGCACGTCCATCGGCCATCTCATGGACCCGCAATATCTCAGCGCGCCGATGAACTGGGCCAAGGCGAAGTCGATCCTCGCCCATCTTTGGATCCCGGTCTTGATCATCGGCACCGGGGGCACGGCAAGCATGATCCGGCGGCTGCGCGCCAATCTGCTCGATGAGCTTCACAAGCAATATGTCGTGACCGCGCGCGCCAAAGGCCTTCATCCCTTCAAGGCGCTGGTCAAATATCCGCTGCGCATGGCGCTCAATTTCTTCATTTCCGACATCGGCTCTATCCTGCCGGCCATCATCTCCGGCGCCGAAATCACTGCGATAGTGCTGTCTTTGGAAACGACAGGGCCGATGCTGATCAGAGCGCTGCAAAGCCAGGATATGTATCTGGCAGGGTCGTTCCTGATGTTCCTCGCTTTCCTGACGGTCATCGGCGTCCTGATTTCCGACCTGGCGCTGGCGCTGCTTGATCCGCGAATTCGTCTGCAGGGCGGCAGCACCAAATGAACACGCAATCGCCGCTTCCCGCGCCGGGTGCTCCACTGCAACACTACGTTTCCATCGCGCCCTTTGATCTACAGTCGGTCGAGGCGATGACGGCGGAGCAGTCGAAGGTCTTTCAGGCTTCGCAGTTACGGTTGATGTGGTGGAAATTCCGACGGCACCGGCTTGCCGTTGTATCCGGCATATTCCTGGCAGCGCTCTATTTCGGGATACTGATCTGTGAGTTCCTGGCGCCCTACAATCTGCACACGCGCAACATGGACTACATCTATTCGCCGCCGCAGCAGGTGCACCTGTTCCACAACGGCCAGCTTGTCGGGCCGTTCGTCTATGGTCGCCAGATGACGCTGGATATGGACACGCTCAAGCGGAACTACATCGAAAAACAGGATGATGTTCAGCGGATCCGTTTCTTCTGCAAGGGCGACAGTTACCGGTTCTGGGGCCTGGTCGAAGGTGACAGGCATTTTGTCTGTCCTGCCGAGAACGGCCAACTCTTTCTGGCCGGCACCGACAGGCTGGGGCGCGATGTGCTTTCGCGCATCATCTATGGCGCACGCATTTCACTGACAATCGGCCTTGTCGGCATCAGTTTCAGCTTCCTGCTCGGCATTGTCATCGGCGGACTGGCTGGCTATCACGGCGGTATCTTCGACCTGATCGTTCAACGGATAATCGAAGTTCTGCAATCGATCCCCAGCATTCCGCTATGGCTGGCTCTGGCGGCGATCATGCCGATAACCTGGAGTCCAATCCTGATCTATTTTGGCATCACCGTCATCCTCGGGCTGATCCACTGGACCGGACTGGCGCGGGCAGTGCGTTCAAAGCTTCTGGCCTTGCGCGAGGAGGATTACGTTCTGGCCGCGCAATTGATGGGCGCCGGCAGCAGCCGCATTATCCGGCGGCACCTCATTCCCGGCTTCATGTCGCATCTGATCGCGACGGCCACGATCTCCATACCCGGCATGATCCTGGGCGAGACGGCGCTGAGCTTCCTTGGGCTCGGCCTGAGGGCACCGACAACCAGCTGGGGCATCCTGCTAACCGAGGCGCGCAGCGTCAGCGTGATCGCGTTCTATCCATGGCTGCTTTTGCCGATGCTCCCCGTCATTCTCGTCATCTTGGCATTCAACTTCCTCGGCGACGGCTTGCGGGACGCCGCAGACCCCTACAAGTGAGATCGCTATTCCGCCGCGCGCTAGGCCGCCGACTCCACCCGGTATGATCCTTGTCGGCAGCCTGTTCGGTTATTGCAGCGTTCATCGTTCGCCTCTATATGTGCCGAGACGCGATCGGGGTTTAACACGTCGCCCTCGGGTTTCACCCGTGAACCGTTCTGGTCGCGGGCACTGCCGGTTTCTTGAGCTGATTCAGGACACACAAAACGCATATGACTCGCCTCGAGAATTTCATCAGCAGGATGACCGCACAGCGCGACATTCTCGATCAAGTTTGCCCCGAGGTGGCGAAGATGGAAGGGCTGGTGCTTGAGCTCGGCCTCGGCAATGGCCGGACGTTCCACCATCTGCGCGAGCGCCTGCCCGGACGCCGGATCGTGGTGTTCGACCGCGAAGTCGGCGCACACGCCAGCTCAATTCCCGAAGCTGAAAACCTCGTGCTCGGCGAAATACGCGAGACGGCCCGCAAGTTCATTGGCATCGAAGCCGCCCTTGTTCATGCCGACATCGGCACCGGCTATGATGATCGCGATGCAGTGACCGCTACCTGGCTTCCCGATCTGATTGCGAGCCTGCTTCGCGTCGGCGGCTTCGCGGTAAGTGGCACGCCGCTCGATCACCCGCTGCTGCAACGCCTCCCGGCGCCAACGTCCGAGCCCGCCGATCGTTATTTCTTCTGCAAGCGCGTGTGAGCGGCCGAGAGCGCTTCACGGAAACGCTGCTCCAGCTCTTTGTTTTAACGCAATTCCCAAGAGTTTAACGCTTTTCCCAAGAGAAAGCGTTACGCGCTTTCCCGGGAAAGCCATTTCACGCTTTTCCGGGAATTGCTCTGGAATTCCTCAGGTGATTGTATACACCGCGATCTCCCGCTCAATGCCGCGCAGCGAGACTTCGTGAGGCACGGGCGTCAGCGCGTTCCTGCGCAACAGATCGGCGGTGAGATTGTCGTCGACCACCGCACGGGTGGCGAAGATCGCCTGTGGGTTGGCCAGGTTCTGGACCCGTGAAGCAATGTTGACCGTCTGGCCAAAATAGTCCTGCCGCTCGTTCATGGACACGGCGATGCAAGGGCCGGCATGGACTCCGATCTTGAGCAGCAGATCCTCGCGCCCGCTCTTTTCATTGAGCGCACGCATGGCATTGCGCATCCTGAGGGCCGCGGCAATCGCACGATCAGGCGTCGCGAAGGTCGCCATCACCGCATCACCGATCGTCTTCACCACCGCGCCCGCCTCCGCCGCGACGATCTCGTGCAGCACCTGGAAATGCTCGCGCACGAGATCGAAGGCTGAAAGATCGCCCACCCGCTCGTAAAGCTCGGTCGATCCGCGCAGGTCGGTGAACAGGAAGGTCAGGCTGGTGATCTTCAGCCGCTGGTTGATGTCGAGCGTGTCCGTGCGATAGAGATCGCGGAACGTCTGGTTGGTGAGCAGGCGCTTGGCGGTCAAGAAGGGCCGGCGCTTGCCCAGGAAATCATGCAATGCGTGGCCGGCGATGAAGACCGTCGGCAGCACGCGGGTGTCGGTCCTGTTTTCCAGCGAAATGCGCAAAGGGCCTGGTTGCATCTCCAACGTCTGGTTCTGGACATGGTCGCGGTCGAAAACCAAGGAGAGGCTTCGGCGCTCCTTTGTTGGTTCGCCCTTAGCGTCGATGAACTGCGCTGAATGCGTGACCGGCTCGAAGACGATGACGAATTCAGACGGAAGCTGTATGGGCAGAACCGCCTTTTCACCGGGCGCAAGCTCGATATCCTCCAGCGAGAACGCTTCCATCTTCTCCGCGAAATCCTCTTCCGGCAGATCGGCGCCGGACGCCCAGTAGATCTGGCGGAAGTATTCTATCAACGGCAGTTCGTGCGGATTGTGGGCGGCAATCCTGCGTATGCGGGGACTGACGGTGAATGTCACCTCGACCATCTCGTCGAGGGTCGGCGAATAGCCCTGGGAGCATAGCGCGCAGGTGTATTCGTCCTTCTGCATGGTTTTCAGCGTGGCGTTGGTGTCGAGCACGCCGCCGCAGCCGGGGCACAGAACATTCCAGGAGATGTCGAAGATGCCCACCCGCGCCGCATGGAGAAAGGCGCTGATGGTGCGTTCCTCGTCGAGGCCATTCTTGCTGGCGAAGGCCAGCGCATTGATGCGGCAAAGTTCGTGGTCCTTGCCCTCGGCGATGGTTCGCCGGATCGCGTCGATTGCCTGCGGATCGACATCGGTCGATTGCCGCAGAAGCGAGAACAGATCCTGAGCTTCGGTCATCGTGCAGGCTCCGGAAAATGCGCCCCGATACGTGTTGACCGGGCCGGTCTTTTTGCATTTTACGTCGAAACGGACAGTACGGCCATTCGAATAGACCTGGTGAAAGTTCAATTTCCATTCGGCGGATTTTCACCGGCCGCAAGCGGCACTATGATGATCCATGGGCGTTCATCATCGGGGTTCTCTCCCATGCCGACATCCGACAACCCGCCATTTCCCGCGACCCTACGCCTTTTCTCCGCGGGGGTCATCGTTGTCCTGATCGTAGGCGCCGGCCTGTTTTTCGCGCCTGAGTTGGTCAAGCCGCGTTGGCCCTGGGCCGTCACGCCGTTCAGTGCCCGCTTCCTCGGCGGCTTCTACACCGCCGAAATCGCGGTGATGGCGGCGCTGTTGTTCTGGAATCGTTGGTCGCCCGGCAGGCTCGTGCTGATGATGGCTTTCATCTTCACCGTCATCGTCTCAGCGGTTTCGTTGATCAATCTCGGCTATTTCAACTTTGGGCGCAAAGCGACCTGGCTCTGGTTTCTGGTCTATCTTGGTTCGGTCGCGGTATCCGGGTTGTTCCTGTGGCGGGCAAAGGCCCGTCCGTCAGCAAAAGGCGTGACCCTAAGCCCCGCATGGCGCGGCTACATGGTGGCGGAAACGGCGATCCTTGGGCTCTATGGCATCGGCATGTTGCTGTTTCCCCTGATGGTCAGCAGCACCTGGCCATGGCCGGTCGATTCCTTCCACGCCCAGGTCTACAGCGCCATCTTCCTCGCCGGCGCTGGCGGCGCATATCTCGTCTGGAAAAGCGCGCCGCGCGAAGAATTGCTGGTGCTAGGCCTGGCGCAATTTCTGGTCGGCCTGCTTTCCATCCTTGGCCTCGTTATCACCGACGCCGCGGTGCACCGGATCGATTGGGCGGCGGCCG
Source organism: Mesorhizobium montanum (assembly GCF_033977145.1). Taxonomy (NCBI): domain Bacteria; kingdom Pseudomonadati; phylum Pseudomonadota; class Alphaproteobacteria; order Hyphomicrobiales; family Phyllobacteriaceae; genus Mesorhizobium; species Mesorhizobium montanum. The sequence goes on along the minus strand of NZ_JAVIJF010000001.1, from coordinate 126,303 downwards.
CTACATTGGGCTGGCTCGCCCTTTTCGGTTGGATCGGCATCAGCGGCGCCTTCAAACTCTACACCGCCTCCCGGTATTTTGGTTCGCAATCGGCAGCATAGGCTGCAGAGACGGCTGGATTTTCAGGTGACGTCCGGTGCATCGTGCCGGGCCGATTGCCTTCGCCGGGAAAGCCATGACCAGCACGACCTCGCCATCCGAGAAAATCCAGCCGCAGCTCCGGGCCGTCCGGGCAAGCGATGCGGAGGCGCTTTGCGCTATCTTCAACATGCCGGGCTTCCGCTGGGGGACGCTCAGGATGCCCTTCGAGACGGTGGATCAGGTGGAGCGGCGCATCGCCAAGTCCGGCCAGGAAACCACCTGGATCGTCGCCGAGTTGGACGGCAAGGTCGTCGGCCATGGCAGCCTGGTCGTGCAAAGCTCGCCACGCCGTTCGCATATCGGCGAGATCAATATCGGCCTAGATGATGGCTTTGTCGGCAAAGGTATCGGCTCTGCCATCCTTGGCGCGCTGCTTGACGTGGCCGACAACTGGCGCGCCCTGAAGCGGGTCGAATTGAGCGTCTATGCCGACAACGAACCGGCCATCCGTCTCTACACCGGCCACGGCTTCGAGGTTGAGGGCCGGCATGTGAAGGCCGGTTTTACCAACGGGCAGTACCGCGACCTCCTGAGCATGGCCCGGCTGCGGTTCTGAGATCCGCTGTTTGGCCTTAACTGTTTAGCCAATCCAACAATTCATGCCGAGTCGGCGAACATGCGATTACCCATGGAGAACTCTGTTAGGATAATTTCGTCTCACACCGTTTTTGATCGAGTACGATCCATGTGGGCCGGCCGCATTCAGCAAGTCTGGTCTCTCTTGGCGTTTGCACCGCAAGCCGCTAGACGGGACCGATGACCACCGTGGTTGACCCGACCCCTACGCCTCCGGTGGAAATTCTGGCTGTGCTGTCACTGCTCTGCCCGGAAGTCGTGCGTGACATCGAGCAGAACTGGAATGCGCCGGTTTCCGATTACGCCCGCCATCTGTGGCGGCCGGTGGCAAGGCCTGGATCGGGCCCGGCGATCGCTGCCCGCTCGATCCTGCGCGAAGTCCTGCATCAGCGCCTTGGTGTGATCATGCAGCCCGAACAGATCGGCAAGGCCCTCGAAGAGTTCGAGCACAGACCGGTGATTCAGTCCGGCATGCACTGCCTGCTTCTGATGGACCGAATCACCTTCGATGCCCTCCTGCTTGCCTGGCTTGGCGCGGTCGAAAACGGGCTATCGGCCTTCTTCGGCTTCATGGGAACAACGATGACCATGGAGACAATTGGCCGGGAGGGGCCGGGATGGCTCGATGTGGGCGACGACAAGGTCAACCTGTTTGGCATGGGGCGCCACAAACTGTGCCGCAAAAGCGTCTGCGCGGCCGGTCCCGTCACCCTCAACACGCGCGCGCTCGAAGCGGTAGGCGGCGAAACAGATGCCAGCCGATGGCTGAGCACACTGCTCGCCAGCCAGGATAAGGTGTTTGCAACCGCTGCCGATGCGCTGACAGAACTCAACGGGGACCTGGTCACCGATTGGGATCGTTCCGGCATGGCCCGGCCGGTTTTCATCGACGATCGGCTCGCCGCGTCTGCCGTGGCGCGGCATCTGGACCATGACGGCAGCCTTCTTTCCAGATTGCTCCTTGAGCCTCAAAGGCGCCAGCGTCTCGACCATGCCTTGCAAGAGGCCGCATCGGGCCCATTTGGCAGATTCCTGCCCAATGCCACGGCCTATTTCTGGGGCATTCGCGAGCAGCGCGTGCGCAAGCTCGTCCTCGAGAACGGGCATCTGATCGAGCCTGACAGGCCACATGGTCTTTCGATCCCGTTCGAGCGGCCGCATCTCAAGCAGGCACTGCTGGACGGGGTGCTGCTGCCGAACTTGTTCCTGATGTTCCTCGTTCTTGCCATATTGCCGCGCGTGCGGGTTGTAGGCGGCCTGAGACAGATTGGCTATGTAGCGCTTTTCCACTCGATCCTGCTGGCTGCGCTGGATGAAAACGTGCCGGAAGAGCGCGATCTGGCTGCGGAGCTGCAGGTTCGGGAAAATGCTTGGGGCATGCGGGTTATCGATGATAGGATCTCGGTCCGCGACCAGCTTGCCGGCCTGCCGGAAGGGGCGCTGTTCCCGGAGCTGCTCCGGCAATACCGGTTGCGGACATTTGCCGAGACGACCGAGGACCTGAAACTGGTTCGCGAAAACGCCCGATGGCGCAAGATCGGCCGAGCCTCCGGCGCCTGATCCGGCCGTCACCCCGTCATTGCACCACACCGGCCTTGCGGAGCCCTTCGACCATGAGGTCGAAATCGGCAGGGTTCTTGTAAGGCAAGACTTTGCGACGGTATTCCAGCGAATAATCGGGATTGACGCGAAGCACCTCCTGCCATGCCGCGCGGGCTTCCTCCAAACGGCCCAGATGGCCGTAGCTGGCGGCCAGAAGGGCGCGCGAGACGTCGGTGACAGCGTTGCGCGCCAGCCGTTGCAGCAAGAGGTCAACAGCCTCTTCGTACCTCCCCAGTTGAAACAACGCCAAAGCCTGGAAGTGCAGAAGCACATCCGGAAAGTATGGGTTCAAGGTCTTTCCCCGGGCGAAACTCTCAAGCGCCTCCTCGGATCTGCCCGAATAGTACAACGCTTCGCCGAGGCTGAAGTGCCCTTCGGCGAAGTTCGGATTGAGGACTATCGCGCGCTCGGCCTCCTCGATGGCCCCGTCGTGCCGTCGTGTGTACAGCTTGGCCATAGCCAGCGCCCAGTGCGCCCATGGATCGCTGTCATCCAGCGTTACCGCTCGCGTTGCGGCTTCTTCCGCTTGCGCCATCGATTCCGGGGGCGATGCACTCCACCTGTTCAGGTAATCGAGTCCGTGCGTGAGGGCGAGGAAAGCGTAGGCAGAGGCAAACGTTGGGTCCAGTTCGGTGGCACGTTGCAAGAGGTCGCGAGCTGCGACGTTCGTCTCCTTAGTAAGCCGGTGCCACAGCTCCCGGCCTCGCAGCAAACAGTCATACGCCTCCGTGTTGCGTGGATGCTCGGGCGCCAGCCGCTGACGTTCACCCTCAGTCAGATTGAGGGCCAACGCACCGACGATCTGCTGCGTCACGTCGTCCTGCACCGCGAATATGTCGGTCAGATCGCGATCGAACCGCTCCGCCCAAAGATGGCCGCCCGAGGTTGCATCGATGAGCTGCGCGGTGATGCGCACCCTGTTCCCCGACTTGCGTACGCTGCCCTCAAGCACATGCCGCACGCCGAGCTTCGTGCCCACCTCCTGCACATGGACGTTCTGGCCCTTGAAGGTGAACGACGAATTGCGTGCGATGACGAAGAGCTGCGACAGTTTGGACAGCGCCGTGATGATGTCTTCAGAGATGCCGTCTGCGAAGTAGTCCTGTTCGGCGTCACCGCTCATGTTGGCGAACGGCAGCACGGCGATCGATAGCTTCGGCGGCGCTGCCGTCGCCGGCCGGCTCGTCGCGGTTCCCGAGGTCGCGGCCGCCTTGGTTCCGGCGCTGCCGACTTGCAGCGAATAGACCCGGATCGGCTCGGCGATGTTCTTGAGCTGCGTGCTACCGAGATCGCTGACCGAGAGGTCGAGCCTCGCCTTGACCTGGCGATAGGCATCCTCGGACAGGCAGATGGCGCCGGGCGCCGCGACGCCCTCCAAACGCGAGGCGATGTTGACGCCGTCGCCCATCAGGTCGCCGTCGCTCTCTTCGACCACATCCCCCAGATGGATGCCGATCCTGAACTCGATGCGGCGGTCCTGCGGCACGCCGGCATTGCGCTCGACCATACCATTCTGAACCTCAACGGCGCAGCGCACGGCATCCACCACACTGCGGAACTCAACCAGCGCCCCATCCCCGGTGCGTTTGATCACCCGCCCGTGGTGCACTTCGATGGTCGGATCGATCAGGTCGCTGCGCAGCGCCCGCAACCTCGCCAAAGTACGATCTTCGTCCGCGCTCGCGAGCCGGCTGTATCCGACCACATCTGCAGCCAGGATTGCCGCTAGCTTACGATTCTCGCCCATGGGTCGTCTCCTCATCTCCAGGATAGCAGGAAGACGGAGGGTAAGAGGGAACTTTCGCAAACGACGGCCACGCAGCCACCCGAATCGACAGCGCTCTGCCACAGGACCCACACTGATCGCTCGATGCCCATTTGTGTTGCCGCTTGCTGGTCGACGGCTATCGGTTCATCCTTGTGTGAATACTCCGGCCGTGAAGTGAGTAGCGAGATCACGCCGTCACGGCCCTGCTGAGGTCTTGTTCGATGGATTGCGCGGGCTGCGGTTTCGAGGTTGAGGGCGGTTACGCTTTCTGTCCGAGGTGTGGCAGGCGCCAGCCCGTGCCGTGCGCCAGTTGCGGCTACCTCTGCGCACCTGATTTCGAGTTCTGTCCGAAATGTGGGACAAGCGTCGGTGCGCCGGCAAAAGCCGTCGAACGGCCTGCTCCGACACCAAGCCGGACCATTGTGCCGCCATCTCGAACTCCGTCGCTGCTTCCGAACATCGAAGGCGATGGGCTGCATCCCGTCTCTGACGCCGATCGCCGGACGGTGACGGTCCTATTCGCCGACCTTTGCGGCTTCACGACACTCAGCGAGCAGCTCGACCCCGAGGTGATGCAAGCGTTGCAGAACGAACTGTTCAAGGAATTGACGGCGGCCGTGCGAAACTTTGGTGGTTTCGTCGACAAATTCATCGGCGATGCACTGCTCGCTTTGTTCGGTGCGCCGGTCGCGCATGAGGACGATCCGGAACGTGCGCTTCGCGCCGCACTCGACATGATCGCCCGCACGGCTCGGCTTGGCGAAAGCGCCCCCCACTCCGGATCGCCTCTATTACTCCACATCGGCATAAACACTGGTCCGGTCGTCACTGGCGGATTGGGCATTGGCACCGCCAAGTCCTATTCGGTGACCGGCGACACAGTGAATACGGCGCAACGCCTGCAATCGCTGGCCGAACCGGGGGAGGTGCTGGTTGGCGAGCTCACTCACAGGCTGACCCGGCATGCCTTCTCTTACGAGCCGCTAGGTGATGTCGTGCTTCGCGGCAAGGCTGGCAGCGTGCTCGTCCATCGACTGCATGCACCGCTTGCGGCGCCGCGCGCAGCGCGCGGACTCGAGGCGCTTGGGCTCAGCGCGCCGATGATAGGTCGTGATGCGGAGCTCCATAGGATGCTGGCTAGCCTTGACCAGGCGTGCGGTGGCTCGGCGCAACTTGTCCGCCTCGTCGGAGAAGCCGGTATTGGGAAATCGCGGCTGGTGAAGGAGTTCGTCGCCCGCGTCGGCGACGAGGATCGTTTTCGCAACGTCGCCGTGCGGCAGGCCACGTGCTCACCGCTGGGCGAACAATCATTTGGCGCCTTGGGCGCAGTGGTGCGCAGCGCTTCCGGGATGATGCAAGGCGATAATGGGGACGAAATGCGGGGGAAGCTCGCAGGCTTGCTTACCGACCTCGGCCTGGAGGGCGAGGAGGCGAAGCGGCTGATGCCTTTGCTCTACCATGTGCTCGGCCTCGGCGATCCCGATGCCACCTTGCAGCATGTCGAGCCCGAGCAACTGCGGCGGCAAATTCTCTACGCAGTCCGCACGCTCATCGAACGGCGGCTTGCGTTGTCGCCGCTGTTGATTGTCGTCGAAGACCTGCACTGGGCCGACGCTGTGTCGCTCGAGGCACTACGTTTCGTGATGGACAGGTTGGAACGCACGCGGTTGATGTTGCTGGTCACGCATCGTCCAGCGCCGCACAACGACCAACTCGACTCAAGTCGGGTCAGTCACACAGCGCTCAGGCTTTCGCCGCTCAACAGTGATAACGGACGCAGCCTGCTGGCGTCGCTTTTCGGCGAGAGTTGGGTAAACTCAGCAGGAGGGCTTCTCGACCAGATTCTCGAGCGCGCGGGCGGCAACCCACTTTTTGTAGAGGAGATCGTTCGCGGCCTTATCGATCGCGGTGTATTGATGCGCGAGGGCCAGCGATGGCGGACTGTGGCAGGCGAAGTCGCAACCGGCATTCCCGCCACTATCCAGGCAATGTTGCTTGCTCGCGTCGACAGGCTGCCCCAAGAGGTGCGTCGGTTGGCCCAGGAAGCCGCGGTAATCGGCCCGCGCTTCGAGGCCACACTTCTGAAAGCCGTGACAGCCGACCCCGGCCGCCTGGAAGCCGGCTGCGAACTGCTTTGCGATGCGGAAATCATCGAGGAAGTCGCCGGATCAGGCTCGGTCTCGTCGCAAAGCTACCGCTTTACGCAAACGTTGCTGCAGGACGTGATCTACCAGAATCTGCTCCTGCAACGCCGGACCGACATCCACGGGCGGGTCGGTGCTGCCTTGGAGCATCTGTGCGGCGACAAACCGGAACGGCTCGAGGATTTGACCGTGCTCGGTCATCATTTCGCACAGAGCGCCGAGCGGGAGAAGGGCGCGCATTACCTGCAGGCGGCGGGCGATCGCGCTCGCATGATATACGCTAACGACGACGCCCTTCGTTTCTACGAGCGAGCACTGACTGCGTTGGGCGTGATCGGGCAAACACCGCTCAAACTGGCAATTGCAGAGCGCATTGCCGATTTGAGCGGCCCGGTAGGCCGCCGCGAGATCGCGCACCACCACTACGAGGCGGTGCTGCAGGCATATCGCGAGTCAGGCAATCGTGTCGCTTCGGCGCGCGTTTTGCGTAAGATCGGTCGGCTGTTCTGGGACGTCGGCAAGCGGGACAACGCAGAATTCCGCTATGCTGAAGCGGCAGCGCTCCTCGATGGGGCGGATGCCCCGATCGAGCAGGCGCATCTCTGGCAAGAACGGGGCCGACAGGCGTTCCGTAGCGGAGATCACGCTCTCGCGACAAAATGGGCAGACGCGGCGCTGGATTGCGTAGGCACTCTGACAACGGAGCATATCTCAGAGGTAGGGTGTGATGCCACTCTTGTGACCGCCGAGGCACTCAATACCAAGGCCGTCGCGTTGGCTCGCCTTGGGCGAAACCGTGAAGCCGTGCGTCTGGTTGAGCGCAGCATTGAATTGGCCGAAGCCGTCGGCCTACTGGGCGCGGCCTGCCGCGGCTTCACCAATCTCGGCGTGCTTTACACGACCATCGATCCGGCAAAGGCGATGGAGGTCTGTCGGCGCGGTCTTGAAGTGGCGCGCCATATTGGTGATTTGGGCTTCCAGGCGCGCCTCCTCGCCAATCTGGCTGTCGCTTGTTGTACTTTCACGGATCGTTGTCCAACCGAGGGCGTGCCTGCTGCCGAGAAGGCCATCGAGATCGACCGGGCACTCGACCAGCGCGAGCACCTGCCGGTGCCGTTGATCGTGCTTGGGCAGATCCACCAGTGCAACGGCCATCCGGAACTGGCGGTTGGCTTGTTCAACGAAGCACTGGACGTAGCCCGCGAAACGGGCGAACCCCAACTGCTGTTTCCGTGCTATGATGGTCTTGCAACGCTTAATCTCGACCTCGACAATCTGGCAGAGGCCGAACGCTACTTTTCCCTGGCGCAGGGTATATGCGCCCAGCACGGGCTCGACCCGGAAACGCTTGTGGTGCTGCCTTTTCTCGACTAGCCGGGGTGGGAGGTTGGAAATGTCCGCGCCTAGTGACTTGGTACCGCTTCAACCGGGCGATCGTGCGCCGAACGTGGTGCTCGACGCCATCACCCAGGAAGGCAAGATCGCGCTTGACGACTTTCGCGGACAAAAACCTGTGCTGGTCGGCCTTTTTCGAGGTCTTCATTGTGCGTTTTGCCGGCGCCATATCGCTGCCCAGGCGCGGCTTGATCCGGAGCTGCGCGAAAAAGGCGTGGGGAGCCTGACGGTGGTCAACACGCCGATCGAGCGGGCGCGTCTCTACTTCCGCTACCACCCGATGCCGAATCTGCTTGCCGCCTCCGATCCTGAACGCGCTTCACATCGTGCTTTTGGTCTGCCCAATCTCGAATTTACCGAAAACGAGACAAACTGGCCGTATAAGGTCTCGATGGCAGTGGCAAAGGATATGCGGGTCGACGTACCAGGCGAGTTGCCCGGTCCAATGGACCCTTTTGCGGCCAGCGAATTCCTCGACAAGAGGGACCATTACGACGTGACCGAACCCGACCAGCAGATGATGGCAACCGGACACGGACAACTGATCGGTCAGTTCCTACTGGACCGGCAGGGGGTTGTCCGCTGGAGCTTCACGGAGGTTCCAGAGGGTGGGCGATACATGTTTTTGGCGCCAAACCCGCAGGAACTGATGTCAGCCGTGTCCCAAGTCGCCCAATAGACTTGCGAACGAGGTAACGGGCGGGACACTGAATGAAAAGCGGAACCAATTTGTCACAAATCTAGACATTGGCCCCGGCGATGTCCGCACGCTCGTGGCAGCACGCACCCTGCTGAGAGATTTACCGCTCTTCGAGCACGGCCTCGACACGGGCAACGAAGTCATCGAGCGAGCGATCCCCGCGAACCTCGATGCGCGGAAGGTCGATGGGATCGCAATCGAGGTCCGCCGGCCCATGTCTGCCGCCGAAGCCGATCCGATAGCCGCACTCCCTGGCCAGTCGGCCGAGCCGTCGGTCGGTGACAGAGAAGGGTGCAGCGAACGCCGCGGTTGGCCGACCGGTCCACCGTTCGATGAACATACGAGAGCGCAGGAGCTCGGCGGCCAGGTCAGAACTCGACAGACCATCGATCGCGCGATGCGTCGCCAGATGGCTTCCGAAGAATGCACCTTCGCTCGCGAGGCGTCGCACGGTCCCGGCGTCCATAAGTGGCGTCGGCGGACCGATGGCGGCGTCCCACCGTGCACTGCCACCAACCAGATCCGTCACCAGAAACACTTCCGCGGTCAGGTCGTTGCTGCGCAAGTCCGGCCAGGCATGGTCGGCAAAATTCTGGAAGCCGTCGTCGAAGGTGATGAGCACTGGCCGACCAACAAACGGTTGGCGGTTGGCGATGAAAGTTTCCAGTTGCTCGGACGTGATCGCGTGAAAGCCATTGGTGCGCAGCCATGCCATCTGGCTGCCGAACGCGGCCGGCGTGCACCGAAAACGGGCGAGCGCGGCCGGACCATCATCGGCGACGCTGTGATACATGAGGATAGGGATACGTTGCCGCCGCTCACTACGTTTGACGTCGCGGCGCAAGGCCCGCGCCCCGCCCCAGACGACATTTCGCGCTACCCCGAATTCGAGGCGCGCGCGGATTGGCACATGATCAATCGTCGGTTGCGTCGTCACGTCGTCTGGGGATACGCGGCGGAAGCGGTCTATGCGGTAAAGCTCGGTCTGGATCGATTGCTCCAACACTAGACCTTCGGTCGCCGCCAGTGTCTCCGAGATCACTTGTGCACCGAATGTGTTCCAGTCGAAGCCCGTCTTCTCAACATTGTCACGCAACACGAATGCGTGTGCGCTGATGAAACTGCCGCCAGGCGCCAACGCCTCAGCGAATTTCTTGGCGATGCGCCGCAACTCGGCGGCATCATCCAGGTAATAGAGCACTTCCGAACAAACGATCAGGTCCATCTCGCCCGGCAGCGTGTCGGCGACGAAATCCAGCACGCCGAACTCAATATTCGGCTGATCGCCGCATCGCACGCGCGCTCGCCCGACGGCTACGGCGGAGATGTCGGTTGCGGTCAAATGGTCCACTCGAGGCGCCAGTCGCCGCGTGAAATGGCCCTCTGCGCAGGCCAGTTCAAGCGCCCGTCCGATAGGGCTGGCAGGCAGAATTTCGAGCTGCCGCTCATACTTTTCCTGTTCGTAGGCCGAGCCGTAGTTCCAGGGATCCTCGATCGCGAAATGGCGATTCCAGAACGACGTGCGATCATTGTCGTGCCCATCCGCGGCCTTTGCACGGCGCGGCGCTGCAAGAGGCCCTGAAGCTTCGGCGCTCGAGCGAGCGAGCCGCCGCGCTTGTGCGACCAATTGCGCGAGTTTGCCGAAGTGGCTGTCCCGATCAGGCCGGCGGCCCGCGCGCTTATCGGCGGAGAGAATTTTTGCACGTCGCTCAGGGGGCGCGGAATCCAGGATCAATTCAATCCAATGACGCCTTGTCACCGTCCCGAGTACGCCGAACTGCACACGAGCCTCGATCTGGCCATCCATCATCAGGCAGGCATAAATCTGGTCGATTCCTTCCGGCAATTCGGTCGGGGTTGGCTTTCGAGCGTCGACGCGAATTCCGAGTGTCCGCGCCAGGCTGCGCGGCGCGGCAAGGTCGTCGACGTCAAGAATCATTTGCTCGAGGTGATACTGGACGCGGCGACCGGCTACGGGATCGCCCCAGACCTTGCCGAGTTCGATGATCAACTCGGTGAGCGAGCCGCCGAATCTGTCCCACCTGGCAGCCAATTGCGCCGGCACCGATAGGCTTCCTACCATAAGGCCATCGAGGACCACCTTGGCGATCTCACGCGCCCACTTACGTCCTGCCGGGAGCTCGCGCAGGGCCTGCGGGTTGATCGAGCGTGAGCCGCTGCCGCAATCAGACGCGGCGTTCCACAACGCGAACCACGCGAGTGCTTCGGAAGCGGTGCGGCCGTTTGCCCCGATCGCTCCGTCGGCGTGAGCCGGTGCCGGGTGTTTGACCCTGAGATCAGGAGAAAAGCCGCGGGCGATCACGATTTCTCCGTCGACCAGCATCTGCGTCGAATTGCGGGAGAGTGCGTTCGGGCCGACCCGATAGAAAGCGAGCGACTCGTCGACCATCACCCAACGTTTGCCCAGACGCGCAACGCGCTGCCAGATATCCCAGTCCTCGCAGGTGCGCAGCGACACGTCGAAACCGCCCAATTCGACAATTGTCTGCCGATCGACCAGCAGTGCGTTGGTGGGCATGGCACACTGGCGGGCGAATGTTTCGAAGGGCTGGATCGCAACCTCCGTTGAGATGCTCGACGGGGTGAGTTCGCCATCGGGCATCACGCGCCGGGAACCGCAATAGGCGGCCACTGCATCGGGAGCGGTTTCCAGTGCGGCCAGCATTTTCGCCAGGAAGCTGGCATCCACCCAATCGTCCGCATCAAGAAACATGAGCCAGTTTCCGCGCGCTGTCGAAATCCCGCTATTACGCGCGCCGGCGGCGCTATACGCACAAGACCTCAACGCCCGAAAACGGCTATCGTGCTCCGCATAACGGGCGGCGATCGCGGGGGTGCGGTCCGTGGAGGCGCCGTCGACGACGATCGCCTCCCAATCCGGTATGTGCTGATCGACGAGGCAATCGAGTGCGCGCGCCAGCGTTGCCTCGGCGTTGTGCGCAGGAACCACGATTGAAACCAAGGGACTATGCGCCACGCCGTCTTACCCGCGCCTGCTTCGAAGGTAGAACAAGAGTCCCGAAACATAGCCGGATTTCCTGCCAAAGAAACGGTTTTCAGGGACGCTGCGTTTCAAACAGTCTCCTGCGCCTGGCATAGGCAGTCGAACCCGATCCGTCCCTCGACCCCGTCGTCCACTACGACTATATCCAGTGCCAGGCAGATCTGCCGGCGGATGCCGGCAAGCGTTGCGCCGATGGTTATCATTGGCCATCGGTACCAAAACGCTTACGGGATCATTGTCTTGGATCATCGAGCTTCGGAACCTCGAAAACGGATAACGGCATCGGATGGCCGCACTGCTCTGTCAAGACAGTCGTACAACAAGGGAAGTCAGTCCATTCGCATCGCGCTGGTTTTTTAGTAGGCTGTCGCGAGGTAGGTTTGAGGATCCGGCGTGATGGTAGTCAACGATCGCCTTCTCGAAAGCAAGATGACCAAGGTGGAGCAAGCGCGAGCCTGGAGCCCACGCGTCATCTCGAAATTCGAGACGCTGATCAAGAGCGCCGACGACCACTCACTCTATCGCGTCAATCCGCTGGCCTTTGCTCGCGACCGCGCAATCGCCGAGTCTGAAGCAATCGACCTCTTCCTTCATGCCGCCCGCTGCGGCTTGTTCGACATGAGTTGGGATGTGCTCTGTCCCCAGTCCGGGATGGTGCTCGATAGTTTCGGCGCCCTGCGCACGCTGAAGACCCACTACGTCTGTGGCCTGTGCGACGTATCGGGCGACACCGACCTCGACGACTTCATCGAGGTCACCTTCTCGATATCGCCGAAGTTGCGGCGCCTGCCGCACCACAATCCCGAGACGCTCCCTGTCGAGGATTTTCACTGGAAGCTCCACTTCGGACATGACGCGCGGCTGCCGGGGCAAAACGTTCGCTTTCTTGACGTTCTGCACGGCTTCGTTCGGGGCATGACGTTTCTGCCGCCCGGCACCACCACAGTGCTCCGTGCCGACCTAGGACCGGGCGCCCTTGCGGGCGTCAACGTGCAGACGCAGGCCGCATTCGCTGTGCCGATATCAGGCGACCCGGCATTGGCGCCGACGCTTCTGAAGATTGATTATGACGGCAAACGCTTCTTGCCGGCGTTGCCCGCTGTGCCACCTGGTCCGATTGTCATTGAGGTAGCGAATAGGGGCCCGGTGCGAGGCTCGTTGCTTGTCATCAACTGGCCGCCCGAACTTGTCGCGCTGACTACCAAGCCGGCGCTCGATTTCGACCCTTATGTTTCCGGTGGAGCGCTGCTTGCGCAGCAAACCTTCCGCCAGCTCTTCCGGTCCGAACGTGTCGACGAGAAGGAGGGGCTCGGCATCCGGCAGATCACCTTCCTGTTCACGGACCTCAAGGGTTCGACCGCCATGTATGAGCGCCTGGGTGACCTCAACGCCTATGCTTTGGTCCGCGAGCATTTCGCTCTAGTCAGCGCGGCGGTTCAGCAACATTCCGGGGCGGTGGTCAAGACGATTGGGGATGCGGTGATGGCTGCATTCTCGCAGCCGTCGGATGCGATTTCGGCTGCACTCCACATCTTTGAAGAAATCGATCGCTTCAACGGTGACCATGACGGGCCGGGGATCATCCTCAAGATCGGTGCCCACTGTGGACCGTCGATCGCCGTGACGCTCAACGACAACCTCGACTATTTCGGCCAGACCGTGAATGTCGCCGCGCGCGTGCAGTCCATGGCAGAAGCCGGACAGGTCTGCATTTCCGAGGCGCTCCATTCCGCGCCCGGGGTTAGCGAAATGCTTGCCGGCCATCGTGTCCTGGCTTTTGACGCGCCTCTTCGAGGTGTGGAGGGCGATGCAACTGTCTATCGCATTATGCGCCGATAGACACGATTGCGTGCCAACTCCTTTCGCACTGTCAAGAACCGGAGCTTCTGGCGTCCGTCTGGTGAGCGCAGTTAGTTCGATTGCGCCCTCTAAGCACCGCGTTCCGCTTTCGACAAGAGCTCGCGATCGTGCCGTCGACCCGTCTACTGAGATCGAGGGACGGAGTGTTGCCGAAGGGATTGCGTGGGGCGAAAATTGGCTTGAGCGCGCCGATCCCACGGTCAACGGCGTCGATAGCATATTCAGGCAGATCGCTGCCGTCACCGATTGGACCTATCGAGATTGACCAAAAGGGATGCGCAACGCATCAGAACGGATGCTAGCTTCATAGCACGATGTCCGATGATCTCCGCGGAGATTAACGGACAGTTCGCTGACTTTTCAGCGCGCTCGTACCCGCTGTCGTGGACCCTCCGGTCTACCGGAGGCTCATCTTGTTAGCGGGCGATGCTCAAACAGCCACGATCAGCGAGTGTCGGTACCGGTGGTTGCCTGTCCCCGCAACCAAACACAAAAACGGCCCGCCTCGAGCGGGCCGTTTTCATTTGTGTGCCGCGACGCGAATCCATTCGACGGATGCCGTGGACAGTTGTCCTGTCGGCCGGTCAACGCGCCCCCGCCGGGCTCCTGACCGGCCGACTTCAAACGCTCTCCAGATAGGTCTCGATCTCGAAGTCGCTGACATTGAGCGCGAAAGTGTTCAGCTCCTGGCGCTTGCAGGCGGTGAAGGCATCGCGCAGCACGGCCGGAAAAATCTCGGCAACGCGCGGGCCTGCCTCGAAGGCGGCGATCGCCGAGGCCCAGTCGGGCGGCAGCTTGGCGAGTGTCAGCCCCTGGCCCTCGCCGCCGGTGGGCTCGCCGGGCGAGAGCTGGCGCTCGATGCCGATCAACGCCGCGCCCAGGATCGCCGCCAGCACCAGATAGGGGTTGGCATCGGCGCCGGAGACGCGATGCTCGATGCGGCGCGCGGCCGACGGGCCGCCCGGAATGCGAATCGCCACCATGCGGTTTTCGTAGCCCCAGGCGACGGCGGTCGGCGCGTAGGACCTTGGCCGTAGCCGGCGGTAGGAATTGAAATGCGGCGCGAATACCAGCGTGCTTTGCGCCATCGCGGCAAGCAGGCCGCCGACCGCGTGGCGCATGGTGTCCGAGCCCTGGTCGCTGCCGTCGTCGAAGATGTTGCGGCCGTCCTTGTCGAGAACGCTGAAATGAACGTGGAAACCGTTGCCGGCACGCTCGCCATAAGGCTTGGCCATGAAGCAGGCGGCGAAGCCATGCTTGCGGGCAATCCCCTTGACGGTACGCTTGAAGAGCACCGCGTCATCCGCGGCGCGCAAGGCGTCCGGCACATGATTGAGGTTGATTTCGAACTGGCCGACGCCGTTCTCGGCGATCGCGGTGTCGACCGGGATGTCCTGCATGCGGCAGGCTTCGTAGATATCGTGGATGAAGGCCTCGAAATCGTCGACCTCGTCGATCGAGAGTGCTGCGTCGGAATCGAGGCGCCTGCCGGTGACCGGCGAGACGGGACCGACAGGTCGCTGCGATGTCGGGTCGACGAGATAGAATTCTAGCTCGGTCGCGGTGACGGGCGTCAGTCCGAGCGCGGCGTAACGGTCGAGAATGCGGGCGAGCGCCCGACGCGGGTCGCCGAGATAGGGCGCACCGGTGTCGTCCGCCAGCCAGAGCGGCAAAAGCGCTGTTGGATGTGCCGTCCAGTCGACCGGCAGTATGCCGCGTCCGGTCCAGTGGCAAAGTCCGTCGGCGTCACCGGTCGAGAACACCTGGGCGTTGCCTTCGATGTCCTCGCCCCAGATGTCGAGGCCGATGGCCGAGTAAGGCATGCGCAGCTTGCCTTCAAGCGCCTTGCGCGCCTGCTCGACCGGAATGCGCTTGCCGCGCATGATGCCGTTCAGGTCGCATACCGCAGCCCGCAGGCTCTGGATGTCTTTCCTGCTTTCCAGCCAGTTCAAAACGTCCGCAATCGCATCGCTCAATTTCCAGCCCCTGTTTTTGAGGTGCTGTAGCCTATCGGCTACGATATCCAATTTCCTGCTTGTGAGTTTGTGAAGGCCAACGCGGCTGACGCCGAGTAGGTTTTCTTCATTTTTTCAGCTCACTAGCTGGGATATCGGGCGGCATTTTGGATCCATTTCTGCGATCTGCGATCGCAACATAGCGGCCGGATTGATGAAAGCCAACTGGATTCGGCGCGTCTTCGTTCCGGCCTGTCAGTGGCGCAGTTCCGGAAACTTCACCTGACCGAGGATGTGCGTGGCGCCCTCGTCGATGTCGCGCATGATCGCCGCACGCGCCCGCTCGCCGTCGCCGGCCTCGATCGCCGCCACGACCTCCTCATGGTAATCGATGCCCAGAATGCCGGCGAGATCGTCCTCGAAGCCGATACGCAGGTTGCGCAGGAACGGACCGACCTGCATCCACACCGTCTCGATCAGGAAGATCATCTGCTCGTTGCCGCAATGGCGGTAGATCGAGAATTTGAAGTCGTGGTTCTTGCGCAGATAGTTCTCGATATCGCCGCTGCGCGCGGCTTGGGTGAGCTCGGTGCAATGACGGCGGATGGCACGCAGATTGTTGCCGTTGATGCGTTTTGTCGCGAGCTCGGTTGCCGTGCCTTCCAGGATCGTTCGCACCGCGGTCAATTGCGAAAAGCGCTCGGCGGAGATCATCGGGACCTCGACGCTGCCGTTCGGCATCGGGCTCAGGGCCCTAAGCGCCTGCAGCCGCGTGAAGGCGCTGCGTACCGGCATATCGCTGGTGCCGAGCTCCTTGGCCAGCTTGCGCGAGGTCAGCTTCTGGCCGGGCTGCAACTGGCCAGACATAAGGGCGCGCACGAGCTCCAGATAGACTTTCTCATGCAGTGGAACGGTATCGACAGCGGTCAGTCCGAATTGCGGTTTGTCGGCCATTGGCTATGCGTTACTTCATTCGTCCTGAAATTTGTTTCGTCGCTCGATCCGCCGCGGGGATACTTTCCAGTGGCATTCGAGACGCACGATAGACGGTTAACGCGCGCCGCTGCAAGCCTCGCGCCGGCGCTGTCCAAGCCAGAGTCGCTTGGGCACATGTCGCTTCGCCCAATACTTGTTGGGGATCGACTCCACCGCTACTTAAGCATCGCCCTTGGGTTAAGGTTCTAAGATCGCCAAACGCGATTAGAGCGGCCGGTCGATACAGTCACCTCACTCCAATGCCCGCCAGGAGGCCGCCGTCAATTCTGTAATCTGAACCGGTGCAGAAGCTTGCCTTGGATGAGCAGAGGAATGCAATCAGCTCCGCCACCTCTTCCGGCTCGCCGATGCGGCCAAGCGGATGCGCTTCGCCGAAACGCCTGAAGGCCGCTTCGATATCCGCGTTGGGATCATCGGCGCGCGCGGCGCGTTCGAGGATCGGGGTGCGGACGGATCCCGGGCTGACAGAGTTCACGCGGATGCCCTGTCGGGCATAGTCGAGCGCCAGCGAGCGCGTCAGCGTGTGGATCGCGCCCTTGGTGGTGGCGTAGGCAGCGACATTCTCCTGGCAGGCAGTGCCTTGTACCGAGGCAACGTTGACGATGGCGCCGCCGCCGCGCTTGATCATTTCGGGAATGCCGAAACGAGCGGTGAGGTAAATCGACCCGACATTGACCGACATCGCGCGGTTCCAGGTCTCGAAATCCGTCGTCGTCGCCGTGCCGTAAGGATGTACGGCCGCCGAATTGACGATGACATCCAGCCCACCGAATTCTTGGACGCCGGCGGCGATTGCCTTCTCCACCTGGTCGGGCACGGAAACATCCGTGGCCTGCACGAGTGCCGCGGCGCCCGCGCGATTGAGCTCGGCCTGCAGCATCGCGTTGGCGCCGGCATCGATGCCGAGCGCGATGATTGCGGCTCCCCCTTCGGCAAGGCGGCGCGCGGTTGCCTCGCCGATGCCGGTCGTTCCCGTCACCAGGGCGACCTTGCCGTCGAAATCGTTCATGGACAAAACTCCTGCAATGCTGGACGAAAGCACCAGCCGGTGGTTCATCGGAAGCGCCGCAATCATCCGATTTGACGGCCATTGTCATCCGACAATATGGTCGATCGCAACCACACCAAAGCGCATCGCGGTCTTTCAGATTCGCCCGGTGCGCTTTAGGTTTTGATTTTGCGCATGTCTTTGCCCCGAAACCGGTTCCCACTTTCGGGAGACATGCTTTGAGAGGCAGTCATGGAACAATGCTGGCGTTGGTATGGCCCGAACGATCCGGTCACGCTCGACAACATCAGGCAGGCCGGTGCTGCGGGTATCGTGACTGCGCTGCACAACATCTATGACGGCAGCGCCTGGCCGGTCGACGCTATCCTCGAGCGCAAGCGCATCATCGAGGCGGCCGGGCTGACGTGGTCGGTGGTGGAAAGCATTCCCGTCCACAACTCGATCAAGACCGGCACGCCGGAACGGGAGCGTTACGCCGGCTGGTACAAGGACACGATCCGGGCGTTGGCCAAGGCCGGTATCTCCACGATCTGCTACAATTTCATGCCGGTCGTCGACTGGACCCGCACCGATCTCATGTACCGGTTGCCGACCACCGGCTACGCGCTGCGCTTCGATGCGCTCGACTTCGCCGCCTATGACGTCTTCGTGCTGAAGCGGACGAATGCCGAGGCAAACTATAGCCCGGCGCGCCTCGAGGAAGCGGAAGCGCGGCTCAAGACCTTGAGCACCGAAGATATCGACAGAATAGAGCGCAATCTGATCGCCGGCCTGCCGGCGACGGAGCGCTCCTACAATCGCGAGACGATGCGCGATGCGCTCGCCGACTATGCCGCGATCGGCCCGGCCGAACTGCGCGCCAACCTCGCCTGGTTCCTGAAGGAGATCATCCCTGCCGCCGAGGAAGTCGGCGCGCGCATGTGCATCCATCCCGACGATCCGCCCTTTTCGCTCTACGGGCTGCCGCGGGTGGTCTCCACGGCCGATGACGCGCGCTTCATCCTGGGGACGGTCGACAGCCCGTCGAACGGGTTGACCTTCTGCACCGGCTCCTACGGCGTGCGCGCCGACAACGACCTGGTCGCGATGATCGAGGAATTCGGGCCCAGAATCCATTTCGCGCATCTGCGCAACGTGACGCGCGAAAAGGACGGCTCCTTCTACGAGGCGGAGCATCTGGAAGGCTCGACCGACATGGCCGAAGTCATCCTGGCGCTGATGAAGGAAGAGGCGCGCCGCCGCAAAGAAGGCCGGAGCAACTGGCGCATTCCAATGCGCCCGGACCACGGCCACCTGCTTGCCGACGACATCGGCAAGACCAAAATCAATCCCGGCTATTCGCTGATCGGCAGGCTCAAGGGCCTTGCCGAGCTGCGTGGCATCATGCGCGCCGTGGAGCGGTTTCAGTTGGCTTGAGGCCGGCTATCCGATGCGCGCGTCGATGATCTCGACGAAGCGCGCGAAGAGGCCGGCCTGCGACTTGATCTTGAGCTTGCGATAGATGTTGCGGCGGTGGACCTTGACGGTTCCCGGCACGATGCGCAGCGCCCGGGCGATCGATTCCGTGGAATGGCCCTGAAGCACGAGGTCGACCACCTGCTTTTCGCGTGAAGTCAGCGACAGGCTCTTCCAGATGTGAGCACGATCGAGCTCGTTGGCCATCGTGACGGTTTCGTCCGATGGCGGGGTCGCAACCTCTTCGGCGGACAGGGACGGCCAGTGCTGCTTGCAGAAGCCGATCACCGCCGGCGCCATGTCGCGCAGCAGCCGGGCGTCGGCGGTTCCGAACGGTCCCGTGGCGCGCAGCCGCATCAGCGACAGCACCAGCGCGTCCTTGCCGGCCAGCGGCACGAAGAAGCCCACCTCCTCGGCGAGCCGGGTCTGGCTGTAATAGGAACGGTAGTATTCGCTGGCATAGAAGCGGTCCGGCGCAAGCTCGCGCATGCGCCAGAAACCTTCCTTGCGCTCGACAGCGGCGTGATGGAACGGGTCGAGCAGATAGGGCCCTTCCTGGTAGAGCGCGACGAAGATGTGGCTTTCGGCCGGCGAGAAGGTCTCGAACAAGAGCGGCGGCCGCGCCGCACCCCGATAGCCGAAGATCACGCAGTGGTCGAAACGGACGTGTCCGCGCAGCCAGCCGACGATCGCCTTACCGAAATGATCGCCTCCGGTCTCCCGCGCCACGGTGATGACGGCGGCTAAAGCGTTGTAGTCGTCACTGCGGGAGGCGGCCAATCCATACCCCTCTAAATGATAAAATCAGCTAAATATACCACCCGCGAGGTATATACTAGCCGGCATTGGCTCTGCTAGCGTCACGATATTGCCTCACGCTGTCGCTGGAGCCCGTGGCTTGTCTGCTGTGCCCGATATCGAGTTTCGCGCGGTCACCAAGCGCTACGGGGCCGTCACCGCGGTCAGCGGCATCGACCTTGCCGTTCCGCCATCCGCCTTCGTCGCTTTGCTCGGACCGTCGGGGTGCGGCAAGACGACCTGCCTGCGCATGATTGGCGGCTTCGAGCAGCCGAGCGAAGGCCGGGTGCTGATCCGCGGCCGCGACATGGCTGGAACGCCGCCCTACCGGCGTCCGGTCAACATGGTGTTCCAGCAATATGCGCTGTTCCCGCATCTCGATGTCGAGGACAACATTTCCTACGGGCTGCGCCAGGCGAGACCGCGGCTGTCGTCGCGCGAGATCTCCTCAAGGGCGGGCGAGGCGCTTTCGATGGTGCAGCTCGCCGGCTACGGCCGCCGCAAGATCCACGAGCTTTCAGGGGGCCAGCAGCAGCGCGTCGCTCTGGCGCGGGCGCTGGTCAACAAGCCGGCGGTGCTGTTGCTCGACGAGCCGCTCGCCGCGCTCGACAAGAAGCTGCGCACCGACATGCAGATCGAGCTGCAGAACCTGCAGCGCGAGATCGGCATCACCTTCGTGCTGGTCACCCACGACCAGGAAGAGGCGCTGTCGATGAGCGACTTCGTCTGCGTCATGAATGGCGGCCGCGTGGTGCAACTGGGACAGCCGAGCGAGATCTATGACGAGCCGGCGGACCTTTTCGTGGCCGACTTCGTCGGCAAGACCAATCTGCTCGGCGGCAAGGTAGCCGGGCTCTCTGGCGACCTCGTCTATGTCGCGCTTGCCGACGGCACGGTGATTTCGGCGCGCAAGCGGGTGCCGCTCAACCGCGGCGAGGCCGTTTCCGTCAGCCTGCGGCCGGAATCGCTCAGCCTGTCGGCGCCGGGGGGCGGCGCCTTGAAAGGCATCGTGCGCAACCGGATTTTCCTGGGCTCGACAGCGGAATACGCGATCGAGGTCCAGGGCATCGGATCGCTGCTCGCCAAGGCCGACCACGTGATCGGCCAAGGCAATCTCTTCAAGCCGGGCGAACCCGTCGCCATCGGCTTTGCCGCCGGAGCGCCGCTGGCGTTTCCGGGAGCCAAGAACAACGGGACCAACCAGAGGGAAGACCAACATGCCGAAATCCTATCGTGACGGACTGCCGATAAGCCCTGATAAATTCGTCGATCAGTTGATGCGCTTGAAGCGCGGCTCGATCAGCCGCCGCGACTTCCTCGGCCTCACCGGCCTTGGTGTCGCCACCGCGGTCATGGCGCGCGAGCTCGGTATCATGCCGACGCCGGCCTTTGCCGCCGAGAACCTCGGCGACCGGATGTCGATCGCCACGTGGCCGAACTACCACGACCCGCAGACCTTCGAGAGCTTCAAGGCCGATACGGGCGTGGCCGTCGAGGTCAACGTCTTCGGGTCGAATGAGGAGATGCTGGCCAAGCTGCAGGCCGGCGGCTCGGGCTGGAGCCTGTTCGTGCCGACCAATTACACCATCTCGACCTACAAGAAGCTCGGCATCATCGAGCCGTTGGACATGGCCAAGCTCGGCAATTTCGACGGCACCAAGGAAGATGCGCGCTTCACCGCCGAAGGCACGATCGACGGGACGATCTACGCGGTGCCGAAGAACTGGGGCACGACCGGCTTTGCCGTCAACACCAAGAAGCTCGCCAAGCCGATGTCGAGCTGGAAGGAGTTCTGGGATATCGCCATGGCCGAAGGCGACGGCCGCACCATGGTGCATGACTACCAGCTGACCACGATCGGCAACGCGCTGAAATATTACGGCTATTCCTTCAATTCGCTGAAGCAGGACGAGCTCGCCAAGGCCGAGGAGCTGCTGCTCAAGGTCAAGCCGCATCTATTCGCGGTGTCGAGCGACTACCAGCCGGGAATGCGCGCCGGCGATGCCTGGATGACGATGTGCTGGACCAATGACGGCGCCCAGCTCCATCGCGACATTCCCGAGATCGCCTATGTGCTCGGCAAGGAAGGCGGCGAGATCTGGACCGACTTCTACGCCATCCCGAAGGATGCGCCGAACAAGCCGGCCGGCTATGCGCTGCTCAACTATCTGATGAACCCGAAGGTCGCGGTGAAGGAGCATCTGGCCAATGGCGCGCCCTCGACCGACGCGCGGGTCAATGCGCTGCTGCCTAAGGAAGTGCTCGACAACCCGATCCTCTATCCGGCGGCCGACCTTTTGAAGCCGCTCGAGTTCGGCGCCGCCGCGACGCTGACCGATCCGGGCCGCGCCGAGCTGATGGCGCGCTTCAAGTCGGCTTGAGCAAGACCGGCGACAAACCCGATCAAGACAATGTCACCGGCGGACGAAAGTCCGCCGGCGCCCAACCGGCTTTCCCGATGCGCGGCAGTCTCTTTCGCAAAAATCTCGTGACGGCGCTGCTGCTCGCCCCGGCGACGCTGTGGCTCGTCGTATTCCTGGTGCTGCCGTTTATCGCCATTGCCATATTCAGCGTCGGCGAGCGGGCGCCGGAAGGCGGCTATCAGGCAGCGCTGACCTTCGCGCAATACGCCAACCTGCCGGCGCGGGCGACCGCTTTCTGGAACACGATGGTGCTGGCGCCGGCCGGCGCTTTAGCCTGCCTGTTCGTCGCCTATCCGGTCGCCTACTATCTGGCGCTGCGCGCGCCGCAGCGCTGGCGGCTGATCCTGCTCGCGCTGATCGTCATCCCGTTCTGGACCAGCCTTCTGATGCGCACCTATGCCTGGATGTACATCCTCGGCGGGCGCGGCATCCCGGCCCTGCTCGCCTATATCGGCATAGAGGATCTCAGGCTGATCAACACCCCGGGCGCGGTGCTGCTCGGCATCGTCTACGGCTATCTGCCGCTGATGATCCTGCCGATCTATGTCAGCCTGGAGCGGCTTGACCGCCGGCTGATCGAGGCCTCCGCCGATCTCGGCGCGACGCCCTTATCGACTTTCCTTAGCGTGACGCTCAGGCTGTCGCTGCCCGGCGTCATGACCGGCTTCTCGCTGGTGATGATCCTGCTGCTCGGCGAATATCTGATCCCGACGCTGCTCGGCGGCGGCAAGGTGTTCTTCATCGGCAACGCGCTGGTCGATCTGTTCCTGCAATCGCGCAACTGGCCGTTCGGATCGGCCATCGCCATCACGCTTGTGCTGGTCTCAGTGGTGGTGCTGATCGTCGCCAACCGCATCTCGACCCGGCTTTCGGGCGCACGCCGGGTGGACTTGATCTGATGCGCGCCTTCGTCGTGGCCGTCTTTGCCTTCCTTTATCTGCCGATAGCGCTGGTCGTGCTGTTCTCCTTCAACGCCGGCCATCATGCCAGCGAGTTCACCGGCTTCTCCGTGCAATGGTACGGCAAGGCGCTGTCCAATCCGTTCCTGGTCGAGGCATTGAAGAACAGCCTGTTCATCGCGACCACCAGCGCGCTGCTCGCGGCCTTCTGCGGCACGGCCGCCGCGCTTGGGCTGCAGCGCGTCGGCGTGCGGACGCGGGCTCTCTTCGACGCGCTGCTGGGCGCGGCGATCGTCGTTCCGGGCGTCGTCATCGGCATTTCGACGTTGGTGGCGCTGGTGCAGCTCTTCGCCGTCGTCAATCCGTTCCTCGCTTCGCTGTGGCCGACGGACCAGCCGCCGCGGCTTTCACTCGGCTACGGCTCGATCATCGCCGCGCATGGCCTGTTTTCGATGGCGCTGGTGACGATGATCGTCGGCACGCGGCTCAGCAGCCTCGACCGCAACCTGGTCGAGGCCTCGAGCGATCTCTACGCCACGCCACTGACCACCTTCCGCTCGATCGTGCTGCCGCAGATCATGCCGGCGGTGATCGCCGGCTTTCTGCTCGCCTTCACCTTCTCCTTCGACGACTTCATCATCGCTTTCTTCGTTGCCGGCGCACAGACGACGCTGCCGATCTACGTCTTCGCCTCGATCCGGCGCGGCGTGACGCCGGAGATCAACGCCATCGCGACGATCGTGCTTGCCGCGTCGGTCCTGCTCGTCGTGCTCGCGCAATGGCAACTCGGCCGGCGAAAGCCATCGCCTTGAAAGACAAATCCATGATTTTGAAAGATCGTATCGCCGTGGTGACGGGCGCCGGGTCGGGCATCGGCCGCGCCGGGGCGATGATCATGGCCAGGGAAGGGGCTGTCGTGATTATCGCCGATCGCGATCCGGCGGCGGGTGAGGCGACGGCGTGCGACATCCGCGAAGCCGGCGGCCGCGCCGACGCGGTTGCCACCGATGTCGGCAATGATATCGCCGTCGAGGGGCTGATAGAGGGAACGCTCGGCAGGCATGGCCGCATCGACATCCTGCACAGCCACGCCGGCATCCAGGTCGGCGGCATGCTGACGGAAGTGGGCGCGGACGGGATGGATGCCTCGTGGCGGATCAATGTGCGGGCGCAGTTCCTTGCGGCGAAGGCCGTCATGCCGGCGATGATCGCCCAAGGCGGTGGCGTCATCCTCAACACGGCGTCCAATTCCGGCGTCTTCTACGATCGCGAGATGATCGCCTATGCCACCTCCAAGCATGCCGTGGTTGCGATGACCCGGCAGATGTCGCTCGACTACGCAAAACACAATGTGCGCATCAACGCGCTCTGCCCGGGCTGGGTCGACACGCCGTTCAACGAGCCGTTCATCGCTCAGATGGGCGGCCGTGAAGCGATCGAAAACTACGTGCGGACGAAGATCCCGATGGGGCGCTGGGCGAGCGCGGAGGAGATCGCCGAAGCGATCCTGTTCCTCGTCTCCGACCGCTCGTCCTTCATGACCGGACAGGCCTTGGTCGTGGATGGCGGCGAGAGCGTCGGCTGAGGTGCTTTGGTGAGCCCCGCTGGTCCCTTAACACAGAAGTTTTGACCGGTTGGCTATGTGTGCGTTGGCATGCCTTGGCGATTGGCCGAGACGCCTATCGCGATCGTCATCCACGGGCGCAGCAAGGAGCGTAGCGACGCGCGCAGACCCGAGGATCCATGCCGTGACTTGGAAGCGCCGCGGCGGTCCAGAAATTCTGCACCGTTGCACACCTCGGTGTAGGTAACGGCATGGATTCTAGGGTCTGCGCGCGTCGCTACGCTCCTTGCTCCGCCCTAGAATGACGAGGTTCAGGAGCCTTCAGCTTATCGCCAGCGTTTGCGCTGACTACCCCAACGGGCGTTGATAGCCCCGACTGACAACCCTGCAGTCTTTCAAAATCACTGTGTTGAGGAACTACCGGTCGCCGGGATTTCCGTAAGTCGGATCGTGCGCCGCAAATTCGCGGCAAAGGTGGGCAGCCGTTCATCGCTTGGGCTTGCGCCGGACGCGACGATCGGTCAAACCATAGGCCAGGTTCCTCGATGAGGCTTGTCATGCAAGCAGCAAAAACGCCTTTCCGCACCCGGCCGGGTTCCGTTCCGGCGGCGAAGAAGCGCGTCTCGACAGGCTGCCACTGATCATGCGCTGCTGCCGCCACGAGAACCTGCAGCGCGCGGAGGAGACCAAGGTCGGCTCGCATGTCGTTCGTGACGGCTGGACCGAAGGGGTGCAGGCACTCTGCATCCGGCCTTTGGCCGGCCATCAGGCGGGCGTCCGTCCTCGGATAACGCAGCTTAGATAACGCTCTACCCGGAACGGACATGCCCGCCGAAGCGATCTCTCCTTCGTACGGACATGACCAATGCCTGACAATCTGAACTCCTCAATCCCCGGCGCGGACACGCAAAGCTGGCTGAAAACGCATGCGATCAGCGAGGTCGAGTGCCTGGTACCCGACGTCAACGGCGTGCTGCGCGGCAAGACATTGCCGGCGGCCAAGTTCCTGAAGTCGCTCGACGACCGCGCGCTCTATTTGCCGAGCAGCGCCTTCCTGGTCGCCATAGATGGCCGCTATTCCGGCTCCATCGACGAGGGCTTCGCCTATCAGGATCCCGACATGCGGATGGTGCCGGACGTTTCGAGCTTGTGTCTTGCGCCCGGCAGTGCCGGCAGAGCCTATGTTTTTGCCGACACGTTCCACATGGACGATCGGCCATGGATGGCTTCGCCGCGCCACGTGCTGAGAACCGTGCTCGATCTCTACCGCCGGCGTGGCTGGCGCGCGGTGATGGCGCCGGAACTCGAGTTCTATCTCACGGCGCCCAACCCCAACCCCGACCAGCCTTTGACCGCGCCGGTTGGACGCAACGGCCGGCCTGAAAGCGTGCAGCATCCCTACGACATGCAGGCGCTGGAGGAATTCGAGGCGGTGACGCGGCGGCTCTACGAATATGCCGCTATCGCCGGCTTGCCGGTCGAGACGCTGATCCACGAATCCGGCACGGCGCAGCTCGAGATCAATCTCCTGCATGGCGATCCGCTGGCGCTTGCCGACAAGGTGCTGTTGTTCAAACGCCTGGCGCGCCAGGCGGCGCAGGCGAGCGGCATGCACGCCACCTTCATGGCGAAGCCGATCGCCGCACAGGCCGGCAGTTCGATGCATCTGCACATGTCGATCGTCGACGAGGCGGGCGAGCCCTTGTTTGCCGGCAAAGACGGCGAGGACACCGGGATGTTCGCGCATTTCATCGGCGGCCTGCAGAAATACATCCCCGAAATCATGCCGCTGTTCGCGCCCAACGTGAACTCGTACCGGCGCATCCGGCCGAACCACAGCGCGCCGGCCAACATCGAATGGTCGCATGACAACCGCTCCTGCGGCCTGCGCGTGCCGATGGGCGGGCGCGCCGCGCGGCGGATCGAAAACCGGCTGCCGGGGGCCGACGCCAATCCCTACCTTGCCATGGCCGGCTCGCTGATCGCCGGCTATCTCGGCATCGAGGAGAAGCTTGCCCGCTCGCCGGAAGCCTTCGGCAACGCCTATCGCAGCCAAAGCACGCTGCCGAAAACCATGGAGGAGGCGCTGGACCGCTTTGCCGCCTGCGAGCCCGTGCGGGCGCTGCTCGGCGAGGATTTCTTCCAGACTTACCTGCGCGTGAAGAGCGTCGAGCTCGACCTGTTCCAGAGCGTCGTGACGTCCTGGGAACGCGACCATCTGTTGCTCAAGGTGTGATCATGGGTTCAACGGGTTTCAATTCCGATCTCGATATCGGCAAGTCCTATTATGTCGCCACCGCCAATCCGGCGCCTGACCATCCGGCTTTAGCCAGCGATGTCGAGGCCGATCTGGTGGTGGTGGGCGGTGGCTGCACGGGCCTGTCGGCGGCGCTGCACGCGGCCGAGCGTGGTCTCAAAGTGGTGCTGCTCGAAGGTGGCAAGATCGGCTGGGGCGCCTCCGGGCGCAATGGCGGCCAGATGATCCCAGGCCTGCGCAAGGGTGCCAGGGGCTTGGTCAAAAGCTTCGGGCCGGAGCGGGCAAAGGCGCTGTTCGATCTGGCCTTCGAGGCGCGCGGGCTGGTGCTCGACATCATCGAGCGCAACGGCATCGAATGCGACTTGCGCCAGACCGGCCATCTGGTCGGCGCCGTCAACAGTTCCGACATACGCGACTTCGAGGACGAAGCCAAATGCCTTGCCAAGGTGATGAAGTTCACCGATGTCGAGATCCTATCGGCGGCGCAGGCGCGGCAGATGGTGGACACGCCCTATCAGGGGGCTGTCTTCGAGAGGCTCGGCGGCCACATGCATCCTCTGAACTACACGCTTGGGCTCGCCCGAGCGGCGGTCGGCGCCGGCGTCGTCATCCATGAGAACTCGGTTGCCATCCGGCTGGAGCGCGAACCGTCCATCCGAGTGTTCACCGACAAAGGGTCAGTCCGCGCCAGGCATGTGGTGCTGGCCGGCGACGCGTTGCTGAAAGGGTTGGAGCCACGCGTCAACAGCCGCATCATGCCGGTCGGCAACTATATCGTGGCCACCGAGCCCTTGGGCGAGCGCAGTGTCATTCCGGCCAATGTCGCCGTGTCGGACACGCTGTTCGTCGTCAATTACTACCGCATGTCGGCGGACGGCCGTCTGCTGTTCGGCGGCGGCGAGCGCTACACGCCGTCGCCGCCGGCCGACATTGCCGGCTTCGTGCGGCCGCATATGCAAAAGACCTTCCCGCAATTGCGCGGCTGCCGCATCGACCATGCCTGGGGTGGGTTGGTATCGGTGACGACGTCGCGCCTGCCGCATGTCGGGCATTACGGCGAGGTCTATTTCGCGCATGGCTATTCCGGCAAGGGCGTCATCCTGTCGACGCTGTCGGGCAAGCTCTTGGCGGAAGCGATCACGGGTGATGCCTCGCGGCTCGACCTGTTCTCGACGCTGACGCCGCTGCCGTTCCCGGGCGGCACGACACTGCGTGGCCCGCTCTATGTGCTCGGCATGTTGTGGTACGCCATGCGCGACCGGCTCAGGCACTAGGTCTGTCGATATTCAGGTGAGGCCGGCCTGCAAATGGCGGCTTCCTGCGCTTCCGGTGCTCACGTACTTTAAGTACGCTCCGCTCCGGCCTTCGCCGGCCGAAGCCCTCATAAGTGTCCCCGCTCTATGAAGGCTACGGTCGGCGTAGGCCGGTTCTCGGAAGCCACCATTTTCGGCTCGGCCTGACCTGAATCTCGACGGACCCCGGCTGGCTTCCTTTACACGGCGTGACTAATGTCTGGCGGCGCTGGGGACGAATCTACGGCGCGGCCAGCGTACTCGACAAAGGCAGTCCACGGCCGCAACCAAGGAAGACCGATGAACATCGAGCCGGGCCGACTGACGAAGAAGGAGCGACATGAGCTGATCCTGTCGGAGGTCCGGCGCTCGGCATCGATCCGCATCTCGAAGCTTGCGCGCCGCATCGGCGTCGCTGGCGAGACCATCCGCCGCGATCTCATCGAGCTGGGCGAGGCGGGGCTTCTCAACCGCACCTATGGCGGCGCGACCATTTCGCTGGTGACGTCGGAACCTGTGATCGCCGAACGCGGTCTCACCATGGTCGAGGAGCGAGCCCGCGTCGGGCGTGGCGCGGCTGGGCTGATCGAGAAAGGCAGCATCGTGATGATCGATGGCGGATCGACCACCTACGAGGTCGCGCGCAGCCTCTCGCAGCTCAGCCGGGACCTGACGATCATCACCAACTCCGTCGGCGTCGCCTCGGTTGCCGGCGCCAATCCCAGCTTCCGCGTCATCCTTTGCCCCGGCACCTATGACAGCCGAGAGGCCGCGGTGCTCGGCGAGGACACGGTCGAATTCGTGCGCCGCTACAATGCCGACGTCGCCATCATCGGCGCCTCGGCGCTGAACGCCGAAGGGCCGAGCGACATGATCTCGGGCGCGGCCGCGGTGAAGCGCGCGATGATGGCGCGATCGCTGTCGACCATGCTGGTCGTCACCAACGACAAGTTTGGCCGCAGCGGCCTGGAGCGTGTCTGCGCGCTGAGCGAGATTTCCGATGTCGTCACCGACAGCGAGCCGGCGGCGGAGCTGCGCGCCGCGATCAACGAAGCGGGCGGCGAGCTGCACGTCTTTGCCGAGAGCTGAATAATTGTCCGGCTAAAGCGCGTCGCGATGAAACGGATTCAGGCGACGCGCTTTAAAGTCTTTGTTTTGATGCATGTCGTAATCCCAAAACCGCTGCGCACTTTTGGGCGACATGCATTAAGCGTCGCGGTTGGTCAGCGCGATGTGGCAGCAGCCGGACCCATTGTCCGGCGTCCAGGTGACGTTGGCGAATCGCACACCGGTGGCCTCGAACAGGCCGCGGTCGAAGGCGCCGGCGATGCGGCAGAGCGTGGCGAGATTTTCCTCGCCGACGCCAGCCTCGACCCAGGCATCCTTCAGCGGGCAGCGGCTCACCTTGAAGGCGATGTGGTCGGGTCCGCGTTCGACATCGGTGGGGTACATGCGCCCGTCATCCGGGCTGACGGCGAGGAACGCCTCGCCGATTGCCGGCGCGTCGTTGGGGCCGAAATCGGCGAAAGCCGCCGCCGCGACCTCCCGGCCGCGCTTTTCGATGGTGCGGATCATCACTGCCTCGGCCTTCTCCGCGCCGAGCTCGGCGGTCAGTTCATCAAGGAAGAGGCGATAGAGGTCGGCCCTGTTGCGGAAAGCGGAATCGAGCTCGCGCGACAGTTTTTCGGCTCTGGCTGCTTCGGGATCGGTCATGATGCGTCCTGATTTTGTTGTTTGACCATGATCTTGCCCGCAAACCGGTTGCCACTATGCGGGATCATGGCCTGTTCCTATTCAGTCTCGGCATCGCCGCCACCAGCGCCTTGCCGATCGCCGATTGCGGATTGGCGACGACGGCGCGGGCGTCGCCGCACTCGGCGATCCGGCCGGCATCGAGGACGATGACGCGATGCGCCACGGCACGGATGACGCCGAGATCATGGGAAATGAAGAGATAGGCAATCCGTTCCTGCCTTTGCAGGTCGAGCAGCAATTCCAGGATCTGCCCGCGCACCGAAACGTCGAGCGCCGACACGGCTTCATCGAGCACGATCAGCGACGGCCGTGTGGCGATGGCGCGGGCGATGGCGACGCGCTGCCGCTGGCCGCCGGAAATCTCGTGGATGGCGCGCGCGGCAAGGCCGGCGTCCAGGCCGACCCGCTCCAGCAATGCCGCGATACGGCGGGGGCGCTCGGTGCGTGAGGCGATGTCATGGATGCGCAAGGGATCGTCCAGCACGCGCGCGACCGTGGCGCGCGGATTGAAGGCTGCGAGCGGGTCCTGGAACACCATCTGCAGGCGGGCACGGCGCGCGCGCAGCGCGGCGCCTGACAAGGCGAGGAAGTCCGCGCTTTCGAAGTCGATGCGGCCGGCATCGGGCTCGATCAGCCGCAGCACCAGCCGCGCGATCGTCGATTTGCCGCTGCCGGACGGCCCGGCGAGCGCCAGCGTCTCCGCCGGACCGATCTCGAAGGACACGTCGTCGACTGCCGCGAAAGGCTTGCCGCCGCGATGGTAGCGCTTAGTAAGGTTGGAGACAGTGAGCACGGTCATGCCGAGGCGCCTTGCCGGTCAAGAAGAGGCTTCGCGTCGAGGCCGAGATGAGCATCGACCAGCGAGCGCGTATAAGGGTGGCGTGGCTCTTCGATGATTTGACGGGTCTCGCCAAGTTCGACCAGTTCGCCATGGCGCAGCACTCCGATGCGATCCGCAAGCGCGGCGGCAAGCGCGATGTCGTGGCTGATGAAGAGCAGCGTCATGCCGTCCTCGGCCACCAGCCGGCTGATCAGGGTGACGATCTCGGCCTGGACGATGGTGTCGAGCGCGCTGGTCGCCTCGTCGGCGATCAAGAGCTTTGGCCCGGCAGCGATTGCCGCGGCGATGGCCACGCGTTGCTTCTGGCCGCCGGAAAGCTGGTGCGGGTAGGCGCGGAGGATGGCCTGCGGGTCAGGCAGGTGGACGCGCTCAAGGAGCGTTGTGGCTCGTGCCAGGGATTGGGGCCAGTCGAGGCCGAGATGCGTATGCGCGACTTCCGCGATCTGCTTGCCGACCGGCATCACGGGATCTAGGCTGGCGGAGGGGTCCTGGAAGACGAAGCCGATGTCGCGGCCGAGGTGGGGAGTTTGGGCGATGCCAATCTCGCTTGGCCGGCGTTCTGTCGCGCCCCCCTCTGTCCTGCCGGACATCTCCCCCTCTAGGGGGGAGATTAGCTCGTGATCTCTGCCTTCGCCGATTTTCGAGGTCGCAAAAAGAAGGCCGGCGACGGAACTGCCAATCTCCCCCCTTGAGGGGGAGATGTCCGGCAGGACAGAGAGGGAGGCCTTGGCGCCAGCGCTTTCCGGCAGGAACCAGTCCACGCGCCCGCCAATCTTGGCGCCCCCAGGCAACAACCCCGCGATCGCCAGCGCCAGCGTGCTCTTGCCCGAGCCGCTTTCGCCAATGACCGCCAGGCGCTCGCCGCCCCCGACGTCGAGGCTGATGCCTTTCACCGCCGCCACACCATCGCGACGGTAGCGCACCGAAAGGTCGCGGATCGAGAGCAGGGCGGTCACAACAGACTCCTGCGTACCGCGGTGCTTTCCACCACGCCCTCGCCGGCGAGATAGACGCCGAGCACGGTCAGCACCAACGCGATGCCGGGGACAATCGACAGGAATGGCGCAGTGCGTAAAACGGCGCGGCCTTCGGCGATCATGCCGCCCCAGGTGACGCGGTTGGGGTCGCCGAGGCCGAGGAAGGAGAGCGCGGCTTCGGTCAGGATTGCCGCCGCGACGATCACCGAGGACAGCGCCAGCACCGGCGGCAGGGCATTGGGCAGCACTTCGCGAAAGGCGATCTCCAGCGGATGCATGCCGATGACGCGGGCGCCGGCGACATAGTCGCGCTCACGGATCGACAGCACTTCCGCACGCGCCACGCGTGCCGGGCCTGTCCATGCGCCAAGCGCTATTGCCGCGACGACGACGCCGAGCGAAGGCCCGACAATGCTGACGAAGGCGAGCGCGAGCAGGAAGCTCGGAACGGTCTGGAAGGCGTCGGTGATGCGCATCAGCACTTCGTCGATCAGGCCCCCGGCAAAGCCGGCTAAAGTACCGACAACGGCGCCGATCAGGAGCGCCGCGGCGGCGGCCGCCAGCCCGACCGCCAGCGAGGTGCGGGCGCCGTGAAAGAGCTCGGCCAGCACGTCGCGGCCGAGCCGATCGGTGCCAAGCGGCAGCGACCAGTCCTGGAACGGCGGCAGCAGCGCCGGACCGGCGATTGCCTGCGGGTCGCTGGGAAAGAGCAGCGGTGCCGCCAACGCCATTGCGACGAGCAAGGCGAGGACGAAGGCGCCGGCGATCGCGTCCGGCGTGCCGAAGAAACGACGCAGGCGGCTCATGCGCCGGCCTCGCTAGCGCCGACGCGCGGATCGAGGAAGGCGTAGGCGAGATCGACCAGAAGGTTGATGACGACGACGAGGACGGCGCTGACCAGGATGATGCCGAGCAGCAGCGGCGTGTCACGCCCGGCAACGGCTTCCTGCGCCAGCCGGCCGAGGCCCGGCACGGCAAAGACGCTTTCGATGACGACGCTGCCGCCGAGCATCTGCGCCGATTGTAGGCCGAGCATGGTGACCAATGGCAGAAGCGCGTTGCGGGCGACATGGGCAAGCACGATGCGGCGGCGCGTCAGACCCCTGGCGCGGGCGGCAAGCACGAAATCCTGCCGCCAGGCCTCGGCCATGCCGGTGCGCATCATGCGCAGATAGAGTGCCAGATAAATGAAACCGAGCGCCGAGACCGGCAGCACGAGGTGGGTGGCGATGTCGGCGGCCCGCGCCAGGCCGGTCTTGCCCGAGGCTATGGTCTCGATGCCGCCGATCGGCAGCCAGCGCAGGTCGACGGCAAAGACTACGATCAGCACCAGCCCGAGCCAGAAGCCGGGCACGGCATAAAGCGCCAGCGAGCCGATCGACAGCAAGTGGTCGCGAAAGCTGCCGGGTCTGGCGCCGGCATAGACGCCGAGCGCCGAGCCGAGGCCGAAGGAAAGCGCGGTGGCGCTGCCCATCAGGATCAGCGTGGTCGGCAGGCGTTCGAGGATCACATCGCGGATCGGCCGCGAGAAGGTGACGGATTGGCCGAGATCGAGATGCAGCAACGCCCAGAGATAGTTGGCGAGGCGTGTCAGCTCGGATTGGTCGAGACCCCAGCGGTGGCGCAGCAATTCGATCATGCCGGCATCGCCGCCAGTCGAGACGATATAGGCGTCCACCGCGTCGCCTGGGGCGGCTTCGAGGAGGAGGAAGCTGCCGATGACGACGATCAGCAGCACGAAGACGCTGCCGACCAGGCGACGGCGGAGGAGAGTGAGGGCGCGGGTCATGCGCGTCTCGGAGACTTTGTGCTCAGCCGACTAAAGGAAATGCCGCGCCCAGGCACCCCCCTCTGTCCTGCCGGACATCTCCCCCTCAAGGGGGGAGATTGGCTGTCACCAATGGCTTCGCCAATCCCCATCGTTGCAGAATTGGCGAGACAGACAAGCTGCTGATCTCCCCCCTTGAGGGGGAGATGTCCGGCAGGACAGAGGGGGGTATCGTAGAGCTCGACGTATGTCCGTGCATCTACGACGATTTCGCCGCAAACCTTCATCCGCGCGAGTGTGTCACGATTCCAAATAGGTGTCCGCCCAGTTAGACACTGCCCAGCGCGGGTTGTTGGCTATATTCCCAACCTTGTCGCTTGCGACGCTGATGAAGCTCCATTCGGCGACGTTGATCAGCGGCAGGTCGGCCGCAACCTTTTTCTGGAACTCCTTGTAGAGCTCGGTGCGGGCGGCGGTGTCGAGCGTCTCTGAAGCCTTCGCAATCAGTGCGTCGAGGTCGGCGTTCTTGTAGCCGCCCTGGTTGGAGAAGGGCACGCCATCGGGAATGCCGCTCTGAACCAGGATGGTGGTCGAGATCGCCGGGTCGCCGCGGAACACCGGCGGGCCGACGGCGAGGTCGAAGGCGTGGTCGGTGTAGACAGCCTTGATGTGGGCGGCCGAGTCGTTGTTGACGATCTCGGCGTCGATGCCGATAGCGGCGAGTGCCTGGCGCAGATAGTCGCCGAACTGCTTTGTCTCGTTGAAGTAGGGCGCCGGCAGCAGCTTCAGCGCAAAGCGCTTGCCGTCGT
The DNA here is from genome assembly GCF_033977145.1 of Mesorhizobium montanum. Classification (NCBI taxonomy): domain Bacteria; kingdom Pseudomonadati; phylum Pseudomonadota; class Alphaproteobacteria; order Hyphomicrobiales; family Phyllobacteriaceae; genus Mesorhizobium; species Mesorhizobium montanum. The sequence goes on along the minus strand of NZ_JAVIJF010000001.1, from coordinate 92,294 downwards.
CAGCGCGCTTGTAGCCGGCTTCGTCCAGCAGCGCATTGGCCTTGGCGACGTCGAAGGGATAGGTCGGCACGTCGGCGGTGTAGAATTGCGGATCGTTCTTCGGCACCGGGCCGGTCGCGGTCGCCGCGTAGCCGAGGAAGATCGTCTTGACGACGAAATCCTTGTCGATGGCATGCGCGATCGCCTGCCGCACCTTGAGGTCGGCCAGTTCCTTGCGGCGGTGATTGATCTCGACGACCAATTGATAGGTCAGCCCCTCATAGCCCTTGGTGATGACCTTCAGTCCGGGCACCTTCGAGATGCGGTCGAGATCGGCGAGCGGCACGGCGGAGAAGGCGGCGAGCTGGATCTCTTCGGCTTCGAGTGCCGCGGCTGCGGACGTGCGGTCCAGCAGCACCTGGTAGACGATCTCGTCGAGATAAGGTTCGTCCTTGCCCCAGTAGGCGTCGTTCTTCGCAAGCCGGTAATATTGCCCGGCCTTGTATTCGGCGAATTTGAACGGGCCGGTGCCGATCGGCGCGTTGTTGGCCGAATTGTCCTCGATCTTGCCGTTCTCATAGACGTGCTTCGGCACGACGCTCGTCAGCGCCGGCAGCGCGTTGCGGATCAGCTGGAACGGCGTCGGCTTGGCGAATTTGAAGATCGCCGTCAGCTCGTCCGGCGTGTCGACGGCCTCAAGGTCCTTGAACACGGTGCGGCCGAGATTCTGCAGCGGCTTCCAGATCTGCAGCGCCGAGAAGGCGACGTCGGCGGAAGTGAAGGGCTTGCCGTCGTGCCATTTGACGCCGTCGCGCAATTTGAAGGTCACCGACAGACCGTCGGCCGCACCTTCCCAAGAGAGCGCCAGGCGCGGCTGCAATCCATCCTTGCCGTCGAAGGAGGCCTCGGCCAGCGTCTCGACGATTTTGCTCGAAATGAAGAAGACGCCGTTGGAGGCGACGATTGCCGGGTTGAGGTTGCGTGGCTCGGAATCGGCGGCGACGATCAGCCGGCCACCCTTCTTCGGCGTCTGCGCGAAACCGATGGTCGGCAGCGCGGTCGAGGCCAGAAGCAGCGCCGAGCCGGCCAGCAGGCCGCGGCGTGAAATCGTCAATTCCGACATCGCTCAAACTCCCGTCTTCGCGCCGTGGCAGGCGCGGCAATCCGCTGATTATGGCGCTTGGCAAAGGTTTCGCCAGAGACGGATTTGGCGCATCATGGCTTGGCTTTGAAATTTCCGTCCGCTGGACCAGCCAGCCGAAGAGTCATCCTGCCGCTATTTGGTAGGACCAGATGATGCCCAGTCGGATCAAGACTCGGGGTGGAAAGGGCATTCGGTGCTAAAGTGATCAATTCTGGCTGGACCAGAGTGGCCGAGATGATGCAGATTTGGCTGACAGCCAAAGATCGTGACGTTCGGCGCTCCTGCGGCCGATGAAAAATAGGGAGAGGCAGATGAACATCGCTCCGGGCAAAACCGAGGTCAGCAGCATTCCGTTCGACCAGGCGCGGGTGGATAGGCTGATGGAGGAGGCCGGCATCGACGTGCTGTTCGCCACCTCAAAGCACAACACCCAATATCTGCTCGGCGGCTACAAGTTCATCTTCTTTGCCGCCATGGATGCGATCGGCCACAGCCGCTACCTGCCGATCGTTCTCTATGAGAAGGGCGGGCCGGAGCACGCCGCCTATATCGGCAACAAGATGGAAGGCGGCGAGCATCAGAACCATCCGTTCTGGACGCCGACCTTGCATACGGCCTGCTGGGGCACGCTCGATGCCGCCAATCTTGCCGTCGAGCATCTGCGGAAGATCGGCAAGTCGGCTGCTCGCATCGGCATCGAACCAGGTTTCTTGCCGTCGGACGCCTATACGCTGATCCACAAGGCGCTGCCGGATGCCAAGCTGATCGACGCGACCGATATGCTGGAGCGCATGCGCGCCATCAAGACCGGGGCCGAACTGGAACAACTGCGCATCGCCTCCGAACTGATCACCGATTCCATGCTGGCGACGATCGCCTGGGCGCGGGAGGGCACGAGCAAGACAGACATCATCGAGGAGCTCAGGCGCCAAGAGACCAATCGCGGCGCGCATTTCGAATATTGCCTGCTGACGCTGGGATCCAGCCACAACCGCGCCGCCTCAAGCCAGGCGTGGAAGAAGGGCGAGGTGATGTCGATCGATTCCGGCGGCAATTACCACGGCTATATCGGCGACCTCTGCCGCATGGGCGTGCTTGGCGAACCGGATGCCGAACTGAAGGATCTGCTGGCGGAAGTCGAAACCGTGCAGCAGGCGGCCTTTTCCAAGGTGAAGGCCGGCACTCTCGGCGGCGACATGATCGCCCATGCGGAGAGCGTGCTGAAAGCCTCCAAGGTTGCGGCCTTTACTGATTTCTTCGCGCACGGCATGGGGCTGATCACACACGAGGCGCCGTTCCTGATGACCAATCATCCGGTCGCCTATGAAGGCACCTATGCGGCAAAGCCGCTGGAAAAAAACATGGTGCTCTCGGTCGAGACGACCATGCTTCACCCGACACGCGGCTTCATCAAGCTGGAAGACACCGTCGCGGTGACCGACGCCGGCTATGTGATGTTCGGCGACCGGGGCAGGGGCTGGAACAGAGGCGGACTCTGAGTTCGAGTCCGATGTCTCGGCGCATGGCGCCGAGACAGAATGGCGACAGCCTTATTTGCCCGCCGGCAGCAGCTTGAAATCCGGTAGCTCCCGTAGCGCCAGCTCCGGGCCAGCCGGCGAGTAGACGACGAAGAGCTGCATCGGCAGGTCGCCGGTGTTGAGCGTCGAGTGGAAGCGGCTTTCCGGCACGTAGATGGTGCAGCCGGGACCGACTTTCGCCACCACCGGGTTGCCCCTCTCGCCCTCGACCATCTGCTCGCCATTGCCGGAGATGACGAAGATGATCTCTTCGGCGCCGGGATGATTGTGGCGGGTGTGACCCTTGCCCGGCGGCAGGTCGACGACGCCGCCGGAAAAGCGTTCGGCGCCGTTCACTTCCGGGGCAACGGTGAGGGCCATTCTCCCCCAGTCGAAGCCGAAGGCGCTGACGTCCTCCGGATAGACGAACACTTTCTCCCTGTCGGCCATTGCCTCATCCCTTCCTTTTCGTGATCGCCTTGAAATCCGCCGTCTGCCTGGCGATCGCCGCCTCTGCTGGCAGCCGCTCCATCGAGCTTGCGCCATAGAAGCCATGCAGGCCGTCGCAGCGCTCGAGAATGTAGCGCGCGTCGTCGGGCATCGAGATCGGCCCGCCATGGCAAAGCAGGATGACGTCCTTGCGCAGCGAGCGCGCGGCATCGGCAATGGCGTCGATCTCCTTCACGCAGCCGTCGAGCGTTTTCGCCGAGGTGGCGCCGATCGAGCCGCCGGTGGTGACGCCCATATGGGCGACGACGATGTCGGCGCCGGCCCTCGTCATGGCGCGTGCCTCGTCGGGATTGAAGACGTAGGGCGTGGTCAGGAGGTCGAGCTTGTGCGCCTCGGCGATCATGTCGACCTCGAGGCCGAAGCCCATGCCGGTCTCCTCGAAGCTCTGGCGCATGGTGCCGTCGAACAGGCCGACGGTCGGAAAATTCTGCACGCCGGAAAAGGCCATCGTCTTCAGCTCGGCCAGCAGCAGCGGCATGATGACGAAAGGGTCGGTGCCGTTGACGCCGGCCAGCACCGGCGTCTTCTTCACCACCGGCAGCACCTCATAGGCCATTTCCTTGACGATCTCGTTGGCGTTGCCATAAGCGAGCAGGCCGGCAGCCGAGCCGCGCCCGGCCATGCGGTAGCGGCCGGAATTGTAGATGATGATCAGGTCGATGCCGCCGGCCTCTTCGGCCTTGGCGGACAGGCCGGTGCCGGCGCCGCCGCCGACGATCGGCACCCCCTCGGCGATCATCTTGCGGAATTTCTCCAGGATTTCCTTGCGCGGAATGGCGGCCATGCTTGTCGTGTCTCACTTCTTGACGATGTCGAGGAAAGCCTCGGCTGCGGCCTTGGCGAATGCGGGGTCGTTGATGTGCAGCGGCAGGCGCGTCACGATGCGGTTCCTGGTCGGCTTGATCGTGCGCTCGATGGCGTCGAACAGCACCTGATCGGCCTCCGTGTCGGAGAAAGCGCCGCCTTCGATATCGAGCGCCGAGACGCCCTTTTGCGGGATCAGGAAGCGGACCGGGCCCTCGCATCGGGCGAGGCGGCCGCCGATCCATTCGCCGATCTGGCGGCATTCGTCAGCCGTGGTGCGCATCAGCGTGACGTTGGGATTGTGTTCGTAAAACAGGCGTCCGCGATAGCGCTCGGGGATCGTCGGCGGCGCCCAAAAGTTCACCATGTCGAGCGCGCCGACCGAGCCGACGTAAGGCAGCTTCGTGCGGGCAATCGCGCCGAACCGGTCCTCGGTCGCCGGCAGCACGCCGCCGAACAGCAAATCGCAGACCTCGGTGGTGGTGATGTCGAGGACGCCGGCAAGCAGGCCCGAATCGGCGAGCTTCTCCATCGAGCGGCCGCCGGTGCCGGTGGCGTGGAAGACCATGCAGTCATGGTCGGCTCGCAATTGCTCGACGATCGCCGTCACGCAGGGCGTGGTGACGCCGAACATGGTAAGCCCCAGCGCAGCCTTGCCGGCGGCTGATGGCGCTGGCTTCGCCGCCATGCCTGCGATCGCCCGGGCGGCATTGTGCAGCACGACGCGCGACAGCCGGTTTAGCCCGGCCATGTCGGTCACCGACGGCATCATGATGATGTCGGAGACGTCGACGTAAGGCGCGGTGTCGCCCGACGCGAGGGTGGAGACCATGAGCTTCGGCAGGCCGAGGGGCAGCGCGCGCATGCCGGCGGTGACGATCGAGGTGCCGCCGCCGCCGCCGATGCCGATCACGCCGGCGATATCGTCGCGCGACTGGATAAAGTTGGCGAAGGCGGCGGCCATGCCGGCAACGGCGGCGCCGCGATCGTCGATGCCGAGAACCGCGCTGACTCCCTTTGGATGATGCGCGGCGACCTCACTGGCGGGGACATCGACGGGGACAGTCGCGCCGCGCGTGCCGATATCGACACGAGCGACCGCGCCGCCGGCCCTGGCGACGGCATTGGCCAGGAAGGCGAGTTCCTCACCTTTGGTGTCGGCGGTGCCGACCACATAGATGCGCTTCATCGCGTTTCTCCGCCATCGGCTGACCGGCGCTGGGCCGCCAGCCGCTCTTTTTGCTTGGTCCTTCGGAAAGCAAAGGCCATTGCAATTTTTTGAGACGCGCGTATCGTACTGACATGGATGTCTCACGTCAACAAGCCGCGCTGAATGACGACGTCAATGGGCCAGCCGAACGCGGCCCCCGGGCCCGCACAAAACGGCTGATGCTGGAGACGGCGACTCGGCTGATGCAGGCGGGCGTCACGCCCTCGGTCAGCGAAGTCGCGGAAGCGGCCGAAGTGTCGCGCGCCACCGCCTATCGCTATTTCCCCAGCCAGGCAGCCCTGGTGCAGGCAGTGGTCGACGAGGGGCTCGGCCCGATACTGGAGTGGGGATCCGATTCGTCAGATGCCGAACGCCGCGTGGCGGAGTTGATAGACAGCGCGATGCCGCGCATCGAGGCCTTCGAGGCAACGTTCAAGGCAGCGCTGAAATTGTCGCTGGACCAATGGGCGCGCGGGCAGGCAGGCACGCTGGGCGGCGAGCCACCCTTCACCCGTGGCCATCGCATGGACCTGCTGGAGGATGCGCTTGCGCCACTGAGGGGCGAGCTGCCGCCGCGCGAATTCGAGCGTCTGGCGCAGGCGCTGTCGCTGATTTTCGGCGTCGAACTGCTGATTGTGCTGAAGGACATCTGGGGCCTGGACAGCGGCGAGACCCTGGCCGTCGCCCAGTGGGCGGCCTCAGCACTGGTGCGGCAGGCGCGACTCCGGACGCCATCCTGACAAGGGTGGTGGCGGCGTGAGTTGGGCATGGAGGAGGGCTGGACGAAGGCGGATGCAGGATACGAGACTTCTCCCGATGCGGACCGATTGGGGGGTCGTCGAGGGCAATCCGGGGCGGTCGTCGCGGTAGCTCGGAGCGAATCTGGTTCGACCAGATTTGAAGGTCGGCGATTTCAGTAATTTTGGGGATTGGCGTTTTGCGAACGGGATGAAGGTGGAGAACTGCCAAAAATGAAGGAAATACGAACATATAGCGGACGTTTTCAGCTTATTTTGGTGATGGCGAATTTCAAGAAAGCGCTTGACGGGCATCTTAAATTGGTAATACCAGATTATGAAAGAAAAGGCGGATCGGGAATGACAGCCGCAGTCCATTTCGGCAGGGCGAGGGGGATCATACGGATGGCGCGTGTTCCGTCCGCACGAGGTGGCGCATCGTGACGCAGACGTCGCCTCGCGCCAGTGCCGGCAAGGGGATTGCGCTGCGCCTCGATGGGCTCAGCAAGGCCTATGGATCCGTACGCGCCATCAACGACCTGAGCTTCGCCGTCGACGAAGGCCGCTTCTTCGTACTCTTCGGGCCGAGCTCGGTTGGCAAGACGACGACGCTGCGCACTATCGCCGGCCTCGTCCAGGCCGACTCCGGCACGCTTGAGATCGGCGGCCGCGACATGACCCATGCGCCGATCGCCGGCCGCGGCATCTCGATGGTCTTCCAGTCTTTCGCGCTTTACCCCCACCTCACGGTCTATGACAATCTCGCCTATCCGCTGCGCGAGGAGAAAGCCGCGCGCGCCGAGATCGACAAGCGGGTGAAAGAGACCGCCGAGATCCTGAAGCTGACACACCGCCTGAAGGCCAAGCCGGCAACCCTGTCCGGCGGAGAGCAGCAGCGCGTCGCGCTCGGCCGCTCCCTGATCCGCCGGCCAAAGATTCTTCTCCTCGATGAGCCGCTCACCAATCTCGACGCCAAGCTTCGGCACGAGACGCGCGCCGAGCTGAAGCGGCTGCACCGCCAGTTCGGCATGACCGTGATCTATGCCACGCCCGACGAGCTCGAGGCTCTCTCGATGGGCGAGGCGATCGCCGTCATGCGCGATGGCGGCATCGTCCAGATCGGCACGCCGGACGAGCTTTACGAGCAGCCGATCCATACCTATGTCGCCAGCAAGATCGGCTCGCCGCACATGAATCTGTTCACGGCCTCGGTGCGCGCCGACACCAGGTCTTTCGACACGCCGCTCGGGACTCTGGTTCCGGCGACGGCGCCAAAGACTGCCGATGCCGGCGAGGCCGCGCTGATCGGCATTCGCCCGAGCGACATTCGGCTCGCCGCCAAGGGCGAAGCCGGGGTTGCCTCGAAGGTGCATCTGGTCGAACCGCTCGGCGACATCACGATCGTCTCGGTCGTGGCCGGCGGCGAGATGTTGCGCATGGTGCTGCCGGAAGCGATCGCCGCCAGCATCAGGACCGGCGATTCGGCATCGATCGCCATCGATAACAGGAAAATCCACGTCTTCCGCGCCGCGAGCGGCCAGGCAATGACCTGACGCGAACGGCGAGAAGCAATCCGGTTAACCAAGGGAGGAAACGCGAATGACGCCGGTGACCAAAGTGAAAAGGCTAGCGACAGCAGCAAGCTTCGCTGCCACGCTACTGGTGGGAGGCGTGACCTATGCCTCTGCCGAAGAAGTGACGTTGACGATGGCGGTGCCGGATTGGCCCCCGACCCGCATTATGAAGAAGTTCTTCGACGAGCAGTACAAGCCCAAGTCTGGCAATACCGTGAAGCTCGATGTCGACTTCATTCCGTGGCCGGATTTCTACACCCGCGTCAACGCCTCGTTGACCTCGGGCGAAAAGAAGTACAACTTCATCGTGTCGGACTCGCAATGGCTGGGCGCCTTCGTCGAAGGCGGCTATTTCCGCAAGATCAACGATCTCATCGATGCCGACCCGGAACTCAAGGCGACGATGGAGTCGATGCATCCCGCCGTGCTCAACGCCTACTCGACCTATCCCAACAGCACGCCGAACTATTACGGCTTCCCGCAGTTCCCGGACGTGTTGGTCACCTACGGCCGCAAGGATGTGCTCTGCAACGACGACGAGCAGGCCGCCTTCAAGGCGAAGTACAATGAGAAGCTGCCCTGCACCGGCGAAGAAATTGACGCCATGGACTGGAACACGTTCGAGCATGTTGGCGAATTCTTCCAGCGCAAGAAGGGCGACAAGCTCGCCGGCCAGGTGCTGGATGACGATTTCTACGGCATCGCCTATCAGGCAGGCAAAGGCTACGACTTCTCGACGAGCTCGGTCCACACGTTCGTCTGGCAGCATGGCGGCGGCATCTGGGATGAAACCAAGGCCCCGACCGGACATGCCGAAGGCGTCGTAAACTCCCCGAAGTCCATCGAGGGCATGGAGCATTTCCTCAAATTGCTGAAGTACATGCCGCCGGTGGTCAAGACCGGCACCATGGACATCTTCGTCTCGGACCAGTTGTTCCGTGAAGGCAAGGTGGCCATGAACATCGACTGGATCGGTCTCGGCGAAGCCTCGCTCGATCCCAAGACGTCGAAGGTTGCCGACAAGCTGGTGTTCGGATTGGCGCCAGGCCTGCGCGGCCCCGACGGCAAGGTGAATCGTACGTCACAGATCGGCGGACAGCCTTTCGTTCTCACCACCTGGACGACGCCTGAGCAAATCAAGGAAGCGGTGGGCTTCGTGAAGTGGTGGCTCTCGCCCGATATCCAGCACCAGTTCGCCGCCGGCGGCGGCCAGTCCGCGATCAAGTCGGTCTACAGCGATCCGAAATACGCGACCTATCGTCCGTGGGACCGCGCCTGGGCGAACTCGCTCGACTGGCAGAAGGACATGTGGCACGTGCCGCAGTTCTTCGAACTGCTCACCCAGCAGCAGGACCAGTACGACCTAGCCATCACTGGCAAGCAGGACGCCAAGACCACCCTGGATAACATTGCCAAGTTCCAGGAGGACCTCCTGAAGAACGCTGGCCTTATCCAGTAACCTTCCGACATAGCTGCGGGGAGCGGGCAAAAGCCGCTCCCCATCATTGCCACGTCAGGCGCTCCATATTTCGGACTCCCATGACCGCTGTTTCAAACACGCTGCTGACACCACGCCTTACCGCGGTTGTTGCCCACAACTGGAAACTCGCCATCGCTGTCGCTGTCGTCGTGTCGGCCATATCAATGGCGGGCTTGCCGGCGGCTGTCTCCTTCTGGGTGGTGGGCGCCGCGGCTGCGTTGGTCGCTGCCGCATTTACCGTCAACGCGTATCGCCGCCACTACTTCGGCGCCCTGCTGGTAGCTCCGGCAATCGCCGTTCTGTTTGTGATGAATATCTTCCCCCTGCTGTGGTCGCTGGGCCTTTCGTTCTTCGCCTACCAGGCAAACCAGCAGACGATCCGCTTCGTCGGACTCGGGAACTACGTCCGGATCCTTACCAACGATCTCGCTGCTCACGCGACTTGGGGCGCGCTGATCAATACCGCCATGTTCGTCGTGTTCACCGTCTCCGCGCAGATGATCGTCGGCTTTCTGCTGGCCATCCTGTTCGCCAAGCAATTTCCGCTGCGCAAGTATTTGTTGATCCTGGTGCTGACACCGATGATGCTTTCGGTTGTCGCCTCTGGCGTGTTCTTCACCTACTACTATGACCCGACATTCGGGATTCTCAGCTACGTCATCAATTCCATCTCCGGCAACCAGTTCATCCTGATGAGCAACAAAGTCGGTGCCGTGGCGGGAATCGTTTTCGCCGACGCATGGATGTGGTCGCCCTTCGTCATGCTCCTTGTGCTAGCGGGCCTCGTCTCGGTGCCGAAATACCTTTACGAGGCCGCTGCCATCGACCGTATTTCCAGCTGGCGGCAATTCTGGATGATCACCTTTCCCTACATCCGCGGCCTTCTGATGTTGGCCCTTCTCTTCCGCACCATCGAGGCATTCAAGCTGGCGGATCTCGTCATCCTCCTCACCAAGGGCGGCAACGACACACTGACGATCTCCTATCACTTGATCCGCATCGCCAACGAGCAGAACAAGACGAGTGAGGGCGCGGCGATCTCCTATCTGATGCTGTTCATGGTGATCGTTCTCACGAACCTCTACCTGTACCTCGCAAACCGCCGTACGCAGGGAGCCTGACCCGTGGCCGAATCGATATTGGGAAAGCTCGGCTTCGGCAGGGCCAGCGGAGTAGACAGGGCCGGCTGGGGGCGGACGCTCGCCGTGGCCGTCGTCGCCTTTATCTATTTTCTGCCGGTGCTGTTCATAATATTCACCGCCTTCAAACCGCAGGGCGACGCGCTCCTAGTGCCTCCGACGCTGTCGCCCACGTCGCTGTTCGGCTTGATTCCGGATCATTTTGTGTTCAAGCCCACGCTCGAAAATTTTGGGTCCGTCTTTTCCCGCTCGATGACGCCGGACGGTGCCCCGGAAGCGACAGGATTCGACCGTTATTTCTTCAACTCGATCTTCATCGCCTCGGCGTCGGTGCTGCTGGCGCTGGTCATCGGCACCCTGGCGGCCTTCGGCTTCTCGCGCTATCCGCTGAAAGGCAATGACACCTACCTGTTCATCATCCTGACCACGCGCATGCTGCCGGCGATTGTGGTGATCATTCCGGTGATCCTGATGTTCCGCGTAGCGGGCCTGTCGGGCTCGTATCTCGGCATCATCATGCTCTACACCGCCTTCAACCTGGCCTTCACCATCTGGATGATGAAGAGCTTCTTCGATGAATTGTCGCCAGACGTCGAGGATGCCGCCCGCATCGACGGATCGTCCGGAATGCGGGTGTTCTTCAAGATTTGCCTGCCCCAGGTCATCGCCGGGCTCGCCGCCACGTTCGTGTTCGGCCTGATCCTCACCTGGAACGAGTTCCTCTTCGCCCTGTTGCTCTCGGGGCCCGACACGAGGACGGTCCCGGTCGCCATGAACCAGGCCGTGTCGTCGGGTGGACGCGGCACCGACTGGACTTTGCTTGCCGCCATCGAAACCCTGTTCCTCGTCCCAGTCTTCCTGGTCACCTTCTTCTTGCAAAACCATCTGTTGCGCGGCGTAACCTTCGGCACCGTGAAGCGCTGAGATGTCAACCATCGAACTCCGCAAAGTCACCAAGCGTTTCGGCTCCTTCACCGCGGTCAAAGACGTTGACCTGTCGGTGGCCGCCGGTGAGGTCGTCTGCCTTCTCGGCCCGTCCGGCTGTGGCAAGACGACGACCCTGCGCGTCATCGCCGGGCTGGAAAGCGTCACTGACGGCGAGGTCGTCATCGCCGGCAAGGTGATGAACAACCTGCCGCCCGAAAAGCGCGACATCGCCATGGTGTTCCAGTTCTACGCGCTCTACCCGTCGGCATCGGTCGGCGAGAACATCGCCTTCCCGCTCTATCATGACGGCATTTCGGGGGCTGAGCGGACTGCCCGCGTCAACCGCGTCGCCGCGATCCTCCACTTGGAGCACGTTCTCGACCGGCTGCCGAACCAGATATCCGAGGGCGAAAAGCAGCGCGCCGCCATGGCCCGCGCCATCGTCCGCGACCCCAATTGCTTCCTCTTCGACGAGCCCTTGTCGCGTCTCGATGTCGAACTACGCCAGAGCATGCGTGGCCAGATCAAGGAAGTGCTGCAGGGCCTCTCCAAAGCGACCGTGATCGTGACCCATGACCAGCTCGAAGCGCTCACCATGGCCGACCGCATCGCCATCATGAAGGACGGCCTGATCGAGCAAGTCGGCTCACCGCACGAGGTTTTTGCCAAGCCCGACAATGCTTTCGTGGCGAGCTTCATCGGCACGCCGCAGATGAATCTTCTCGAGGCCGACCTCAAGACCTTCGCCGATGGCACGGCGGAGATGACCGTGGCCGGCATTAGTCTGGCGATCCGCACGGACGCGGCGGTCGCGCGCCTGCAGCCCGGCAAGGTGACGATCGGTGTCCGCCCCCGCGCCTTCACCGCGACCGATACGGGGGACCGTGGCACCATCTCCGCCCGGGCCGAGCTCATCGAGCCCATGGGCGCCGAAACCCTTATTCATGCCCGCACGGCGGCAGGCGCCGACATCCGCGTCGTGGTGACGAGAAGCCAGCGGGTCAAGGTCGGCGAGGCGCTGAATCTACGCCCCGATCCCAGGCAAACCCATGTCTTCGATGGCGCCGGAAAGGCGGTACGGTCATGAGCGACAGTTCTTCCGGCATGAGCCGCGCCGGCGCGTTCTGCCTCGAGGTCTTCATCATTGGCCTCGGCGTCATGGCGCTGGTGCTGATCTTCCAACCCTTTTCCATCAGCTTGTACGCGGTCGGCAGCGGTCTCGTGGTGCTTGCCGGACTCATCAACAACCTGCTGCCGTTGGCCCAGCCGGGCGTCAAGGTGCGCAGTGTGGTGACCGTAGCGCTGGTCGTGGCGCTGGTCTTCTGCATTGCGCTGCTGGTTTCGATCACGGCGGCGCATCTCTACGGCGTCTTCTTCCTCAATCCACCGGACCCCAACACTCTCGCCGGCAAGGCGCAGCTCGCCACGCCGCCTTTCTACAAGCAGGCTTTCGTGTGGGAAATCACCGCCGCGGCGGTGATTCTCGCGCTGGTCGTCACCGCTCTCAACAAGACAGCGCGATGATCAGCAGCTGACGCTATCCGGCTGGTCGCGCTCGCGCCGGTCCGCGACGGTCGGTGTGCGTTGCCCTCTCAACTCTCACGCCGTCATCCTCCGGCTTGACCGGGGGACCCGATCCCGAGATCAAGGACCGCGTCGCGCGCGCCGCCCGCACGCTCAGGATCGAGCATCTGCTCGACCGCAAGACCGACCGGCTTTCCGGCGGCGAGATGCAGCGCGTCTCGATCGGCCGCGCCATCGTGCGCAAGCCGCGCGTGTTCCTGATGGACGAGCCGCTGTCGGCGCTCGACGCCAAGCTGCGCGAGGCGCTGCGCACGGAGCTGAAGAACCTGCAGATGCAGCTCGGCGCCACCTTCCTGTTCGTCACCCACGACCAGATCGAGGCGATGTCGATGGGCGACAAGGTGGGCGTGCTCAACCATGGCCGCATCGTCCAGACCGGCACGCCGCAGGAGATCTACAACAATCCGCGCGACACCTATGTCGCGAGCTTCGTCGGCTCGCCGCCGATGAACCTCATCGACGGCAGGCTGGTCGAAAATCGCGCGGTGATGGCGCCGATGAATTTCGAACTGCCGCTGTCAATTGGGGCGAAGACTTTTGGGGGAGCCAAGGCGAGTGGAGCGGCCGATGGTCGCCCGCTCGTCTTCGGCATCCGTCCGGAGGACGTCTATCTGGAAAGCGGCGCGCCGGTCGAGGCGCAGGTCCACGATGTCGAGAACCACGGCGTCGAGAAAATCGTGACGCTCAGGGTCGGCGACACGATGCTGCGGGCCACCGTGCCGGCGCGAACCGCCGTCGCCATCGAGCAGCCGGTGCGCTTCGCCTGGAATCCCGACAAGGTCGTGATGTTCGACAAGGGCAGCGGCGTCAGCCTGCGGCACGCCGGATAGGCGTCCAGCGTGGCCGGCTGTTCGTTGTCGGCGTGCAGCTACTTCGGCAGGTAGGTCTCGTAAGGGGTCTCGTTGATCAGCAGGATCACGCATTCGGTATCCGACAGGCAGGCATCGTCATGCATCTCGTCGGCCTTCTGGGTCCAGTAGGAACCGGCCGGCAATACCACCTTGGTCGCTTCGCCGCCCTGCATCTGCCAATGCGCCCATAGGCCCTTGATCACCACGGCGCGGTAGTCGGCGGTGTGGGCGTGGACGGGGGCGCGCCAGTTGCCGGGAACTTTGACCAGCGTTCCGGCCGGGCCTTTCGCCCGCTCGCCCCAAAGCGGACCAAGGCGCTGCGGCTGGCCCGGCGCCTCGACGGCGTAGGGGATCTTGTCGGCGGGCAGGTAGCTGTCTTCGAGCGCGAAAGCCCGGCCCGGCAGGATGACGGCCGCGGCCAGCGCAAGCGTTGCGAGATGATTGGGCATGGCGGTTTCCTCCGCCATTGAGCTTATGCCGTGCCGGCCGGCGGGGAATGGCGCGGCGTCCAAAAGGCTTGGCAGTTCCTCCGCCCGGTGGCCGGGAATGCCGGTGCCTAGGCTTGTTCGTCGCCGGCGGTGTTGCGAAAATGGCTCGGCGCCACGCCCATCACCCGCTTGAACGCGCGGCTGAAGGAGGCTTCGGAATCGTAGCCCAACCTCGATGCCGCCACCGAAACCCTCATGCCGTCGCGGGTAAGCCATTGCCGCGCCTGGTGCATGCGGACGCGCAGCACGTATTTAGCCGGCGTCTCGCCGACCACGGTGGCGAAGCGCTGCGCAAAGGCGGAGCGCGAGGCGCCCATCATCCTGGCCAGCGTCTCGACCGTCCAGTCGCGCTCGGGCTGCAGGTGAATGGCGGCGAGCACCTTGCCGACATCCGGGTTGCGCACGGCGGCGATCCATCCGGTGGCGTCGCCGCAGCCATTTTCCACCCAGGAGCGGATGATGGTGGCCGCGAGCACGTCCGCCAGGCGGGCGAGGATGCCGCCGGAGCCGACACGGTCCATCGTCACCTCGCCGGCCATCGCGTCGAGCAGATGCTGGATGCCGGGCGCGTTCGCCATCAGCTTATGCGCCTGCATCAGGTCGGGCATCATCTCCAGCAGCGGGTGCGAGCCGTCGAGGTTGAAATGCATGCTGCCGCAAAACAGCAAGGTCTTGCAGCCGTCACAGCCATTGGAGACGTCGTAGATGTTCTCGCACACCGGCTCGATGGTGTAGCGGCCGATCGGCACGGGAGGCACGCCGGGTGCGCTCGCCAGCACATGCTCGGCGCCGCGCGGGATCAGCAGCGCGTCGCCCACCGAGAGCTCTATCCATTCCCTGGCCGGCGAGAACAGCCAGCAGCCCTGCTGACCGATAAAATGAAACCGCGCCGCCTTCTGCGCGGGGAAGGAAACGGCCCAGGGCTCGCCCAGCACGCAACGGCCGTAATCGACGCCGTCGAGGCGCAAACCGCGCAGCATGTCGGTGAGCGGGTCACCGGAAGCCGGCAGAACGGTTTTGGACGAATTGTAATTCATTTCGGCGTTTCTAGCATGGAAACTCCAGGTCGTCACTCCCTATGTTGCACTGCAGCCAAATGTTGCGCCGCAACCAGACCGGACTGACGAGCCGCCCACCAGGCATGTGACGGGTGGAGCCCAGGCTGGCCATCCCCTACGCAGCGCCGCAACCAAATCGGAGAATTTGCCATGACCGAACCCGCCACGGGCGCCATCGACGCCGCCGTTCTCGACAGAACCGAACCGGAGGAACGAACGGAGCCGGCGTGGGGCGCGGTGGTGTCGCTGGCGCTCGGCGTCTTCGGCCTGGTGACTGCCGAGTTCCTGCCCGCCAGCCTGCTGACGCGACTGGCGCAGGACCTCGGCGTCAGCGAGGGCGCGGCCGGCCAGGCGGTGACGGCGACGGCCGTCGTCGGCGCGATCGCCGCACCGACCATGGCGATCATCACCAAACGGCTCGACCGCCGGCTGGTGATGTGGATCCTCTCCGTGCTCTTGATTGTCTCCAACCTGCTCGCCGCCTTCGCGTCGTCGCTCACCATGCTGCTTCTCGCCCGCGTCGTGCTGGGCGTGGCACTTGGCGGCTTCTGGTCTATGTCGGCCGCCATGGCGCTGCGGCTGGTACCGATGCGGCTGATGCCGCGCGCCATGTCGATCATCCTGACCGGCGTTTCGGTCGCCACCGTCACCGCGGCGCCCGTCGGCGCCTATGTCGGCGATATCTGGGGCTGGCGCACCGCCTTCATGATCGCGTCGGTCGTCGGCGCGCTGGCGCTGCTGGTGCAACTTGCCACCCTTCCCAGCCTGCCGCCCGCAACCGTTGCAAGCTTCCGCGCCCTGCTCGCGGTGCTGAAGCGGCCGATGATCCGCGTGGCGCTGCTGGTGGTGCTGCTGGTCGCGTCCGGACAGTTCGCCGGCTTCACCTATGTGCGGCCGTTCCTCGAGACGGTTCCGGCGATGCCGATCGGGACCATCTCGCTGGTGCTGCTCGCTTATGGCATAGGCGGCTTCTTCGGCAATTTCGCCGGGGCGTTCCTGGCTGAGCGCAATCTCAAGATGGCCGTCGGCCTGGCGCCGCTGCTGATCGCCTTGTCGGCGGTGGCGTTGCTCGTGTTTGGCGCCTCACCGATAACGGCGGCGGTCGCCGTCACCGCCTGGGGCTTCGCCTTCGGCGCCGTGCCGGTCGGACTGCAGACCTGGCTGGTGCAGGCCGCGCCCGACCAGGCCGAGAGCGCCGGCGGCCTGATGGTCGCGACCTTCCAGGTGGCGATCGCGCTGGGCGCCATCGTCGGCGGCCTTCTGGTCGATCATGCGGGTGTCGCCACCGCCTTCGCCTATAGTGGCGTGGCGACCTTGCTCGCAGCACTGGTGGCCTTCCTGATGGGACCGAAGCAGGCCGAGTAAGCCAAGCCCGCTCGCCTTCTCAGGCATCGGCCCGGCGGCTCTCACGAGCGCCGGGCCGATGTCGTCGCGATAGCCGACACGGCTGGCTGCCCGCAGCGCTTCAGGCCGAGCGGCCGTCGAACGCGAAGACTTCGATGGTCGTAAGGTCGACATCGTCCAGGCAGTTGATGTTGATATAGGCGGACCGTTCGCTGCCCTGGCTGACATCCTCGGCAAACGGATGGATGCCGCAGGTGCGGCAAAACCGGTGCGCGATCGCGCCCCGGCCGAAGGTGTAGCGGCCGAGGTCGTCGCCCCAGGCGACCAGGTTTAGCTTCTGATGCGGCACGGCCCACAACAGCGCGCCCTTGCGTGAGCAGATCGAGCAGTTGCAGCGCACCGAGCCGCCGATCTCGCCCTTGATCTCGAACGCCACCTTGCCGCAGTGGCAGCTGCCTTTGTACAGCATCAGCATCTTCCTATCGCTGGCAGGGTGCAAAGGCACGCTTGCCGGGTTATCCGTTTCGTCAGCTCAATCGCTGCTGCCTTGAAGACGCTACAAGCTTGCGGAGTCCGACATCGACATGCAATCCATCCGCGACCGTCTCGAAATCATCCTGTCACGTCTTGCCAATCGCGCGGGGGACGAGAAGGCCTATACGAAGCTCTACGCCGAGGCCGCGCGCGCGGCCGCCGATGCGTCCGATGCCCGCCGCAAGGCCGGTGTGAGCCTCGGCCCGCTCGACGGGCGCATCGTCTCGATCAAGGACCTCTTCGATGTCGCCAGCGAGCCGACGACGGCAGGGTCGCTGATCCACGCCGGCGCCGCGCCGGCTACGCGCGACGCGGCGATCGTTCAAAGGTTGCGCCGGGCGGGCGCCGTCATCCTCGGCAAGACCAACATGACCGAGTTCGCCTTCACCGCCATCGGCGACAATCCGCATTACGGCACGCCGGGCAATGCCGCCGATGGCAGCCTGATCCCCGGCGGCTCGTCGTCGGGAGCGGGCGTTGCGGTCGGCGAGGGCACAAGCGAAATCTCGATCGGTTCGGATACAGGCGGCTCGGTGCGCATCCCAGCCTCGCTCAACGGTGTCGTCGGCTTCAAGCCTACGGCGGGGCGCGTGCCTTTAACGGGCGCTTTTCCACTGTCGATGACGCTCGATTCGATCGGGCCGCTCGCCCGCAGTGTTGCCGACTGCGCGTTCACCGATGCGATCATGGCGGGAGAAGAGCCGGTTGCGCTTCAGCCGGCCTCGCTCGCCGGCCTGCGCATCGGCATTCCACGCGGCGTGCTGTTCGGCGAGACGCAAGCCGAGGTCGCCGCGGCTTTCGAGGCCTGCATCGACAGGATCGGGCAGGCTGGCGCGCGTGTCGCCGATTTGCCGATCGACGATCTCATCGCCGAAATGCGCCTGGCAATCAGGCGCGGCACGATCGCGTCGATGGAAGGTGCCGAAGTGCATGCCGACTGGCTGGCGAGCGGCACGTCGGTGCCGGTCGATCCACATGTCACGGGGCCATTATCGCGTGCGCTGTCCGTTCCCGCCTCGGCCTATATCCGCACGATCCGTCGCCGCGGTGAGCTTGTGGCGGCCATGGCGGAACGGCTGGAGGCGATCGACGTGCTGGCATTGCCGACCGTGCCGATGGTCGCGCCGCCCATTGCCGCCATGGCCGGCGACGAAGCATTGCGCGACAAGACGGAAGGCCTGCTGCTGCGCAACACGCAGGTCGCCAACCAGTTCGACCTGTGCGCGATCTCGCTGCCGATGCCCGGCACGAAGCTGCCGGCCGGGTTGATGCTGGTGGGCAAGCACGGGCACGATCGTCGACTTCTCGGCATCGCGGCCGCGGTCGAGGCTTTGCTGAAAGTCTGAGATTTGGCCGGCGACGAACTCAACGCGCCGAGCAGTGCCCGCGTTCGCTTTCCTTTGCCGCCCGCTCGATGCCGGTCGCCACCAACGTCGGCAGGCTATATTGCTTACCGTTGAAGGCATGCGGCCGGTTCTCGATCATGCCGGTGACGACAACCTTGCCGGCTTAAAGCTTGTCCGACAGGTCGAGCGCCTTGTCCTGTTGCGGCAGACCGTCGATGTCGATCGACACACCCTTGACGATCTTGCCGGAGGCCAGGTCGAGCGCACTGTTAGAAGGGCAGGGCGCCATCACGCAGCGCAGGCCGTTGTCG
Organism: Mesorhizobium montanum; assembly: GCF_033977145.1. Taxonomy (NCBI): domain Bacteria; kingdom Pseudomonadati; phylum Pseudomonadota; class Alphaproteobacteria; order Hyphomicrobiales; family Phyllobacteriaceae; genus Mesorhizobium; species Mesorhizobium montanum. Next base: position 73,757 of record NZ_JAVIJF010000001.1, on the reverse strand, counting down.
CACGGCACGTAGCTGCTTTCGGCAGCAGCGGATGCCGGAACGGTGCAGAACGATACGGCTATGAAAGCCAGAGATGTGATGCGGCGACCGGGCATGGTTGCAACGTCGCCGAGAATTGGGGCAAAACCGCGATGGTCTAACCGTTGATCGGGAAGCGCCGCCGGTAGTGCTCGATCACGTCCGGATTGCGCAGATTGACGGGCAGTTTGCCGGCGAGCACCAGCAACGCCTCGCCGGCGGCGCCGACGCCCATGCGCATCATCGATTCCTCGGTGATGCCGGCCATATGCGGGGTGACGATGACATTGTCGAAGCCGAAATAGGGATGGTTCGACGGCAGCGGTTGCGTGGAAAAGACGTCGAGCGCGGCACCGCCGATGCGGCCCTTTTGCAGGGCTTCGATCAGCGCTTCGTCGTCAACCACCGGACCGCGCGAGACATTGATCAGCAGCGCGTTGGGCTTCATGCGGGCGATGCGCTCGCGGCTGATCAGGCCGCGCGTCTCATCGGTTAGCGGGCAGCACAGCACGATGATGTCGCTCTGCTCGACCAGCGCGTCGATCGACAGGAAGCCGACACGCTCGGGCACCGGGCGCAGGCTGCGCGTCGTCGCTACGACATTGAGATCGAAGCCGTGAGCGGCAATATGGCCGACGGCCTGGCCGACCGCGCCGAGGCCGACAATACCGATCGTCTTGCCGGCAAGCTCGCTGGTTGAGTTGGCGTGCTCGCGCCCGGCAAGCCAGCCCTTGGCGCGCAGGTCGCGGTCCATGATGCGGAAGCGCCGCGAGAGCGCGAGCGCCGCGAACATTACATGCTCGGCGACCGAACGGGCATTGACTGCCGGCACATTCGCGACCAGCACGCCGGCGGCCGTCGCGGCCTCGACCGGGATCATATCCAGCCCGGCACCGTGCCGGATCGCGGCGCGCAGGCTCGTCGCGCCCGCAAACAGCTCCGGCGGCAGCGGCGCGCGCACGATGACGATGTCGGCGTCGCGGGCCTCAGCGGTCAGCGTCTTGGGATCGAGCGCGGATGCGATGGCAAGCCGACCGGCGCCGGCCAGCATTTTCGTGGCGCGGGGGTGCAGCGGATGCGTCGACAGGATCTTGCGCATCAGCTCAAGCCTTTTCGAGCGCCGCGCTTTTCGGCTCCATTCCGCGGCCTTCGATGATCCCCTTCCAGTAGCTCTCGGCGCCCTGCAAATGGGCATTCATCAAGGCCTGGGCAAGATTGCCGTCGCGGCGCAACAGCGCCTCGTAAATCTGGATGTGCTCGGCATGCGAGCGGACGCTGCGCTCGGGGTCGTTGAAGTAAATCGGCAGGCGCTGCTCGCCCATCAGGTAATAGACGCTGCAGATGTTGTGAAAGACGCTGTTCTTGGTTGCGCGCACGATCTCGAGGTGGAACTCGCGGTCCTCCTTGGCGAGGCCTTCGCCTGCGGCGATGCGCTCTTCGGAAGCCTTCAGGATCTCGCGCAGCCGCTCGAAGTTTTCCTCGGTGGCGCGCGAGCAGGCAAGCTCGGCCGCCTTGATCTCGTGGATCTTGCGCAACTCGACAGTTTCGTAAATCTGCACCGGATCGAGCGGCAGGCCGGCGCGGGCGAACAGGGCCAGCGCCTCGACGCTCGCCTGCTTGGTGTCGATATAAATGCCGGATTTGGCGCGCCGCTCGACGATGCGCATGGCCTCGAGGATGGCCAGCGCTTCGCGGATCTGGCCGCGGCTGACGCCGAAATGCTCCGCCAGCTCGCGCTCCGACGGCGTGCGGCCGGACTCCTTGTCCGAGTTGGAGAAGAGATAGGCGGCGAGTTCCGCTAGAAGGTTTTTTTCTTTCATCGTCAAATGCGTTGCGCGTGCGCCTCCAGGAATCGCTCAGAGATGGTGAATCCCAATCCAGGTTTTTCAGGGATCGCTATCATACCGTTCCTCGCTTCGACAGTCTCCTCGACAAGGTCGTGGATCATCGGATTGGCGCCGAGCGAATATTCGATGATGAAGCTGGCGGGCGAGGCGGCACACACATGCAGCCCGGCAAAGAAGCAAGGCGCGCCAGCCCACAAATGCGGCGCGAAGCGCAGGTTGAAGGCGCTGGCGATGGTGCCGATCTTCATCGCCTCGCTGATGCCGCCGCAGAAGGCGGGATCCGGCTGGAAGATGTCGGCCGATTTAAGCACCGCCAGATCGCGGAAGGCGTAGCGCGTCGCCTCGCTTTCGCCGGTGGCGATCGGCGTCGAGCCCGAGGCGCGCACTTCGGCCATGCCCGATTTGTCGTCGGCGATCACCGGCTCCTCGAACCAGGCAAGGTCGAGATCGGCGGTGAGTTTGATGAAGCGCTTGGCCTCGGCGACGGTGTAGGTGCCGTGCGCGTCGACCATCAGTTCGACATCCGGCCCGATCGCCTGCCTTGCGGCACGCACGCGCGCGGCCGAAATATGCGCGGCGCCGTCCATGGCGCCGACGCGCATCTTCAGCGCCTTGAAGCCGCCTTTGGCGATGTAGGATTTCAACTGCTCGCCGATGGCGTCGGCGGCGGCCCAGCCGCCCGAGGCATAGGCCTGCATGCGCTCGACCTTGCGGCCGCCGAGCAGCCGCCACACCGGCTGTCCGAGCGATTTGCCGAGGATGTCCCAGAGCGCGATGTCGACGGCGCTGACCGCCGCCACGCTCATGCCGCGCCGCGCCAGCTGCGGCATGGCATGGCCGGCGTGCGCCGCCGTCTCATGCCGCACGCCGTTGTAGAGCATCTCCCAGATGATGCCGATGTCGGCCGGATCGCGGCCGATGAGCTGCGGGCCGATCTCGTGGTTGAGCATATGGACGAGCGCGCCATAGCTGCCGGCGCTGCCGGCGGCGTTCTTGCCTTCGCCCCAGCCGACCAGGCCGTCGTCGGTCTCGATGCGCAAAATGGCGGCGTCGAAAGTCGTCACCTGACCGAAGTCGCTGCGATGCTGGTTCGCGACTTCGATCGGGACACGGACCCACCAGGCCTGGACGCTTTTGATGCGCATGTTTCCCCTTGGGGCCCTCCGCCCGTCGGGCGGAAGGGATATGCTTCAATCAGAGTTCTACTTGATCAGCGGCAGCAGCGTTTCAGCGGTAATGCGCATCTGGTCGGTGTAGAATTTTTCCGTGAGCACGCTGGAGCCGTGGTCCTGGATGAATTTGAGCTGCTCGGGCGAGATGTCGACGGGATTGCGCTCGACCATCTCCGGATAGGGCGCGGCGGGTGTGCGGTCGACAGGCGCCACGAACTCGTTGGTCAGCGCGCCATCATAGCCGACTTCCTTCAGCGTGCGCACGATCTTCGGCCAGTCGATCTGGCCAAGGCCGGCGGCGAAGCGGTTGTTGTCGGCGACATGGAAGTCGAACAGGCGCTTTCCGACCTGGCGGATCGCGTCATAGACGTTAAATTCCTCCATGTGGATGTGGTACGCGTCGAGGCAGACGCCGCATTCGGGGCTCACCGCATCGGCGAGCGCGAGCGCCTGGGCGCCTCGGTTGAAGAGGTAGGTCTCGAAGCGGTTGAGCGGCTCGACGGCGATCCTGACGCCGACCTTCTTGGCATGGGTGAAGCACTCACGCGTGGCGTCGACCACCCAGCCCCATTCTTCCGCCTCGGTGCCGTCCGGCACGACCTTGCCGACGGTCGCGGGCACCAGCGTGATGATCTCGCCATCGAGCTCGCTCACCATGGTAAGCACGTCCTTGACGTATTTGACCGAGCGCTCGCGCTGGCCCTGGTCCTTGGCGGCGAGGTTGCGTTCGCCGAGCATCAGCGTTACCGAGCCCCAGCAGCGGATGCCGTGCTCCTTCAGGAGCGCACGCGTCTCCTTGGTCTTGTACTGCTCGGGCTCGCCTGAAATCTCGATCGATTCGTAGCCGAATTTCTTGATGCGCTTGAGCGTCACCTCCAGCGGCTCCGCCCGCATCCAATTGTGTGTCGAAAGATGCATGGTCTATCCTCCCCAGAATTCGCCTGTCACTTTTACTCCGCGACGCCTCGATCGAGGCGGCCGCACGATTCCTCCCCCAAGGCGCTGCCAGCATTTTTTCTCGAAACTGGTTCGACCAATTGGGTCTATCATGACCTCTACAGCAAATTTTCATGCACAGCAAGAAGTGGGCGGATGGAGCCCAATCGTTCAGCCAATACCATGATTTTATGAGGTAATTTTGCCTGACTGCCAACAAGCTCGCTGCTTCTTCGAGGTTTTCAGGCGCTTGACCGAACTATGGGATTTGGTAATACCAGAATGGCATAGCGCTTTGATGCCGGTAGGATTGACCAAACAGGCTGGCCCTCACGCCAATCGGCGCTATGCTTTGGTCGCGAAAACAAAAGAGGAAGGATGCCGATGCCGACGACGATGAAGGGCCCCGGCCTGTTTCTGGCGCAGTTCGCGGGCGACGCCGCGCCGTTCAATTCACTGGCCTCGATAACCAAATGGGCGGCCGGCCTCGGCTACAAGGGCGTGCAGATCCCGACCTGGGACGCACGCCTGTTCGACCTCGAGAAAGCGGCTTCGTCGAAGGCCTATTGCGACGAGGTGAAAGGCATCTGCGCCGATGCCGGCGTCGAGATCACCGAATTGTCGACGCATCTGCAGGGGCAACTGGTGGCGGTGCATCCCGCCTATGACGCGCAGATGGACGGCTTCGCGCCGCCATCGGTGCACAACGATCCCAAGGCGCGGCAGAAATGGGCTGTCGAACAGATGAAGTTCGGCGCCAAGGCATCGCGCAATCTCGGGCTGAATGCTTCGGTGTCGTTCACCGGCTCGCTGGCTTTCCCTTACCTCTACCCCTTTCCGCAGCGGCCGGCGGGACTGATCGAGGAAGCCTTCGGCGAGCTCGGCAAACGCTGGAAGCCGATCCTCGACGTCTACGAGGACAATGGCGTCGACGTCGGCTACGAGATTCACCCCTCCGAGGATGTGTTCGACGGCGCGACCTTCGAGATGTTCCTCGACGCGGTCGGCGGCCACAAGCGCTGCAACATCAACTACGACCCGTCGCATTTCCTGCTGCAGCAGCTCGACTATCTCGAATTCATCGACATCTACCACGAGCGGATCAAGGCGTTCCACGTCAAGGACGCCGAGTTCAACCCGACCGGACGGCAAGGCGTCTATTCCGGCTACCAGGGCTGGGTGAACCGGGCAGGCCGTTTCCGTTCACTGGGCGACGGACAGGTCGATTTCAGTGGCATCTTCTCCAAGCTCACCCAGTATAATTACGATTCCTGGGCGGTACTGGAGTGGGAATGCTGCCTGAAACATCCCGAGGACGGGGCGGCTGAAGGCGCGCCCTTCATCCAGCACCACATCATCCGGGTGACCGAGAGGGCATTCGACGATTTCGCCAGCGGCACGAGCGACAAAAAGCTGCTGCGCGCCATGATGGGGATTTGACCCACGAACTTCCCTGAGAAGGTTCGACCACAGGTCCGGGTGGGGTTGAATCACAAGTCGCGGCGGACACTTATATCCCCACCCCGACGCTGCGCGTCGACCCTCCCCACAAGGGGGAGGGTGAGGAGCCAAAGAGAGAGGACAAAAAATGGTCGGCGCATCGAAGTCGGAAACGGGAGGCGGACCGATCCGCTACGGCATGGTCGGTGGCGGCCAAGGCGCCTTCATCGGCGCTGTGCACCGGATCGCGGCGCGCATGGACAACGACTTCATGTTGGTCGCCGGCGCGCTGTCGTCGGACCCGGCGCGGGCGAAGGCATCGGCCGAGGAACTCGGGCTCGATCCGTCACGCAGCTACGGTTCCTACGCCGAGATGGCCAAGGCCGAAGCCAAGCGTCCCGACGGCATCGAGGCCGTGGCGATCGTCACGCCCAACAATGTGCATGTGCCGGCGGCAAAAGCCTTCCTCGAGGCCGGCATCCATGTCATCTGCGACAAGCCGCTGGCGACCTCGCTGGCCGAGGCCAAGAAGCTGGCAGCGTTGGTCGAAAAGACCGGCAAGGTGTTCGTGCTCACCCACAACTACACCGCCTATCCGATGATCAGGCAGGCGCGCGAGATGGTGGCCAGGGGCCAGCTCGGCGACATCCGAATCGTGCAGTCGGAATATCCGCAGGACTGGCTGACCGAGGATCTCGCCGCCACCGGCCAGAAGCAGGCCTCGTGGCGCTCCGATCCCAAGCAGGCCGGCGCCGGCGGCGCGCTGGGCGACATTGGCACACATGCCTACAACCTTGCCCGCTTCGTGTCGGGGCTGGAGCTGGATACGCTGTCGGCCGATCTCGACGCCTTTGTGCCGGGCCGCCAACTCGACGACAATGTCAACGTCATGCTGCGCTTCAAGCCGGTCGGCCAGGCGCATCCGGCCAAGGGCATGATCTGGGCCAGCCAGGTGGCGCCAGGCCATGAGAACGGGCTGAAGCTGCGCGTCTACGGCTCGAAGGGCGGGCTGGAATGGGTGCAGGCCGATCCGAACTATCTCTGGTACACGCCGTTCGGCCAGCCGAAGCAGCTCTTGACGCGTGCCGGCGCCGGCGCGATGCCGGTGGCCGCGCGCGTCAGCCGCGTGCCGTCCGGCCATCCGGAGGGCTATCTCGAAGGCTTTGCCAACATCTACCAGGAGGCGGCGCGGGCTATCCGGGCAGCGCGCAGGAAGGGTGGCAAGCCGGCTAAGGATGTGGTCTTTCCGACGATCGCCGACGGCGTTGAAGGCATGGCCTTCATCGAGGCCTGCGTGAAGTCATCGAAGAAGAACGGGGCGTGGACCAAGCTGTAACCGGCCTCGGCGCCCCCTCACCCGGATTGCCAGCCGAATTGCAAAGAGCAATTCGGCTGGCAATCCGACCTCTCCCCGAGGGGAGAGGAGGTGACCGGCGCTGACGCCAACACCTTGTCCCCGCCGGGGAGAAGGTGGCTGCGAAGCGGCCGGATGAAGGGGAGTGCGGCGTAGCTGGCGCAGGAGTTGGCCAGCAGCCAAAGGGGAGGGGGTGTCGATGAAAATCGGCATGTGCATGTTCTTGTGGACGACTAGCGTCTCAACGAGGCACGAGGCGCTGCTGAAGGATATCAAGGCGACCGGTTTCGACGGCGTCGAGATCCCGGTCTTCGTCGGGTTACCTGACGATTACAAGAAGCTCGGCGAAATGCTCGACCGCATCGGGCTGGAGCGCACCGCGGTCTCGGCCATGGGCGATCCGGCGATGAACCTGATCTCGCCGGACGCCGCGACGCGCAAGGCCGGCATCGACTACATGAAATGGGCGATCGACTGCAGCGCGGCGCTCGGCGCGGACAGGCTGAGCGGTCCGCTGCATTCGACGCTTGGCGCCTTCTCCGGCAGTGGCCCAACGGTGGCCGAGAAGAAGCGCTCGGTCGCCTCGCAGCGCTCCATCGGCGATCACGCCGGCAAGAAGGGCGTCACCATCGGGCTCGAAGCGCTCAACCGCTTCGAATGCTACCTGGTGAACACGATGGACGATCTGTGCGAGCACATCGAGGCGATCGACCGGCCGCACATCAAGGCGATGTACGACACCTTCCACGCCAACATCGAGGAGGCCGACCCGATCGGCGCCTATACGAAGCATCGCCGTAACGTCGTGCATATCCATATTTCGGAGAACGATCGCGGCGTGCCGGGGCGCGGCAACATCCCCTGGAAGGAGACTTTTTCCGCCATCCGCAAGAGCGGCTATGACGACTGGCTGACCATCGAATCCTTCGGGCGCTCACTGAAGGACCTGGCGGCGGCGACCAAGGTGTGGCGCGATTTCGCGGAGAGCCCGGAGGCGGTCTATCGCGAAGGGTATACGCATATCAGGAACGGGTGGAAGGCTGCAGCCTAACGCCTTTTTTCGTCATCCTCGGGTCTGCGCAGTCGCTTCGCTCCTTGCTCCGCCCGTGGATAACGAAGGCGCGGTTGGCCACCGGCAGTGATGGGCGCTGCGTCCGTTACCCCTGCGCGGCCTGCAGCCGGTTATAATCATGCAATGTGCGGCTCAGCCGGCGGCGGAGGAAGTTCGAGACGTTGTCGAAGATGAAGACGACGAGCAGCGTCAACAGCACCATGTAGAAGACGTTGGCCCAGTTGGAATTGGTGCGCATCGCTTCCCACAGCTTCAGGCCGATGCCGCCGGCGCCGACGGCGCCGATGATGGTGGCGCCGCGGGTGTTCGATTCCCACTGGTAGAGCGTCTGGCTGATGAAGATCGGCACCACTTCCGGCAACACGCCATAACGCTGCACCAAAAGGCCGTTGGCGCCGGTCGAGAGCACACCTTCGCGCGGCTTGTCGTCGATGTTTTCCAGCGCCTCGGAATAGGTTTTGCCGAGCGTGCCGATCTCGGTGAAGAAGATCGCGGCACTGCCGGCCAGCGGTCCGGGACCGAAGGCGCGGGTGAAGAACAGCGCCCAGATCAGCATGTCGACCGAGCGCATGAAATCGAAGAAGCGTTTCAGCACCTGGCTGAGCACGCCGCTCGGCGTGATGTTGCGGGCGGCGAAGAAGGCAAGCGGGAAGGCGACGATGCCGCCGAGCAGCGTGCCCAGGAACGCCATGACGATGGTCTGCAAGAGCTTCGTCCAGACGTCGCCGTGCTGCCACTGGGCGTTGTTCCAGATATTATCGGCGGCAAGGGCGAGGTTCGACGTGCCGGGCTGAAGCTCAGGTCCGGAGACGATCAGCGAGATGACCTCGCCGGCCGGTTTACCGAAGAAGGGCGAGCGGGTGTCGAAGACGAAATTCGCCCAGCCGAGGAAGCGCTTGCGCACCTTGACGCGGTCGACGGTGATGCGCGCCTCGCCGGCAAAACCCATTTTGGCGACGATTTCGTCGTCATGGACCGTTACCCAGTCGGGTACCGGGCCGCTCACCGCCGGCTTGCCGCTGGTCAGCGATACCGGCACCGTCACGCCATTGGCTATGATCGTCGCCCTGGTCTTGTCGAAGGTGACGGATTTTGCGTCGCCGTCGATCTGAACCGTGAAAGTGCCGTCGGGGTTCTTGATCACCCAGTCCGGATTGGGGTTCTCGCCGAGCGCCGAGAAACGCGGATATTTCGGCGTGATCTGCGGCTGGTCGAGACGGAATTCCGGCTGCAGGTCGTAGCTGATCCATTGGGACAGAAAGAGCGGCAGGCGTTCCCAGTGCGAGTCGCGCAGCACCTGCGGCAGGCTGAAGAACCACAAGGCATAGGCAAGATAGAGCATCGTGCCGGCGATCAGCAGTAGCGGCCAGAAGCGCTTGTAGGCCGGCCGCTGGAATATCTGCGGGTGGCGTTGTTCAATAGCGCTTACTTGGTCGGCGGTCATGGCGGTCATTTTGTTTGGACCATGATCTTTTCCAAGATCTTTTCCAAAAACCGGTCTCCACTTTTTGGGGTCATGGTCTAGGCGCTCATCAGGAAAGCCTGCTCGCCGACGAGCTTGCGGCGCAGCCAGGCGGAAAACTGGTCGACGAGGAAGATGGTGGTGAAGAGTAGGAGCACCAGCGCCAGCGTCTTGGCGCCGAAGCCGCGCGAGATCGAGAGCTTCAACTCCTCACCGATGCCGCCACCGCCGACCGCGCCCATGATTGTCGAGATGCGCACGTTGATCTCGATCCGAAGCAATGTGTAGGACATGAAATTGGGCAGCACCTGCGGCAGCCCGGCGAAGCGCACGCGCTCGAACCAATTGGCGCCGACCGCGCGAAGGCCTTCCTCCGGGCGCATGTCGATGTTCTCGTTGATCTCATAAAACAGCTTGCCCAGCGCGCCGATCGAATGCAGGCCGATGGCGATGATGGCGGCGACCGGGCCGATCGAGACGATGGCCGCGAACAGGCCGGCAATGACGATCTCGGGGAAGGCGCGCAGCAATTCCATGAAGCGCTTGACGATGAGCCGCAGCATCGGGCTCGGCGTGAGGTTGCGCGCGGCGATGAAGGAGAAGGGAACGGCGAAGACGAAGCCGATGAAGGTCGAGACCAGCGCCACGTTCACCGTGGTCAGCATCAGCTCGAAATACTCAGGGACATAGAAGCCGCCCCAGACGTAGACGCGGCCGAGCGGGAAGTTGAATTCCTGCGTGCCTTTGTCGTTGGGCGAGGCGATATCGAACAGCGCCCGCCAGACGTCGTTCCAATCTTTCGGGACCAGCCAGCTCAGGAAATCGAGGATATGCGGCAGCCGGTCGAAGAAGTGGCCGGCATTGGCCTCGTCGGCGAACCACATGGTCGCGCACATGGCCACCAGTAGAAGACCGACGCCGAGTGCGGTGTAGAAGCGGCGCAGAGAGGTCTGGCGCCGCCAGGCGTCGGCCTGCTGACGGGTCGCGTCGGAATGGAGTGTCGCTGATGTCATGATCGGGACATGCAAAAAGGGCGGCGTTTTTCGCAGCGCCGCCCTTCTAATGCCTTTAGCCGCCGATAGCGGCTTTGCGGGCTTCGACGATGACGCTGTAGAAGTCCGGCTTCACGGGAACATAGCCAGTGAAATCGCCGCCTTCGACGCCTTCGAAGCAGGCCTTGTCCTTGCCCGGCAGAGCGGTGAAGAAGGCGGCCAGCTTGGCGGTCATGTCGTCGCCGAGCGCGGTGCGCACGACCAGCGGGCCGTTCGGGATCAGGCCCGAACGCCAGACTTCGACGAAGTCGTTCGGGTCGACGGCGCCCTTGGCGACTTCCTTGTGGAAGGTGCCCGAGGTGTAGCCGTTCTTGAAATCGCCGATGCCGGAGGAATCGTCCACGGCAATGTCGACCTTGCCGTCGCGCACGGCCAGCACGTTGTTTTCATGACCGCCATTGAACTGGGTCGAGGCGAAATAGGTCTCGTTGGAAGCGCCAGTGTCCTTCGGAATCTGGGTCAGCGGGATCAGGTAGCCCGAGGTCGAATCCGGATCGGCGTAGCCGAGCTTCTTGCCCTTGGCCGACTTGATGTCGGTGATGCCGGACGTCTTGAGCGCGAGGCCAACCGAATAATAGCCGGTCGAGCCGTCGGTCTGCTTGGTGGTGAGGATCGGGGTGACAGCCTTCGGATCTTTGAGATAGACGCTGGCATAGCCGGACGCGCCGAGCTCGGCGAAGTCGAGCGTGCCGCCGAGCAGGCCCTGGATGACGCCGTCATAGTCGGCGGCCGGGAACAGCGAAACCTTCTCGAAGCCGAATTCCGACTTCAGGTGGTCGGCGAGGCACTGGTAGTTGCGCAGACGGTCGGTCTCGTTCTCACCGCCGAGGATGCCGACGCGGAATTCCTTGATGTCAGCGGCGTGCGCGGCACTTGCCGCCATGGCGAGCAGCGAAACCGCCCCAAAAACCATCTTCCTGAACATTTTGATCTCTCTCCTGTTGTTCCGGCTGCGCGCCGGCGGCGTTCTGATTTTTCACGTCTTGCCTTTGACGCTGGCGGGCGATCCGGGTTGCTCTGCTGACATCCACGATTTGCCCGGACCGCCTGGGGCCGGGGGTGGGTTCAATAGCCAGGGAATGCTGGTTCGAGCGGTCCGGCGGATGCGGTGATCTTCGGCTTGATGGTGACGCTGGTCGACGTGATCGCCTCGGAGATCTCGGCACCGCTGGCATCCGCGCCATAGACCGTGCGCACGGCGTCGCGGTCGAGGTCGTGCGGACCGCCGTCGAAGACGACCTCGCCGGCGGCCATGCCGATGATGCGGGTGCAATAGGCGCGGGCGGTGTCCAGCGTGTGCAGATTGGTGACGACCGTGATGCCTTCGCGCAAGTTGATGTCGCGCAGCGAGTCCATCACCACCTTGGCATTGAGTGGGTCGAGCGAGGCGATCGGCTCGTCGGCCAGAAGCACCTTCGGCTGCTGCATCATGGCGCGGGCGATCGCGACACGCTGCTGCTGGCCGCCGGACAGCGTGCCAGCCGGCTGCAGCGCGGTGCGCGCGATGTCGAGGCGTTCGAGCGCGGCCACCGCTTCGGCACATTCGGTGCGGGTGAACATGCCAAGCAGATTGGAAATCGTGGAGCGATGGTTGAGGCGGCCAAGCAGGACGTTGGTAAGCACGTCGAGGCGCGGCACGAGGTTGAACTGTTGAAAGATCATGGCGCAGTCGCGCTGCCAGCGGCGCAGCGGCGAACCCTGCAGGCTGGAGACCTCGGCGCCGTCAAAAAAAATCGACCCCTGGCTGGGATCGATGAGACGATTGATCATGCGTAGAAGCGTCGACTTGCCGGCGCCCGAGCGCCCGATGATGCCGACCATCTGGCCGCGCGGGATCGAGATGTTGATGTCGCTGACGGCAGTGTTCTTGCCAAATCGTCGGGTTACGCCGCGGATTTCCAGCGTGGCCGATAATGCCGACATACCAAAACTCCAGTCCGTCGCGGTTTTGAAGGTCTGTTAACCTTCGCTATCGCAGGCCGATGAAGCTGGGGTGTCGGATTGATGTCAGTTTTGTTACGAGTCACAGGCCAGAATTTTGTCGATGCATGTCGTTGTCCCAAAACCGCTGCACACTTTTGAGCGACATGCATCGCCATCATTCGAGCACGAGCAATTCCTCGAAATGCTTCATGTCCTTGAAACTGCAGAAGGCCGGGGGCCTGAGCTCGATCACCGGAGCCTCGCGCTCGAGGAACGACAGGCAGTCGTCGAACAATTCCCGCCAGGCTGCGGCCCGCGCATCGGCGAGGCGGCGGACCTGATAGGCAAAGGTAATATGGAAGACGTATGTGTCGTGGTCCGGGTGGCGGTAGCCGAACGGCGCTGAAAGGGCGTCGCGCCAGGCTTTCAGGATCCGGCGGTCTTCCTCGGTGGCGCCGGCGACGGTGAGACCGGTCGGCAAGACTTCGACAGTTTTGACCTTGAAGGGGCCGTGCTCCTCGAAGCCTTGCAGGCGCTCCACATAAAGGCGGGTCATGTCGTCGATGCCGGTGTCGAGCGGCACGTCCGACGGCCAGTAGGGAAGACGGCGCCGGTATTCGATGATGCCCTGGAACAGGGTCATGTGCAGGCTGGAGATCGGCGTGAAGGCGAGGCGATCGGCATCGGGCATCGCCAGCATGCGTTGGCGCACCCCGATGACGGCATCGTAGGAAGGGGTGCCTTCGACCAGATGGCACACGACGGTGTTGCCCGGCTCGAGGAGGAAATTGCCCGACGCGTCATAGCGGGTGCCGAGATGCGTGGGCGGGGTCGGGTTGGTGCCTTCGAAGTATCCGGCGAGCGAGGGTTTGACTGTGTCGAGCATGGCAATCTCCTGGGAGAGATCGCGTCGTGTCCGAGTCGTGTGTCAAGGTTGTGAATGGTGAAGAAGGGCTTCGTTGCCATTCACTATTGACCATTCACGATCTTCAACCGCCGTGCTTTTCGAGAAACGCCTCGGCCTCCAGCTGGCGAAAATCATCGAGCGCGGAGCGCAGCCTTGCATGGTCCCAATCCCACCAGGCGAGCGCCTGGTAGCGCTCGGCGATGCTGCGGTCGAAACGCTCGCGGATAGGCTTTGCCGGCACGCCGCCGACGATGGTGTAGGGCGCAACGTCCTTCGACACCACCGCACCGGCGCCGACCGCAGCGCCATCGCCCACGGTCACGCCGGGCAGGATGGTCGAGCCGTGGCCGAGCCAGGTGTCGTGGCCGATGGTGACGCGCCGGGCGCGGCGCTGGGCGAAGAAATCGCTCTCATGCTCGGCGTCTTCCCAATAGTCGGAGGCGCGGTAGGTGAAGTGATGCAGCGTCGGCCGCCAGGTCGGATGATTGGTGGCGTTGATGCGCACGCTTGCCGCGATGTTGGAGAACTTTCGAATAGTCGCGCACCAGACGGCGCAATCCTGCATCATGTAGGAATAGTCGCCGAGCTCGCATTCGGCGACACGGCTGCGCTCGGCGATTTCGGTCCAGCGGCCAAGCGTCGAGTTTTCGACCTGCGCCGTCGGATGGATCAGCGGCGTCTCCGAAAGTTTTTTGCTCATGCAGCAATCTTTCCAGCGGCGAAGGCGGTGACGTCGATGACGCGATCGGCGACAGCGTCACGCACGTCGAGATCATGGAAGATGCCGAGCAAGGCAACGCCCGCCGTCTTCTTAGCGGCGATGAGTTCGACCACGACATCGCGGTTCTTCGCGTCAAGCGAGGCGGTGGGCTCGTCGAGCAGCAGGATCGGATGCTCGGTGATGAAGCCGCGCGCGATGTTGACGCGCTGTTGCTCGCCGCCCGAGAAGGTCGCCGGCGGCAAGGCCCAGAGTTTTTCCGGCAGGTTGAGCTGCGCCAACAGCGAACGCGCCTTGGTCCGCGCGATTTCCCTCTCGTCGCCGCGCTCGACCAGCGGTTCGGCGACGACGTCGAGCGCGGAGACGCGCGGAACGGTGCGCAGGAACTGACTGACATAGCCTATGGTGTGGCGGCGCACGGAAAGCACGGTGCGCGGGCTGGCGGAGGCAAGATCGATCAGGCCGCCCGCGTGCTGGACGATGATCTGACCTTCGTCGACGGCGTAGTTGCCGTAGAGCATCTTCAGGATCGAGCTTTTTCCCGCGCCAGACGGACCGCCGAGCACGGCGCATTCGCCGGCGCGGATCGAGAAGGAGACGCCCGCCACCACCGGCAGCGTGACGCCGTCGCGCAGATGCATGGTGAAGCTCTTCGCGATGTCCGAGACAACGAGCGGAGTGGGCATCAGAAAGTGCTCCTGTCGTTGTTTGCCTGGTGGTTGAAGTACCCCCACCCGGACCTTCGGTCCGACCTCCCCACAAGGGGGAGGTAGGGCGCCGGCGTTCTACCCTCCCCCTTGTGGGGAGGGTCGCTGCGAAGCAGCGGGGTGGGGGTAGGTGCCAGGGAAATGCGTTCCATCGTCAAACCTGCAAAATCGAGGACACGAGTAGCTGCGTATAAGGCGCGCGCGGATCGTCGAGCACGCGGTCGGTGAGGCCGCTTTCGACGACGCGGCCGTCCTTCATCACCATCATGCGCTGCGACAGAAGCCGCGCCACCGCGAGGTCGTGGGTGACGACGATCGCGGCGAGGCCAAGATCGGTAACCAGCCCGCGCAAGAGGTCGAGCAGGCGCGCTTGCACCGAGACGTCGAGGCCGCCGGTCGGCTCGTCCATGAACACCAGACGCGGGCCTGTCACCAGGTTGCGGGCGATCTGCAGGCGCTGGCGCATGCCGCCGGAGAAGGCGCGGGGCTCGTCGTCGATGCGGTCCTCGTCGATCTCGACGCGCGACAGCCAGTCGACGGCGGTGGCGCGGATCTTGCCATAGTGGCGGTCGCCGACAGCCATCAGCCTTTCGCCGACATTGGCGCCGGCCGATACGGTCATGCGCAGTCCGTCTGCCGGGTTCTGGTGGACAAAGCCCCAGTCGGTGCGCATCAGGAAGCGGCGCTCGGCCTCGCTCATGCGGTAGAGCTCGCGGAGCTGGCCGTCGCGCATGCGATAGCTCGCCGTGCCGGAGGAGGGCAGCAACCTTGTCGACAGGCAGTTGAGCAATGTCGTCTTGCCGGAACCGGATTCGCCCACGACCGCCAGCACCTCGCCCGGCCAGAGGTCGAAGGTGACGTTCTCGCAGCCGACACGCGAGCCGTAGAATTTGGAAAGCGCTGAGACGCGCAGCAGCGGTTCGTCGGTCATTTTGCCTCCCGACCCTCCCCCTTGTGGGGAGGGTCGGCGCGCAGCGCCGGGGTGGGGGTGGAAGAAAGAGAGGATTGGCCGTTCCCCCCACCCGCGCCTTCGGCGCAACCTCCCCGCGAGGGGGAGGTAGGATTGTCGCGCCGCTTCTCGCAGTGGTCGGTGTCCGAGCAGACGAACATGTGGCCGCCATGGTCATCGAGGATGACCTCGTCGAGATAGACGTTCTCGGCGCCGCAGAGCGCGCAGGGCTGGTCGAAGGTCTGGACTTCGAAAGGATGATCCTCGAAATCGAGGCTGACGACGTCGGTGAAAGGCGGCACCGCGTAGATGCGCTTCTCGCGGCCGGCACCGAACAGCTGCAAAGCCGGCGAACGGTGCATCTTCGGATTGTCGAATTTCGGCGTCGGCGAAGGGTCCATCACATAGCGGCCCTCGACCTTGACCGGATAGGCATAGGTGGTGGCGATGCGGCCGTGCCTGGCGATGTCTTCGTAGAGCTTCACATGCATGAGGCCGTATTCCTCCAGCGCATGCATTTTTCGAGTCTCGGTCTCGCGCGGCTCGAGGAAGCGCAGCGGCTCGGGGATCGGCACCTGGAAGACCAGCACCTGGCCCGCCGTCAGCGGCTGCTCGGGAATGCGGTGGCGGGTCTGGATGATCGTTGCCTTCGCCGTCTCCGTGGTAACGGCGACATTGGCGACCTTCTTGAAGAAGGCCCGGATCGAGACGGCGTTGGTGGTGTCGTCGGCGCCCTGGTCGATGACTTTCAGAACATCATCCGGGCCGATGATCGAAGCGGTGACCTGCACGCCGCCGGTGCCCCAGCCATAAGGCATCGGCATCTCGCGCGAGGCGAAGGGAACCTGGTAGCCGGGAATGGCGATGCCCTTCAGGATGGCGCGGCGGATCATCCGCTTGGTCTGCTCGTCGAGATAGGCGAAGTTGTAGGTGGCGATCTCTGTCGGTTGCGCGGTCATTCCGCGGCCTCCCTCTTCTCTTCGGCTTTGCCCTCATTCATGCGCGCTTCGTATTCGGCGCGCATGCGGCGCACGAGGCCGAGCTCGGCCTGGAAGTCGACATAATGCGGCAGCTTCAAATGCTCGACGAAGCCGGTCGCCTGGACATTGTCGGAATGCGAGATGACGAACTCCTCGTCCTGCGCGGCGGCGACGATATCCTCGCCGAGCTCGCCGGCGCGCAGCGCGCGGTCGCACAGCGCCATGGCCATCGCTTTGCGTTCGCTCTGGCCGAAGACCAGGCCGTAGCCGCGGGTGAATTGCGGCGGCGCCTTGGCCGAGCCCTTGAACTGGTTGACCATCTGGCATTCGGTAACGCGGATCGACCCGAGCGGCGCGGCGAAGGGCAGCTCCGTCACCTCTAGCTCCAGCTCGACCTCGCCGATACGCACCTCGCCGACGAAGGGGTGGTTGCGGGCGTAGCCGCGCTGCGTCGAATAACCGAGCGCCAAGAGAAAACCCTCGTCGCCGCGCGACAGCGCCTGCAGGCGAATGTCGCGCGCCATCGGGAACTGCAACGGCTCGCGTGTGATGTCGCCGGGCACATGGTCGAGCGGCATGTCGCCGTCGGCTTCGATCAGCCCTTCATGGGCGAGGATCGCTGAAACGCGCGGCATGGCCTCGGCCTCGACCGAACGCCGCGCGGGCGTCTCGACCTCGGCGCCGGCGGCGAGGTCCGGATCGAGCAGGCGGTGGGTGTAGTCGAAGGTCGGGCCAAGCACCTGCCCGCCGGGCAGGTCCTTGTAGGTGGCCGACACGCGCCGCTCGACCTGCATGGCGCCGGTATCGACCGGGTTGGTGTAGCCGAAGCGCGGCAGCGTGGTGCGGTAGGCGCGCACCAGGAAGATCGCCTCGATCATGTCGCCGCGCGCCTGGACGACGGCCAAGGCCGCAAGCTCGCGATCATAGAGCGAGCCTTCGCTCATCACCCGGTCGACGCCGAGCGCCAGCTGCTCGACGATCTGGTCGAGGCGCAGCGCCGGCACCGAGCGGTCGCCGCGGCGGCGATCGGCCAGCAGCCGATGGGCGTTGGCAATAGCGGCTTCGCCGCCTTTCACCGCGACATACATGTCATGCCTCCATGGTCTTGATGCGGGTGGTGCGCGGCAGGCAGGCGAGGCTGCCGGGCGCGGCCAGAATGATGTCGACGCCGCGCGGGAAACGCTGGTTGTTCTGCTTCCACTGCTCGACGAAATGGCGCGGCATGCCGGTCGGCGCGATCATCGCCGTCTTCTCGATGCCCGGGCCTTCAAGCAGCAGCGTCGGACCGGAACCGAGATCGCTGGTGAGCAGGATCAGCGTCGTCGAGCGGTCGGGATATTCCTGCGTACCTTGCGAGAAACCGTCGAGCGCCGCCATCTCCTTCGGATTGGCGATCAGGGCGAAATGCGCGTCGGCCGGCGTGTTGGCCATGGCCAAGGGCGCGCCGGTGTGAAAGCCGAGCCAGGCCTTGACCGAGGCTTCCGCCTGCAGCGGCGGATCGAGCCAGACCGGCGTATCGTTGTCGCAGAGTGCCAACGCTACGGCGCCGGCCGTCGCCGACAACGGCGCCGGCGGGTGAGCGAGCTGCGCGAGGGCCTGGACGGAACCGGGGCGAGCCATAGCGTCCATGATGGCTCGGAAGACGACTTGCGCGTCGAAGACCGGCTCAATGAAGCCGCCGTCGATCGATTGCGTGGCGATATTCATCAATCCTCTCCGCGCACCATGGTGAAGAAATCCACTTTCGTGGCCGCCGTCTCGACGCGGCGCGTCTCGCGCGCCGTGTCGTGCGCCGCGCGCAGGGGGGCGACCAGTTTCGTCTCGACCGCCTCGCGTTGCGCCGGATCCTGCCAGAGCGCGTCGGCTATCGCCGCGAGCCTTGCCTTGCCCTTGTCGCGGCCGAGCGCGTAGGAATGGCCGACCTGGCCGGATGGCAGACGCACCGTGGCGCGGGTGACCGTCGCCTCGCCGACATTGAACGGCGCGCCGCCGCCGCCGATCCGCCCGCGCACCGTCACCAATCCGGTTTCGGGGCCACGCAAAAGCTCCGCCTCCGAGGGCAGACCGGCCTCGTTCCACAGACGCGCGATGTCGTCGGCCGCAGCGTGTGCCAGCGTTGCCATCATGGCCTTTCGCCCGGCCTGCTCGCGCGCTTCCCGTCCTCGCATGGCGTCGCTCCCTGCATGCAGAAATTTGTCTATTGATATAGACAACTATACAAATTATACTCACCTCGTAACGGGAGTCCATGACGGGTGGATGACAACCCGGGAAAAATGCGCGGGGGCGATAGGTGGTCGGACTGGCAAGCAGCATTGAAAGGCGTAACGGCGTGTCGCTGTGGCGGCAGATCGCCGACAGGATCCTGCAGGGGATTGCGAGCGGCGATTTCGCGGAGAATGCGGCACTGCCGCCTGAAGTCGTGTTGGCCGAGCGATACGGCGTCAACCGTCACACGGTGCGCAGCGCTATTGCAGCACTTGTGCAGGAAGGCGTGCTGAAGGCCGAGCAGGGACGCGGCACCTTCGTCTTGTCGCGCAAGCGGCTGTCCTATCCGATCGGCGCACGCACGCGCTTCTCGACCGGACTGCAGGGGCAGACGACCGAGCGGCATATCGCGCTGCTTTCGTCATCGACCGAACCGGCCAGCCGGCGCATCGCCGAGTCGCTGGGCATTGCCAAGGGCGCGGTCGTCATCCGCCTGGAGACGCGCGGCGAGGCCGACGGTCACCCGGTGTCGCGTGCAACGACCTGGTTCGACGCCAAACGCTTCGCCGGCATCGAAGCGGCAATGGCGGAGACAGGATCGATCACCGCCTCGCTGAAGCGCTTCGGCATCAATGATTATCTTCGGAACTCGACGGTGCTGTCGGCACGGCACGCCGATGCCGACGATATTGCCGCGCTGGATCTGCAGCCTGGCGCCATCGTGCTGGTCACCGTCGCCGTCAACGTGACGCTCGACGGCCAGCCGATCCAGTTCGCGGAGTCGCGCTTTCCAGCGGAGCGGGTGGAACTCAGGCTCTCGGCCAACGATTAGAAGCGTCCTATCCGACCTCGATGATCGCCTTGATCAGGCCGGATTTCTCATGCGTCCACCGTGCCAGATCACGCGGCGTTTGGCCAAGCGTCGTGCGGTGGGTGACGAGTTTGTCCAACGGCACGGCGCCGTTGCGGATCGAAGCCGCGACATGGTCGAAATCGGCCCTTAGCGCATTGCGGCTGCCGACGAGCGTCATCTCGCGCTTGTGGAACTCGGGATCGGAGAAGGTGATGTCGTCCTTGACGACGCTGACCAGCACCAGCGCGCCGCCATGCGCGACATGGGCGAAGGCCGACTGCACCGACCGCGTGTTGCCGGTCGCGTCGAACACGAGGTCGAAACCTTCACCGTCGGTTGCCTGCCGCACCAGTTCGGCGGCGGTTGCCTTCGAACTGTCGAGCGGGGCAAAGCCGAGTTCCTTTTCGGCGAAGCCGAGACGCTCGGTGCTCATGTCGAGCAGGCTGACGTCCAGCCCGGCGATGCGCGCGAAAATCGCCGTGCCGAGGCCGATCGGGCCGGCGCCGATGACCAGCGTGCGCGCGCCGGGCATGCCAAGCGAGCGGCGCACCGCGTGCGCGCCGATGGCCAGGAATTCGACTGTGGCGGCGTCGGCCAATGACAGGCCGTTTGCCGGATAAAGGTTCTGCGCCGGCACCAGGATCTCGTCGCACATGGCGCCGTCGCGGTGCACGCCCAGCACTTCGATCTTCACGCAGCAATTCGGTTTGGCGTGTCGGCAGGCAACGCATTTGCCGCAGGCGAGATAGGGGTTGACGATCACCGGCTCGCCGACGGCAAGGTCGACGCCTTCACCTCTCTCGGCCACGGTGCCCGCAACCTCGTGGCCCATGATGCGCGGATAGGCGAGGAAAGGGTGCTTGCCTTCGAAGATGTGGTAGTCGGTGCCGCAGATGCCGACATGGCTGACCGCGATGCGCGCCCAGCCGGGCGGAGGCGCGCCGGGGTCGGCGCGGTCTTCGAGGACGAGATCGCCGGGCGAGCGGCAGACGACGGCTTTCATTGGGCAAATCCAGAGTTCAAAAAAGCGCGCCGGCCTCGGTTGAACGGGGCCGGCGCGGAAGTTTCAGGGAGGATTCATTTGCCGCGACGGCGCAGACCGTCGAAGTAGACGATGACGATGATCAGCAGGCCGGTGATGATCCGCTGCCAGAAGGCATTGACGTTGAGCAGGTTGGCACCGTTGTTGATGGT
Organism: Mesorhizobium montanum; assembly: GCF_033977145.1. Taxonomy (NCBI): domain Bacteria; kingdom Pseudomonadati; phylum Pseudomonadota; class Alphaproteobacteria; order Hyphomicrobiales; family Phyllobacteriaceae; genus Mesorhizobium; species Mesorhizobium montanum. The sequence continues at coordinate 52,965 of NZ_JAVIJF010000001.1, read as the reverse complement.
GGCGAGGATGAAGGCGCCGAGCAGGGGCCCGTGCACCGAACCCACCGCGCCGAACAGCGAGGTGCCGCCGATCACCGATGAGGCAATCGCCTGCAGTTCCCAGCCCTCGGCCTGGGTAGGGTTGCCGATGCCGATGCGCGAGGCGAGCAGCACGCCGACGAAGGCCGCGCACAGGCCGGACAGCGTATAGGCCATGTAGATGGTGCGCTGCACGTTGACGCCGGACAGGCGCGACGCCTCGGCATTGGAGCCGACCGAGAACAGATAGCGGCCCCAGCGGCTGTGATGCAGGAAGACGTAGGCCGGGATACCAACCAGGATCACCATCCAGAACAGATTGGGGATGCCGACGAAGGAGTTGCGCGAGAACTCCTGGAAGGCGTCGTTGTTGATCGAGATCGAATTGCCGTTGGTCATCAACAGGCCGATGCCGCGCAGGGACGTCAGCGTCGCCAGCGTGATGATGAAGGGCGGCAGACCCATCTTGACGATGCCGAAACCGTGGAACAGGCCGATGGCGACGCCGACCAGAAGCGTGATCAGGATCGCGGCGAAGACCGGTATGCCGGCATTGATCAACATGGCGGCGATGACGGTGGTGAAGCCGACCACCGCGCCGACGGAAAGATCGATGCCGCCGGTGATGATGACGAAGGTCTGGCCGACCGCCAGGATGGCGATCATCGAACCTTGCCGCAGCAGGTTCGAGATGTTGTTGGCCGAGGCGAAGCTCGGCGTCGCCAGCGACAGAATGACCCACAGCAGAACGAGCAGCGCCAGCAGCGTCAGCCCGAACAGGGCGTTGTAATTTCGCTTGGGCTTTTCGGCGGCGATGGCCTCGGTGCTCATGTCTGACCTCCCTGTTTTTCTTGTTTCTCGGCGAGCGCCTGCGTGAGAATTTCCTCGTGATCGGCGCTGTGGAAGCCATGCGTGGCGACCAGCTTGCCGCGCCGGAACACATGCAGCGTGTCGGCGAGCTCGTAGACTTCCGGCAGATAGGACGAGATCAGGATGATGCCGGCGCCCTTCGATAGAAGCACGCTGAACAGCCGGTAGATCTCGGCCTTGGTGCCGACGTCGACGCCGACCGTCGGCTCGTCGAAGATGAACAGCTTGGCGCCATGCGCCAGCCATTTGCCGATGACGATCTTCTGCTGGTTGCCTCCGGACAGGCTGGAGGCAAGCGCATGGCGCGTCGGCGTCTTGATGCGCAGATCGGCGATCTGGCGGTCGGCCTCGGCCTTCTCCTTCGCACCGGAGATCAGCAGGTTGCTCGAGATGCGCTTGTAGATCGGCAGGTTGAGGTTCATGCCGACCGGCAGATTGAGGCACAGGCCCTGGTCGCGGCGGCTTTCCGGCGCCAGCGCCATGCCCAACCTAATCGCATCGTGCTCGGAGTTGACCTGGACCTCCTTGCCCTGCCACAGGATCTGGCCGGCCGACTTTTTGTGGCGGCCATAAAGCGTGGTGACGAACTCGCTGCGGCCGGCGCCGATCAGGCCGTAGAGGCCGACGATCTCGCCCTCCCGGACGGTCACCGAGACATTCTCAAAACCTTTGCCCGAGAGGCTCCTCGCCTCGACGACGGTGGCGCCGGGCGTGAAATGCTCCTTGTGGTAGATCTGCTCGATCGAGCGGTTGATCATCAGCTTGACCAGCTCGGGCTCGTTGGTCTCGGCAATGTTGCGGGTGCCGACGAGCGTGCCGTCACGCAGTACGGAAACGCGGTCGGCGAGCTCGAACACTTCCTCCATGCGGTGGCTGATATAGATGATGGTGACGCCTTCGCCCTTCAGCCGGCGGATCAGCTTGAAGAGCTGGTCAGCTTCCTTGCGGGTGAGGTAGGCGGTCGGCTCGTCGAAGATCAGGAATTTTGTGCCGCGCACGGTGGCGCGGGCGGCGGCGATCAGTTGCTGCTGGCCGATGGTTAGATCGCCGAGCACGACATGCGCCGGCAGGTCGAAGCCGAGCCCGTCGATGATCTTCTGCGCTTCCTTGACCATGGCGCGCTGCTGTAAGAGGCCGAAGCGGGACTCCTCCTCGCCGAGGAACATGTTGGCGGCGACGGTGAGATGGCGGCACAGCACCACCTCCTGGTGGACGGCGTTGATACCCAGCGCCATCGCCTCATGCGGGGTGGCCAAAGCCGCCGGCTTGCCTTCCCAGATGACCTCGCCCGAGGTGCGCGGCATAACGCCGGTCAGAAGCTTGATCAGCGTCGATTTGCCGGCGCCATTCTCGCCGACAATGGCGTGGATCTCACTCGCCTTGAAGGCAAGGTGAACGGGCTTCAGCGCATGCGTGCCGGGATAGCGCTTTTCGAGGCCGTTGAGTTCGAGGATCGTCCTGCCCGGCTGCAGCGTGGGGGCCGGGTGCAGTTCCTGCGCGGTGGACGTCATGACAATCCTCCCAGATTGGTCTCAACCGTTTTTGGGTACGCAGCGATGCGTCTTCAGGTGCGCATCTTGATGGAAGCCGCTGGTGGCGGATGTTTCCGGGGCGCCAGGCCCCGGAAACGATAAGTCACGATGCTTACTTGAGCTTCGGGTTGAGCAGCGCGTCGATCTTCGGGTCCTTCATATTGGCCTTGGTGACGAGGTTCGCGCCGGTGTCGACATTGGCCTCGACCTTCTCGCCCTTCGAGGCGGCCAACGCGGTCTTGATGCCGTCATAGCCCATCCGGTACGGATCCTGGACGACGAGGCCGGAGATGACGCCGTCATTGAGGAACTTGATCAGCTTCTCGTCGCTGTCGAAGCCGATCAGCCCCACCTTGCCGGCAAGGTTGTTCTCGGCGATCGCCTGGCCGACACCCTGCGCCATGATCAGGTTGGAGGCGAAAATGCCCTTGAGGTCCGGATTGGCGGTAATCAGGTCGGTCGCGATGTTAAGACCGGTCGTGGCCTGGCCATCGGCGTATTTGTCGGCGACGAGCTCGAGGCCGGGATACTTCGCCTTGAGCTGTTCCTTGAAGCCCTGGGCGCGCTGCTCGAGCGAGCCGGCGCCTGGCAGCGCGGTGATCAGCGCAACCTTGCCCTCGACCTTGCCGCCATTGGCGGCGCCGATCGCGGCAGCCAGACCGTCAGCGGCGACGCGGCCGCCCTGAACGTTGTCGGTGGTCAGGAACGAGGTAAAGGCCTTGGAGTCGGCGCCGGAATCGATGCCGATGACCTTGACCTTGGAGGCCGCCTCATCGATTGGCTTGCCGAGCGCCTTGGCTTCTGTCGGCGCGATGACGACGGCGGCCGGGTTGCCAGCGACGGCGTTCTCGAGGATCGAGATCTGGCCGTTGACGTCGGTCTCGGCCTGGGCGCCGAGCTCCGGCACGTTGACGCCGAGATCCTTGCCGGCCTTGCGGGCGCCGGCCAGAACGATCTGCCAGTAGAAGGAGGTGGTGTCCTTGACGATGATCGGAATGGTCACGTCGGCCGCCGAGGCGGGGGCGGAATGCATCGCGCCGGCAAGCATCGAAGCGGCGGCTAAAGCCACGAAAGCACGGCGGTTGAGAAGGCTGGTCACGAATTTCATTTAGGTTCCTCCCTAAAGTCGCCTGGTGAAGGTTCGGAAGCTCCATCTGGATAGGCGCGGCCCAAACGGAACTTTATCAATAAAAAACAGATGCCGCTTTTTGATAGTGCATCGCCATGGTCGATGCAAGCGGTGTCTGGTGCCATTTGCGTGATGCTGGTTGGGGCTTGTTCGGCTCTGCCGGCTCTTCCCTGGCAGCACACACAGGTGCTTCCGTTCCTCCTTGTCGAGATGGAACATTAATTCCACTATTCTGTCAATATGGAATATTCATTCCCTCGTTGAATCGTAGGATTATGAAGGTCGGCAGCGCTTCCGCCGCGATAATGGTCCGCGGACTAAAGCGTTGCGCCGAGATGCCAGGGCACGAACTCGTTGTCGCCATAGCCGAACGCCTCGCTCTTGGTCTTGCGGCCGGACGCGGTCTCGATGATCAGCTCGAAGAGCTCGCGGCCCATGCCGGCGATGGTCTTCTCGCCCGAGGCGATGACGCCGCAATTGACGTCCATGTCCTCTTCCATCTGGTGATACATGGTCGAATTGGTGGCGACCTTGATCGACGGCGTCGGCCGGCAGCCGAAGCAGGAACCGCGGCCGGTGGTGAACACGATGACATTGGCGCCGCCCGCGACCTGGCCGGTGGCCGAGACCGGATCGTAGCCGGGCGTGTCCATGAACACCAGGCCGCTGCCTGAGACCTTCTCGGCATAGCCGAAGACGCCATTGAGCGGCGTCTGGCCGCCCTTGGCAACCGCGCCAAGCGACTTCTCCAGGATGGTGGTCAGGCCGCCGCGCTTGTTGCCGGGCGAGGGGTTGTTGTCGATCGAGGCACCGTGCTTGGCGGTATGGTCCTCCCACCACTTCACATAGCCGTCGAGCTTGGCGGCGATCTCGGGCGATGCCGCGCGGTAGGCAAGCAGATGCTCGGCGCCGTAAATCTCGGTCGTCTCGGACAGTATGCCGATGCCGCCGCAGCCGGCCAGGATATCGACAGCCGCGCCCAGCGCCGGATTTGCCGTGATGCCGGACATGCCGTCCGAGCCGCCGCATTGCAGGCCGACGACGATCTCGCTGACCGGGATCGGCTCGCGCTGCAAATGGCCGACTTCCTCGGCGATCTCGGCCAGCACACCCATCGCCTTCTCGACCGATTTGCGCGAGCCGCCGGCTTCCTGGATGTTGAAGTGACGCTTGCCCGCCGCGGCGCCTTTCTGGCCGTAAAGGGTGAGTTGGTTGACCTCGCAGCCCAGCCCCACCATTAGGATGCCGCCGAAATTCGGGTGGCGCGCATAGCCGGCGAGCGTGCGGTGCAGAACCATCATGCCGTCGCCGGTGGCGCTCATGCCGCAGCCCTGGCCATGCACGATCGGCACGAAGCCGTCGATGCCGGGATATTTCGGCAGCAGCGTGCGGTTGGCTTCGTCGGCGATGGCATGGCAGACGGTCGACGAGCAATTGACGCTGGCGATGATGCCGATGAAGTTGCGCGTGCCGGCGCGGCCGTCGGCGCGGCGATAGCCCATAAAGGTGCGCTTGCGGTCGGCCGCGGTGGCGTGCTCGGCCTCGCTCGGCGGCACCACCGGCAGGCGGCCGCTCTCGAACACCAGATTGTGCGAGTGGACATGCTCGCCGGCCGCGATGTCCTGCGTGGCGCGGCCGATCGCCTGCGCGTATTTCACCACTGCTTCGCCCGCCGCGATCGGCTTGATCGCCACCTTGTGGCCCGGCTCGATCACCGCCGCCGCGGCGGCGCCGCCCGGCAATATAGTGCCGATCTCGAGACGGCCGTTGGCGACGGCGACATTGTCGGCGGGAGAAAGAAGGATGGTGTTTGCGACGTTCACGGGCGGTTGTCCTGGGTGGATCCTGGGAGGGCGGGCGGATTGACTTGCGCCCGTTTAAAGGTAATGTCTTTTATCGTGAAAAAACATTTTTGCGTCAATTGTTTTTTCACCACGGGTGGCTCGCGCCTCATAGAGGCCCGCGGTTGCCCATTTGGCAAGCCGGCGAAAAACGTTCGCTTTTCGGAGGCTTGCGCTAGAAACACCGATCATATCGCGCTTCCGGCAGGCCGCCGCAAGCGTTGGGGGATACGGGGCATGTCGAAGAGCAACAATGTCTACAAGGACGCCTTCAACCGCTGCCTCAGGCTGCTCGACGAGAACAAGAGCCTGCCATCGGAGCCTGAGCTCGGCACGCTGCTCGGCGTCAGCCGCACCACCGTGCGCAGCATTCTTGCGCGCATGGAGGAGACCGGGCTGATTGACTGGAACAAGCGCAACAAGACGGTGCTGCGTGCGCCGCGGCCGGAAGATTTCTTCCCCGAAGAGGAGACCGACTCGCTGGCCGAGATCATCGAGCGCTCCTTCATGCGGCGCCTGCTCGCCGAGGGCGCCGAGGCCGGCATGCAAATCAACGAGCTGGAGCTGGCGCGCGAGATCGGCGTCGGCACCACCAGCGTGCGCGAATTCCTGATCCGCTTCTCGCGCTTCGGGCTGATCGAGAAGCGGCGCAACAGCCACTGGGTGCTGAAAGGTTTCACGCGCGCCTTCGCGCTAGAGCTGACCGAGATACGCGAGATGTTCGAGCTGCGCTCGGCGGCGGCTTTCGCCGCGCTGCCGGAGGATAGCGCGGTCTGGGTAGACCTCGACATGCTGGAGGTCCAACACCGCCAGCTCGCCAGCGAGATCGCCACGCGCTTCAACGAATTTTCCGAACTCGACGAGCGCTTCCACCGGCTGATCCACCGCGCTTCCCACAACCGCTTCATCGTCGACTTCTACGATGTGATCGCGATGATCTTCCACTACCACTACCAGTGGAACAAGGCCGAGGAGCGCCAGCGCAACGAGGTCGCGGTCCAAGAGCATCTCGCCTATATTGCCGCGCTGAAGTCGCGCGATCCCGTCAAGGTGGATGCCGCCTGCCGCAAGCACCTGAAGTCGGCGCGCCAGACGCTGCTGACCTCCATTCCCGAAGGACGGCAGGCGCAGCCCGCCTGACAAGTGCACAATCATTTGGCAGGTGCCCATCGCGCATTTGGCAGGTGCCCATCGCGCCGCGTTGCCGCAGCGCGGTTTTGCCGATTTTCCGGCCGCATCGTCCGTGTTAGGGTCGACGCGTTTCCAGGAGAGGGGACTTGCGTTGGATATCCGGCTGAGACGATGGAGCATGCCGGCCGCGTTCGTCGCGGCGCTGCTCTTGCTGCTTCAGTCCTCTCTCGGCGCTTTCGCCTTCGGCGCGCCTTCGCAGTTCGATGCTTTCGGCAACGTCATTTGCACGCATGAAGGGGCCGTAAAACTCCCCGGCGGCGATCCGCACCAACAGCATATGCCGGCCTGCTGCTCGCTCGGCTGCAACATGGTCTCGCCGGCGAATCTGCCGCCGCCGGTTGCCGGCGCGCTGACCAGAACCCGGATTTTCGAAAACGTCGCCTTCCAATTTCCAGCCTTTCGGCACCAGGACTTCGCCCGCGACCGTTCTCCGGCCAATCCGCGCGCGCCGCCGGTAATGGTCTGATCCGCGGAAACTTTTCGCGGGCGTATTCATCCAAAGATCAGACTGTTCGCGGCCGCAAAGCGGCGTGATCCTCATATTCATGGAGCAACCATGTCCAATCTTCTTCCCAGGGCACAGGCCTATTCCGGTCGCGCCGCGCCGCCATTCGACCTCCAACACCTTGGCCTTGCCCTATTCGTTCTCTTTCTCCTGCTTGCCTGCGTTCCCGGCGCCCGCGCGCATGAATTCAAGGTCGGCGATCTCGAGATCGAGCATCCCTGGTCGCGGGCAACACCGCCCGGGGCCAAGGTGGCTGGCGGCTATTTCACCGTGATCAACAAGGGCAGCGCGCCGGACCGGCTGCTGTCGATCTCCTCCGATATCTCCGACAAGGCCGAACTGCATGAGATGGGCGTCAAGGACGGCGTCATGATCATGCGGCCGGTCGAGGGCGGGCTGGAGATTCCGGCCGGCGGCAAGGTCGCGCTGAAGCCGGGCGCCTACCATCTGATGTTCACCGGCCTGAAGCGGCAGCCAAAGCAGGGCGAGAAATTCCCCGCGACGCTGACCTTCGAGAAGGCCGGCAGCGTCAAAGTCGAGTTCCTTGTCGAAGGCATGGGCGACACGGACGACATGGACATGGATCACGCTGACTGACGCGCCATCTAGAATCAGAGGGACAATTCATTCATGAAGAACTATCTTTTTGCCACGGGCGCGCTTCTCGCGTTCGGCACGAATGCCGCGTTCGCCCATATCACGCTGGAGATCCAGGAGGCCGCTGTCGGCTCGACCTACAAGGCCGTCCTGCGTGTGCCGCATGGCTGCGAGGGCAAGGCGACGACTGCCGTGCGCGTGCAGATTCCCGAAGGCGTCATTGCGGTGAAGCCGATGCCCAAGCCCGGCTGGACGCTGCAGACCAAGAAGGGCAAGTACGAGAAACCCTATCAGCTCTATGGCGAGACGCTGACAACGGGCGTGAAGGAAGTGGACTGGAGCGGCGGCAACCTGCCCGACGAATTCTATGACGAGTTCGTGTTCCGCGTTTCGCTGGCGGCTGATCTGCCGGCCGGCCAGATGCTTTATTTCCCTGTGGTGCAGGAGTGCGGCGAGGCGACCGATCGCTGGATCGAGATCCCGGCGGCGGGCCAGGATGAAGACGCGTTGGATAATCCGGCGCCCGGCATCAAACTGCTGCCGAAGAAATGATCTCCTGTTGGCGCGCTCCATCGGGGCGCGCCACCATTTCCTGTTACGACGACATGAGCACAGTGCAGTCTTCCTCGACGATCCGCACGCATACCGGCCTGCTCGCCTGGCTGTTCGCGGCGCTCATGGCGCTGGCGGTGCTGGCCGTCCCCGGCCGCGCTTTCGCGCATGCGGCCCTTGTCGCGACCGACCCGGCCGACGGCGCCGTGCTGATGCAAGGTCCCGCGCAATTTTCGCTGACCTTCAGCGAGCCGGTCTCGCCGCTGGTTCTGACGCTTGTGCGGCCCGACGGGTCGCAGCTTGCGCTCACATCCTTCCGCCTCAAGGACCTTACGGTCGAGATCGACAATCCCGAAACGCTCAAATCCGGCACGCATGTGCTGAGCTGGCGGGTGGTATCGGTCGACGGCCATCCGGTCGGCGGTTCGGCACTTTTTTCCATAGGCGCGCCAAGTGCCGCGCCGGTGGCGGGCGAAACCGTCGACTGGACGCTTCGCACGGCGATCTGGGCGGCCAAGCTGCTTCTCTATGCCGGCCTTTTTCTCGGCGTCGGCGGCGCGTTCGCGCTCGCCTGGCTGGCCGGGGATCGGCGCCGCGGCCAGCGCTTTGTCGCCGCGGCACTGCTTTTCGGCCTCGTCGGGGCGCCGGTGTCGCTCGGCCTCCAGGGGCTGGACGGGCTTGGCGCGCCGCTCGCCCGGTTCGCGGCGCCGACGGTCTGGAAGACCGCGCTGGCGACGAGCTTCGTCTGGACGGTGCTGATCGGCCTGATCGCGCTTGGCCTCGCTCTATTGTCGCTTGCCGGACCGTCGGGTCTTCGCAAGCTGCCGGCAAGTGCAGCACTGCTCGGCGTCGGCGCCGCTCTTGCCGCGAGCGGTCACGCCAGCGCCGCCGAACCGCAATGGCTGACGCGGCCTCTGGTGTTTATGCACGGCACGGCAATCGCCTTCTGGGCCGGCTCGCTGGCGCCGCTCGGTCTTGCATTGCGGCAGCAGCCGGCCGAAGCACGCGCGTTCCTCGGCCGGTTTTCGCGCGTGATCCTGCCAGTCGTCGCCGTGCTTGCCGCAAGCGGCATCGTGCTGGCAATCATCCAGGTGCGGGAACCGGCGGCACTGATCCACACGGCCTATGGCCGCCTGCTGCTGCTCAAGCTGGCTCTGCTGCTCTTCCTGTTCACGCTTGCCGCGGTCAACCGCTGGACGCTGACAGCGCCCGCCGAGGCCGGCGATACCGAGGTGCAGCGGCGACTGGTGCGCTCGATCGGCATCGAGATGCTGATCGTGCTCGCCATCTTCGGCGTCGCCGCCGGATGGCGCTTCACCCCGCCTCCGCGCGCGCTGGCCATCGCCGCCGCGCAGCCGGTGTCGATCCACATCCACACGCTGAAGGCGATGGCCGATCTCAGCATCACGCCCGGCCATGCCGGCGAGGTCGCCGCCTCGATGGTGATCATGACCGGCGATTTCGGACCGCTGGACGCCAAGGCGGTAACGCTGGTGCTGTCGAAGCCGGATTCCGGCATCGAGCCGATCAAGCGGCCGGCGAGAAAACCCGGCGATGGTACCTGGCGTGTCGACAATCTCGTCATCCCACTGCCCGGCCGCTGGAACGCCAGGCTCGATATTCTCGTCTCGGATTTCGAGATGGTGAAGATCGAAGCCCCAATAGAGGTTCGCTCCGAGTAGCCTGACCATCTCTCAATGACACAATTCGGCGAGGCGGTTGACGCCGTCGCGAAGGCCCGTCATTCATCTTGGGAAGAAATGGGCCAAGTTTCAAAACGCGGCCGTCAACAAAAGATCCGAAAGCAGGGAGGAAACGATGGAAAAAGCCGAAATCGGCCTGATCGGCCTTGGCACGATGGGCTCCAACCTGGCGCTTAACATCGCCGAGCACGGGCACCGCATCGCCGTCTTCAACCGCACCTCCTCCCGCACCGACGCCTTCGTCGAAAGCGCCGGTCCGCTGAAGGACATGGTTGTGCCGTGCTACAGCCTCGAAGAACTCGCCGCGGCTATCCGGCCGCCGCGGCCGATCATCATCATGGTGCTGGCCGGCAAGCCGGTCGACGAGCAGATCGCGGCGTTGCGCGGCGTGCTCTCCGACAACGACATCGTCATCGATGCCGGCAACGCCAATTTCCGCGACACGATGCGCCGCTTCTCGGAGCTGTCCGGCTCGGGCCTGACCTTCATCGGCATGGGTGTGTCGGGTGGCGAGGAAGGCGCGCGCCACGGGCCGTCGATCATGGTCGGCGGCACGGAGGACTCCTGGAAGCGCGTCGAGAACGTGCTGACGGCGATCTCGGCCAAGTTCAGGGACGAGCCTTGCGCCGCCTGGCTCGGCACCGACGGCGCTGGCCATTTCGTCAAGACCATCCACAACGGCATCGAATATGCCGACATGCAGATGATCGCCGAGATCTACGGCATCCTGCGTGACGGTCTCGGCATGGAGCCCAAGGAGATCGGTAAGGTCTTCGAGAGCTGGAACAAGGGCCGGCTCAACTCCTACCTGATCGAGATCACCGCCAAGGTGCTGGCTGCCGACGATCCCAAGACCGGCAAGCCGGTGGTCGACATCATCCTCGACCGCGCCGGCCAGAAGGGCACCGGCAAATGGTCGGTCATTGAGGCACAGCAGCTCGGCATACCGGCGACGGCGATCGAGGCAGCGGTCGCGGCACGCGTGCTGTCCTCGATCAAGGATGAGCGGCAGGCGGCCGAAAAGGCCTATGGCAATATCGGTGTCGAAAGGATCTCCGGCGACAAGGCCGCGCTGCTCAAGGATCTGGAGCTGGCATTGTTTGCCGGCAAGATCGCGGCTTACGCGCAAGGCTTCGCCGTGATGAGCGGCGCCTCCAAGGAATTCAACTGGAACCTGCCGATGCCGACCATCGCCAAGATCTGGCGCGCCGGCTGCATCATCCGCTCGCAGATGCTGGACACGATGGCCGAGGCCTTTGGGTCGGGTGGCGCTTCGACCAATCTTTTGATGGCGCCGGCCTTCATCGCCATGATGAAGGAGGCGCATCCGTCGCTGCGGCACATCGTGGCCAGGGCCTCCGAGGCCGGCTCGCCGGTGCCGGCCCTGTCGTCGGCGCTTGCCTATTTCGACAGCTACCGCCAGGGCCGCGGCACGTCGAACCTGATCCAGGCGCAGCGCGACTTCTTCGGCGCGCATGGCTTCGAGCGCACCGGCGAGCAGGGCGCGTTCCACGGCCCCTGGGGCAGTGGTGCGGGGCACTAACCCCGATAAGGCAGCACCTCGCTCGGCGTGCTGAGCGACTGCAGCGAACCTGGGTCGGCGCCGCCGATCCAGCCGAGCACGGCGCGGGCGAGCTCGGAGCCCGCCAGCCGGAAGTTTTCGTTGACGACGAGCAATTCCCGCCGGAACAGATGCAGCAGCTCGGACGATTGTTTCGATACGACGTCGACGTCGCGGCCGAGCTTCAGCCCGGCGTCCTCAATGCCGGCGACGACGGCGAGTGTCGCGGCGGCGGAGCTGCTGACGATGCCGTCCGGACGGTTGTCGCGCCGCATCAGCTGCGCGGTGCGCATCCTTATCTGCTCGATCGTGTGGTCGATCGAGACGGTGTTGAACGGCACCTCGCTGGCGCCGACGTCGCTCAGCGCGTCGGCAAAGCCGTTCACCGTATGGCCGTAGTAGGTGAGGCCGACCGGGGGCGTCACAAGGGCAAGCCGGTTGCGGCCCTTGCCGGCGAGAGAGCGGACGGCTTCACCGGCAAAGGCGTAATTGTCGAAGTCGTGATAGGGATGCACCAGCCCCATGTCGGTGCGGCCATGCGTGGCAAACGGAATGCCGCGCTCCAGCATGTAGCGGGCCCGCGGATCGTTGGGCTGCGTGCGTGAAATGATGACGCCATCGGCGGAGCCCGTCTCCACAAGGTAGCGAACCGGGTCCAGCGGATCCTGCGAGCGCGAATAGGGTGTGACGATCAGGTGGTAGGGCGTGTCGGCGATGACCTCGGTGACGCCGTAGATGATGTCCGAGACGAAGCTCATGATCTCATGCTCGGTGTTCAGCACAAGTGAGATGACGTTGGTCTTGCCTGTTCTCAGCCTGACGCCGGCGCGGTTCGGGCGATAGCCGATCTGCTTGGCGACGAGCTGGACGCGGCGCCTGGTCTCGGCACCGATCTCCGGCGCGTCCTTAAGCGCGCGTGACACCGTCGTGACGCCGAGACCGGTCATGAAGGCAAGCGTCTTCAGCGTCGGCCGCTCCGTGCCCGACGTGTCGTCGTCCTTCTTCGTTACCCGTCTATCCATTCGTCCCGCCCGTCAGGCGCATAGCAGCCGCGGGGCTGACCGGCAATCGTGCGGCGTTTACATTTGCGCGATCCTTAGCCTGCGGCCTGTCCAATATACTGAAACGTTACAGATTGCCAATATTCGTGAGTGACCAGCAAGGCTGCGACCTTTGCATTGCGGGAGTGGAAATGAACCGAAAGTCGCTGGAATCACAAAGAAATGTCGATCCAGGGCCTGCTTTTGGCATCAATCGACCGCTGAGACGCTGACACTGCCGCCTCCGAAGAAAGATTTTGTTCGCGTTCCGAAAAATCTCGGTCGACCTGGAGTCGAGGGGTTGCCTATGCGGATTATTTGCCGTATCGAAAATCTGTAACGTTTCAGATTCTGGGAGGAAGCCGAAATGCGATACAAATTCCTGACCGCTGCTTTTGCCGCGACGGTCGCACTCAACTTCGCCGGTCCGGCGGCCGCGACCGACCTGGAAGTCACCCACTGGTGGACTTCAGGCGGCGAGGCGGCGGCGGTGGCCGAGCTAGCCAAGGCATTCGACGCGACCGGCAATCATTGGGTCGACGGCGCCATCGCCGGCTCCGGCGGCACGGCGCGGCCGATCATGATCAGCCGCATCACCGGCGGCGATCCGATGGGCGCCACCCAGTTCAACCACGGCCGGCAGGCGGAGGAGCTCGTCCAGGCCGGGCTGATGCGCGACCTCACAGATATCGCGACCAAGGGCAAATGGACGGAAGTGGTGCGGCCGAAGAGCTTGCTCGACTCGTGCACCATCGACGGCAAGATCTATTGCGTGCCGGTCAATATCCATTCCTGGCAGTGGCTGTGGCTGTCGAACGAGGCTTTCCAGAAGGCCGGCCTGGCTGTCCCGAAAGATTGGAATGAATTCGTCGCGGATGCGCCGGCGCTGGAAAAAGCCGGCATCATCCCGCTCGCCGTCGGCGGGCAGCCCTGGCAGTCCTCCGGCGCTTTCGACGTGCTGCTCGCCGCGGTCGGCGGCACCGACGCCTTCCTCAAGGTCTACAAGGACAAGGACGCCAAGTTTGCCGCCGGTCCCGAGGTCGCCAAGGTGTTCAAGGCAGCCGACGACGCCCGCAAGATGGCCAAGAACACCAATGTCCAGGACTGGAACCAGGCGACCAATCTGGTCATCACCGGCAAGGCCGGCGGCCAGATCATGGGCGACTGGGCGCAGGGCGAATTCCAGGTCGCCGGCAAGACCGCCGGCAAGGACTACACCTGCCTGCCCGGGCTCGGCCTGAACGAGGTCATCGCCACCGGCGGCGACGCCTTCTACTTCCCGCTGCTCAAGGATGCCGATAAGTCCAAGGCCCAGGAGGTGTTGGCCGAGACCTTGCTCGCTCCGAAGACGCAGGTCGCCTTCAACCTCAAGAAGGGCTCGCTGCCGGTGCGCGGCGACGTCGACCTCAACACGGCGAACGACTGCATGAAGAAAGGCCTCGCCATCCTCGCCAAGGGCGCGGTCATCCCGTGGACGGACCAACTGCTCTCGCAAGACAGCCAGAAGCAGAAGGAGGACCTGTTCTCCGAATTCTTCGCCAAGCCCGACATGACGCTCGAAGAGGCGCAGAAGCGCTTCGCCGACATCATCGGCTCGGCCGACTGATCCACGGCGCCCCCGCCAGCTCCTGGCCCCTGCCTATCCGGGGTCGGGAGCACGACGTCCTCATTGTCCCAGTCCGGCTGCCGAGATGAGCAACAGCGAACGCCCCAGCCAGATTTTCCGTAACCTCAACGCGAAAATCGCATCGATCCCGATGATCCTGACCGCGCTTGTGGTTTTCGTCGGCGGCACGGCGTGGACGGTGCTCTATTCCTTCACCAACTCGAAGCTGCTGCCGCGGCTCAATTTCGTCGGGCTCGACCAGTACCACCGGCTCTGGTCGACATCGCGCTGGCTGGTTTCGATCGAGAACCTTTTGATCTACGGCGCGATCTCGCTGGTGTTCTCGCTGGTCATAGGCTTCCTGCTTGCCGCTCTTCTCGACCAGAAGATCCGCTTCGAGGACACGTTCCGCACCATCTTCCTTTATCCGTTCGCGCTGTCCTTCATCGTCACCGGACTTGTGTGGCAGTGGCTGCTCAATCCGGATTTCGGCGTCCAGCGCGTGGTGCGCGACCTCGGCTGGACGAGCTTCAGCTTCGACCCGCTCTACAATTCCAGCATCGTCATCTACGGCATTTCGATCGCGGCGCTCTGGCAAGGCACGGGGCTGATCATGTGCCTGATGCTCGCCGGCCTGCGCGGCATCGACGAAGACATCTGGAAGGCCGCGCGGGTGGACGGCATTCCGATGTGGAAGACGTATCTCTTCATCGTCATCCCGATGATGCGGCCGGTCTTCATTACCACGCTGGTGATCATCGCCGCAGGGATCGTCAAGGTCTACGACCTGGTCGTGGCGCAGACCAGTGGAGGCCCCGGCATCGCCTCCGAAGTGCCGGCGAAATATGTCTACGACTACATGTTCTTCGCCCAGAATCTCGGCCAGGGTTTCGCCGCCTCGACTATGATGCTGCTGTCGGTGGTGGTCGTCATCGTGCCGTGGGCTTATCTTGAATTCGGAGGCGGCAAGCGTGGTTGACGTCGCCTCCCTGCCGATCGGCGCCCAAGCGCTGCGCGATGCTGCCGGCCCGAGCGGGCCGAAGCCGCGGCGCGTGCTGTCGCGCCGCAATATCTTTCTCTACGGCACCCTTGTCGTCGTGGCGCTCTATTATCTTTTGCCGCTCTACGTGATGATCGTCACGTCGCTGAAAGGCATGCCGGAGATCCGCCTCGGCAACATCTTTTCGCCGCCGGTGGAGATCACCTTCGAGCCCTGGGTGAAAGCCTGGGCGACCGCCTGCACCGGGCTCAATTGCGACGGGCTTTCGCGCGGTTTCTGGAATTCGGTGCGCATCACCGTGCCGTCGGTGATCCTGTCGATCGCGATCGCCTCGGTGAACGGCTATGCTTTGGCCAACTGGCGCTTCAAGGGCGCCGACACCTTCTTCATCATCCTGATCGTCGGCGCCTTCATCCCCTACCAGGTGATGATCTATCCGATCGTCATCATCCTGCGCGAGATCGGCATCTACGGAACGCTGACCGGCCTGGTGATCGTCCATTCGATCTTCGGCATGCCGATCCTGACGCTGCTCTTCCGCAACTATTTCACATCGATGCCGGAGGAGCTGTTCCGCGCCGCGCGTGTCGACGGCGCCGGCTTCTGGAGCATTTATCTGCGCATCATGCTGCCGATGTCGCTGCCGATCTTCGTCGTCGCCATCATCCTGCAGGTGACCGGCATCTGGAACGACTTCCTGTTCGGCGTGGTCTACACGCGCCCCGACACCTATCCGATGACGGTGCAGCTCAACAACATCGTCAACTCGGTGCAGGGCGTGAAGGAATACAACGTCAACATGGCCGCCACCATCCTGACCGGCCTCGTTCCGCTCATCGTCTACTTCATTTCAGGCAAGCTCTTCGTGCGCGGCATCGCCGCCGGCGCGGTGAAAGGATGATGATGGCAGCTGAAATCGCCAATCCCAGCGTTTCGATCCAGGACCTGTCGCTCAATTTCGGCGCCGTCTCAGTGCTGCAGACGCTCAATCTGGATGTCGCCAACGGCGAGTTCATCGTGCTGCTCGGGCCGTCGGGCTGCGGCAAGTCGACCTTGCTCAACTGCATCGCCGGCCTGCTCGACATTTCGGACGGCCGCATCTTCATCAAGAGCAAGAACGTCACCTGGGAAGAGCCGAAGGACCGCGGCATCGGCATGGTGTTCCAGTCCTACGCGCTCTATCCGCAGATGACGGTCGAGAGGAACCTTTCCTTCGGCCTGCGCGTCGCCGGCGTGCCGAAGGACGAGATCGCCAAACGCATCGCGCGCGCCGCCGAGATCCTGCAGATCGAGCCGCTGTTGCAGCGCAAACCCTCGGCGCTTTCCGGCGGCCAGCGCCAGCGCGTGGCGATCGGGCGCGCGCTGGTGCGCGACGTCGATGTCTTCCTGTTCGACGAGCCGCTCTCCAACCTCGACGCCAAGCTGCGTTCGGAACTGCGCGTCGAGATCAAGCTGCTGCACCGTAGGCTCAAGAACACCATGATCTATGTCACTCACGATCAGATCGAGGCGATGACGCTGGCAGATCGCATCGCGGTGATGAAGGGCGGAGTGATCCAGCAACTCGACGCGCCGCAGACCATCTACAACCGCCCCGTCAATCGCTTCGTTGCCGGTTTCCTCGGCTCGCCGGCGATGAATTTCATCGACGGCAAGTTGGTAAAGGACAGCGGCGACTGGCACTTTGCCGTCGAGGATTTGCGCATCCCGCTTGCAACCTATGCCTTCGAGAAGGAGCCTGTGCCGGGGCCCGCGGTCTTCGGCATCCGGCCCGAGCATGTCGCCTTCAACAGCGGCACGGGCTGGCCCTTCGCCGCGACGGCCAATGTCGAGGTCGTGGAGCCGATGGGTTCCGACACGCTCGTTTGGCTGAAACTCGGCCAGCAGAACTTCACCGTACGCGTCACCTCCGAACGCACGCCGAAGAACGGGGATACGGTCGGCATCGGCTTCGATCCGTTGCGCGCCTCGCTCTTCGACGCTCAAACCGGCAACCGTCTTTAACCTCCCAAGACCAACAGAACGGACAGGACAGATGAACTGGTCATTCCAACTCTACAGCGCGCGCAATTTCCAGCCATGGAACGGCGTGGTCAAAATGCTCGGCGAACTCGGCTACAGCCAGGTCGAAGGCTTTGGTGGCGTCTATGACGACCCGAAAGCCTTCCGCGCCGAGCTCGACAAGAACGGGCTTGCCATGCCGACCGGGCATTTCTCGATCGATGCGCTGGAAAATGATTTCGACGGCGTGCGCAAGATCGCCGACGCGCTGGGCATCACGCTCTTGATCTGCCCCTATCTGATGCCCGATGCGCGGCCGTCCGACGCCGCCGGCTGGCGCGGCTTCGGCGAGCGTCTCGCCAAGGTAGGCGAGACCGCCAAGAAGGCCGGCTACAGCTTTGCCTGGCACAACCATGATGTCGAGTTCAAGGCGCTTGCCGACGGCTCGCTGCCGCAGGACCATATTCTCTCAGCCGCGCCGGACATCGGCTGGGAAATGGACGTCGCCTGGGTGGTGCGCGGCGGCGCCGATCCGCTGCCCTGGATCGAGAAGCACGGCAAGCGCATTGCGTCGGTTCACGTCAAGGACATAGCCAAGCCCGGCGAAGGGCTTGACGAGGACGGCTGGTCGGATGTCGGCCATGGCACGATCGACTGGGCGGGCCTGTTCAAGACATTGCGCGCCAAGAGTTCGGCGCAGTATTTCATCATGGAGCAGGACAACCCGAACGACATCGAGCGTTATGCCCGGCGTTCGATCGCGGCAGCCAAGAGCTGGCAGGAGTAATCGAAATGGCAAAGAAGCTTGGCGTCGGCGTCATCGGCTGCGGCAACATTTCGAAGGCGTATTTCTCGCTGGCGCCGCTGTTTCGCGGCATCAAGATGCGGGCCTGCGCGGATCTCAACATGGATGCCGCGAAGGCGCGGGCAAAGGAGTTCAAGCTGCGCGCGGAGACGGTTGACGACCTGCTCAAGGACGACGAAATCGACATCGTCGTCAACCTGACGATCCCGGCGGTGCACTACGAGGTGTCGAAAGCGGTGCTCGACGCCGGCAAGCATGTCTATTCGGAAAAGCCGTTCGTGTTGTCGATCGAGGAAGGACTTGATCTCAAGAAACGGGCCGAGAAGAAAGGGCTGCGTATCGGGTCGGCGCCGGACACTTTTTTCGGGGGCGCGCATCAGCTGGTGCGCGAGCTGATCGACAGCGGCAAGCTCGGCGCGATCACCAGCGGCACTTGCCATGTGATGGGCCACGGCATGGAGCACTGGCACCCCAATCCGGACTTCTTCTTCCAGCCGGGCGCCGGACCGGTGCTCGACATCGGGCCGTATTATGTCACCAACCTGATCCAGCTGATCGGGCCGGTGAAGCAGGTGGCGGCTTTCGCGACGACGCCGGCGAAGGAACGGACGATCTCGTCGAAACCTCGGGCGGGCGAAAAGATCCCGGTGAACACGCCGACCACCATCCACGCGCTGCTGGAGTTCGCGAACGGCGCGGTGATCACACTCAACACCTCCTGGGACGTCTGGAGCCATGGCCACGCGCCGATGGAGCTCTATGGCGAATTGGGTACCGTCTTCGTCCCGGACCCGAATTTCTTCGGCGGCGATGTGCGCTTCACCGACAGCGCCAAGCCGGTTAAGAAGCTGCCCAAGTGGAACCATCCGTTCGGCGTGCTGAACGAAATGCATGGCCAAGGCATGATGGCGAACTACCGTACAGCTGGCCTTGCCGACATGGCCGTTGCCATAACCGAGGGGCGGCCGCACCGTTGCTCCATGGAGCTGGCGCTGCATGCGGTCGATGTGATGACCGGCATCCTGCGTTCGGGCGAAAGCGGCAAATATGTCGCCATGCAGACGACCTGTGAACGGCCGGCCGCGCTTGGCATCAAGGCCGCGAAGGCGCTGCTGGCCAAGAAAAACTAGGTGGCAACACCCCTCTCCCCGTTTCGACGGGGAGAGGGTAAGGATGAGGGGCAAGCATCGATTCAATTTCTCTATGCGGCGACCGCTGCGCCGCCCCGATCCCGAGGATTCACATGTCCTATGTCGCCGCCGAGAGCCGTTATGAGAAAATGATCTACAACCGCTGCGGACGGTCCGGCCTGAAGTTGCCGGCGATCTCGCTCGGGCTGTGGCACAATTTCGGCAACGACACGCCGCACAGGACCAAGCAGGCGATCGTGCGCAAGGCCTTCGACCTCGGCATCACGCATTTCGATCTCGCCAACAATTACGGCCCGCCGCCCGGCTCGGCCGAGACCGCGTTCGGCGAGATCATGCGCACCGATTTCGCCGCCTATCGCGACGAGATGATCATCTCGACCAAAGCGGGCTACGAGATGTGGGCCGGTCCCTACGGCGAATGGGGCAGTCGCAAATATGTGCTGGCCAGCCTCGACCAGAGCCTGAAGCGGATGGGGCTCGACTATGTCGACATCTTCTATTCGCACCGCTTCGATCCCGAGACGCCGCTGGAAGAGACGATGGGTGCGCTCGACCATGCCGTGCGCTCCGGCAAGGCGCTCTATGCCGGCATCTCGTCCTACAACTCGCAGCGCACGCGCGAGGCCGCCGACATATTGAGGCGGCTCGGCACGCCCTGCCTCATTCATCAGCCGAGCTATTCGATGCTCAACCGCTGGGTCGAGGATGACGGGCTGCTCGACACGCTGGAAGGGCTGGGCATCGGCTCGATCGTGTTCTCGCCGCTGGCGCAAGGCATGCTGACCGACAAATATCTCGGCGGCATTCCCGAGGGCAGCCGCGCCAGCCAGGGCAAGTCGCTGCGGCCGGCCTTCATCAACGACCAGTCGATCGCCAATATCAGGGCGCTCAACGCCATTGCCGGCCGCCGCGGCCAGACGCTGGCGCAGATGGCGCTGGCCTGGGTGCTGCGCAAGGGCAGGGTAACCACGGCGCTGATCGGCGCCAGCCGGCCGGAACAGGTCGAGGATTGCGTCGGCGCGCTCAAGGCGCCCGACTTCAGCGATGCCGAACTTGCCGAAATCGACAGCTACGCGCGCGAGTCCGACATCAACCTGTGGGCCGCTTCCGCGGAGCGCAAAGGGCCGCCGCGCAAGTAGCGCTTAGCCGGCGAACCATCGTCGCGCCGCGCGCGCAGCCATCACGCGCTGCGGAAACAGTGGCAAAATCACGCGTTCGTCGCTATCTCAGGGGAAATTGAAGTTCTTTGCATGCGCGGTCGCATGCGAGCGTCGATCGGGCGAACAAGATGACGGCTAGGGATGCGCTGACCAAGAACCAGCTCTGCGTGCTCGAGAAGCTCGAGGCGTCAAGCGGGCCGCTCAGCGCCTATACGCTGCTCGACCAGTTGCGCGAGCGCGGTTTCCGCGCGCCGTTGCAGGTCTATCGCGCGCTCGATACGCTGGTGAAGTCCGGTTTCGTGCATAGGCTTGAAAGCCTCAACTCCTTCGTCGCCTGCGCCGAACCGCACGATCACAGCCATTCGATGACCGCATTCGCCATCTGCGACAATTGCGGCCAGGTAACCGAGATGTCCGATCACGATGTCGACCATCGCCTCGACGAGTGGGTACGCTCGACGGGCTTTGCCGCGAAGAAGGCGGTGATCGAGTTTCGCGGTGTGTGCGCGAAGTGCAGGGCTGAGGCAGCTTAAGGCCTTCTTCGTCCTCCTCGGGTCTTCGCCGCGTCGCCTCGCTCCTTGCTCCGCCCGTGGAGAACGAACGAACGTGAGGCGTCAGTGCGCCTCGTCCCAATTGTTCGCAGCACGCGCGTCGACATGCAGCGGCACCGACATCGAGACCGCCGGCATCGGCGCGTTTTCCATCACGCGCCGCACCACCGGGATCGTGGCCTCCACCTCCGCTTCCACCGTTTCGAAGATCAGCTCGTCATGCACCTGCAACAGCATGCGGGCCGACAGCTTCGCCTTGTCCAGCGCTTCCTCCATATGCACCATGGCGCGGCGGATGATGTCGGCGGCGGTGCCCTGCAGCCTGGCGTTGATCGAGGCGCGCTCGTTGAAGGCGCGGATCGACGGGTTGGACGACCTTATCTCCGGATAGTGGATGCGGCGGCCGAAGATGGTCTCGACGAAGCCGTTTTCGCGCGCATAGGCCTTGGTTTCCTCGATATAGTCGCGGATGCCCGGGAAGCGCTCGAAATACCGCTTGATGTAGGCACCGGCCTCGTCGCGCGGGATCGACAACTGGTTGGCGAGGCCGAAGGCCGAGATGCCGTAGATGATGCCGAAATTGATCGCCTTGGCGCGGCGGCGCACTTCCGAAGGCATGCCTTCGACCGGCACGTTGAACATTTCCGACGCGGTGATGGCGTGGATGTCGGCGCCGTCGGCAAAGGCCTGCTTGAGCTGCGGGATCTCGGCGACATGGGCAAGCACGCGCAGCTCGATCTGGCTGTAGTCGGCCGAGACCAGCTTGTGGCCCTTTTCGGCGATGAAGGCGGTCCTGATCCTGCGGCCTTCGGCCGTGCGCACGGGAATGTTCTGCAAATTGGGATCGGAGGACGACAGCCGACCGGTCGTGGTTGCGGCGAGCGCATATGAGGTATGCACGCGATTGGTGCCGGGATTGATGAAGCCGGGCAGCGCGTCGGTGTAGGTCGATTTCAGCTTGGTGAGCTGGCGCCAGTCGACGATCTTGCGCGGCAGCTCGTGGCCTTCGGCGGCAAGGTCCTCCAGAAGCTGCGCCGAAGTCGACCATTGTCCGGTCTTGGTCTTGGAGCCGCCAGGCAGGCCCATCTTGCCGAACAGGATGTCGCCGAGCTGTTTGGGCGAGCCGATGTTGATGCGCTCGCCGACGATGCCGTAGATTTCTTCCTCGACGCGGGCGGCGCCCTGCGCCAGCTCGCCCGACAGCCGGGACAGGATCTGGCGGTCGACGGAGATGCCGCGCTGCTCCATGCGGGCAAGCACGGGCACCAGCGGCCTTTCCAGCCGCTCATAGACGGAAACCAGCCCCTTGGCGGCCAGCCTCGGCTTCAGCACCTGCCAGAGCTGCAGCGCAATGTCGGCCTGTTCGGCTGCGTAGGCGGTCGCGCGCTCGATATCGACCTGGTCGAAGCCGACGGCGCTCCTGCCCGAGCCGGCAAGCGCCTTTTTCACAGCCGGCGCGTGGCCCAGCCACTTCTCCGACAGCGAGGCGAGGTCATGACCGCCGGAGGTGCCCGCATCGAGCACGTAGGAGATCAGCATCGTGTCGTCGAACGGCGCGACGTCGATGCCGTGCCGGCTCATCACGACGATGTCGTATTTCGTGTCCTGCACGATCTTCAGGACCGACCGGTCCTCGAGCAGCGGCTTGAGCAGCGCCAGCACTTCGCGGACCGAGATCTGGTTGTCCAGCACGCCGCCGCCGAGCAGGTCGCCATTGCCGCTCTTGTGGACGAGCGGCACATAGACGGCGCGGCCCGGCGCGATCGCCATGGAAAGGCCGATCAGATCGGCCTGCATCGGGTCGGACGAGGTGGTCTCGGCGTCGAATGCGAGGATGCCGGCATCGCGAGCTTCGGCAATCCAGCCCTTGAGCGCGGCCGCATCGCGAATGGCGCTATAGGCCGAAGGGTCGATCCTGCGAGCGGCCGCCTGCTCCAAGCGCAGGGCAGAGAGCAGGGAAGGGGTGTCGCCTTGCGGCGGCGCGTCCTCGCCCCTTGTGGTTGGCTTCGCCGCGTCGTTTTGCGTGGGCGTGGCCTGCCTTGGCACGGGCGGCGCGCCGGCGCCGACATCGGGGCCGTGCGCGGAATCGGCCCGCTCGACGGTAACGGCGGAAGCCTGGACGTCGCCGATCTCGGTCGCGGTCGCCTCGGCGACGCGGCGGGTCAGCGTGGTGAATTCCATCGTCTTGAGGAAGCCGATCAGCTTCGGCCCGTCCGGCTCATGCAGGACCAGGTCGTCCAACCCCTCTTTCAGCGGCACGTCGTTCTTCAGCGTCACCAGCTCGCGCGAGATGCGCGCCTTGTCGGCATTGGCGATGATGGTCTCGCGCCGCTTGTCCTGCTTGATCTCACCGGCGCGCGCCAGGAGCCCGTCGAGGTCGCCGAACTGTTCCAGCAATTGCGCCGCGGTCTTCGGGCCGATGCCGGGCACGCCCGGCACATTGTCGACCGAGTCGCCGGTCAGCGCCTGCAGGTCGATCATCTTTTCGGGCGGCACGCCCCATTTCTCGATCACTTCGGGGATGCTGATCCGGCGATCCTTCATAGGATCGTACATACGGACCGTCGGGCCAACGAGTTGCATCAGGTCCTTGTCGGATGAGACGATGGTGGTGTCGGCACCAACCTCGCAGGCGAGCCGGCAATAGGTGGCGATGATGTCGTCGGCCTCGAAGCCTTCTGTCTCGATGCAGGGCAGATTGAAGGCCACGGTCGCCTGGCGGATCAGCCCGAATTGCGGGATCAGGTCCTCCGGTGGCGCCGAGCGGTTGGCCTTGTATTCGGGATAGAGATCGCTGCGGAAGGTTTTCGAGGAATAGTCGAAGATAACGGCGAAATGCGTCGGCGCAATGCCCACACTGGTATTGCGGGCGTCCTGCACGAGCTTCCACACCATGTTGCAGAAGCCGAGCACGGCGCTGGTCGGCAGACCGTCGGATTTGCGGTTGAGCGGCGGCAGCGCGTGATAGGCGCGGAAAATGTAACCGGAGCCGTCGACAAGAAAGAGATGATCGCCTTTTTTCATGCCGGCAGGGATAGCGCGGCCAGGCGCCGCGGTCCATGCCAAAGGCTGCGCGACCCACGGGTTCCAGCAACGCCCCTGACAGATCCTCCCGTTCAAGCGCGTCGCGCTGAAAGGGATTCAGGCGACACGATCAGCCTATGTTTCCGATGCATGGCGGTTTCTCGAACCGCTGCACGGTTTGGGCGACACGCGTTAGAATCCGACCGCTCACGGGTATGTTACAAAAGTGTAATTATCGTGCCCTTGAATCGCCATGTTCGGGGACCCAAATAGCTGTTATCGGCAGTTTTCGCCGAAGTCCGGAGTAAGGCCCGTCCCCCGCCTATCCCGGGCAATTGCGGCAGCCTATCCCCCCTCTCCGGGCTGCCGCATCGTTTCGAGTAAAGACCGCCGTGGTTCCCCCTCCACCACGGCGGTTCTTTTTTTGCCCTGCAGCCTACGTATTACCGACGGCAGAACTCGTGGTCCAACGATCACGGCTTTGCGTTTTTTGCTCGTGCCTTTAGGGTCTGGCCAGAATCGAAAGGCTGAAAAAATGTCCAGAATTTCCCCCGTCCTCGACCGTCTCGACCAGAATCTCGACCAGAGCCTGGAGCGGCTTTTCGGCCTGCTCGGCATCAGGTCGATCTCCACCGATCCGGCCTTTGCCGCCGACTGCCGCAAGGGAGCCGAATGGCTGGTCGCAGAGCTCAAGCTGGTCGGCTTCGACGCCAGTCTGCGCGACACTCCCGGACATCCGATGGTCGTGGCGCATCACGAGGGGCCGGCCGGCGCGCCGCATGTGCTGTTCTACGGCCATTACGACGTGCAGCCCGTCGATCCGATCGAACTATGGGAGAGCGATCCCTTCGCGCCGTCGATCAAGGAGATCGAGCCTGGACGCAAGGTAATCACCGGTCGCGGCTCGGCCGACGACAAGGGGCAGTTGATGACCTTCGTCGAGGCCTGCCGCGCCTGGAAGCAGGTGCATGGCAATCTGCCTTGCCGCGTCACCATCCTGTTCGAAGGCGAAGAGGAATCCGGTTCGCCGTCGCTGAAGCCGTTCCTGGAAGCGAACGCCGCCGAGCTGAGGGCCGATTTCGCGCTTGTCTGCGATACCGGCATGTGGGATCGCGAAACGCCGTCGATCTGCGTGTCGCTGCGCGGCATGGTCGGCGAGGAAGTCACCGTCAAGGCGGCCAGCCGCGACCTGCATTCGGGACTCTATGGCGGCGCCGCCGCCAACCCGATCCGCATCCTGGCCGGGATCCTGGCCGACATCCATGACAAGGGTGGCCGGGTCACCATTCCAGGGTTCTATGACGGCGTCGAGGAGACGCCTTCGCAAGTGCTGAAGTCCTGGGAAGGGCTCGGCGAGACCGCCGAGACCTTCCTCGGACCGGTCGGCCTCTCCATTCCGGCCGGCGAGAAGGGCCGCTCGGTGCTCGAACTCACCTGGGCGCGACCGACGGCGGAATTCAACGGCATCATCGGCGGCTATACCGGCAAAGGTTTCAAGACGGTGATCGCGGCGGAGGCGTCGGCGAAAGTGTCGTTCCGGCTCGTTCACAAGCAGGATCCAAAGAAGGTCCGCGCCGCCTTCCAGGCCTTCGTGCGCGAACGCATCCCCGGCGACTGCTCGGTCGAGTTCCATCCGCATGGCGGCTCGCCGGCGATCCAGCTTTCTTACGACTCGCCGTTCCTGACCAAGGCAAAGGACGCACTGTCCGACGAATGGGCGAAACAGGCCGTTACCACCGGCGGCGGCGGCTCCATTCCCGTGGTCGGTGATTTCCAGACCTATCTCGGCATGGAATCGCTGCTGGTCGGCTTCGGCCTCGACGACGACCGCATCCATTCGCCGAACGAGAAATACGAGTTGACCTCCTTCCATAAGGGGCAGCGGTCCTGGGCGCGCATTCTCGATGCACTGACCCGCTGAGGCGCGGTTTCACGAAAGACGTGACATTCAACTTTTTGTTGATTTTTCTCCGGATCGCGGCGAGGACGGGCTTTCTAGTGCATGTGCAGCGTCCTTTGGCCATCCCACGGGATGCGCGGCGCTGCAGGCCGCGATCCGGAGAAGAGAATGACCGCCGATATCCGCTTCCACAAGAACGATCTGCCAGACCTCGCCCGCTACAATGTCGGGGCGGTGGCCATCGACACGGAAACGCTGGGCTTGAACCCGCATCGCGACCGGCTGTGCGTGGTGCAGATCTCGCCTGGAGACGGCAGCGCCGACGTTATCCAGATCGCGCTGGGCCAAAAGGAGGCGCCCAACCTCGTCAGCCTTCTCAGGAACGACGCCGTAATGAAGTTGTTTCACTACGGCCGTTTCGACATCGCCGTGCTCTATAATGCCTTCGGCGTCATGGCAGAGCCGGTGTTCTGTACCAAGATCGCCTCGCGGCTCACCCGCACCTATACCGACCGGCATGGGCTGAAGGATCTGTGCAACGAGTTGCTCGGCATCGGCCTGTCCAAGGCGCAGCAGTCCTCGGACTGGGCGGCGGAAACGCTGTCGCCCGAACAGCTCGAATATGCCGCCTCCGATGTGCTTTACCTGCACCGTCTGCGCGAGGTGCTGGCGGCACGCCTGGCGCGCGAAAACCGCACCAAGGAGGCGGACGCCTGCTTCCGTTTCCTGCCGACGCGCGCCAAGCTCGACCTGATGGGCTGGGCCGAGGAAGACATCTTCGCGCACAGCTGACGGAACCGGCGCGTCCAAGGGCGTTCTTGCCGGTTCGTGGTGGGGACCGGTTCATGGAGGAGTGAGATGGCAGAGCGCAAACCGATCGAAAGCGCGCCGAAGGACGGCTCGAAGGTCACCATTATGTGGAAGGACGGCGACGGCGTCGTCAATGAATCCGTCGGTCAGTATCGCGACGGCGGCTGGTGGGTCTACACCGACAGCGACACGCAAAAGAAGGTCGATCCGACGAGCTGGCGTCCGGCACCCGATGACGATGACGACCAGTAAGCGATTGCTCCTGGTAGTTTCAAAGCGGGCGTGAGACTCGGCCGCAACAAGGAGGCGCAATGAGGCAGAACACGCTCTATCTCATCATCGGGGCGCTGATCGTGGTGGTCATCGCGCTCGGCATCTATGTCTATCGCGAGCAGACCAAGCCGAAAGGCGTCGAGCTCAAGATCGACAACAAGGGTATTTCGATCCAGCAGAATTGACCATAGCGGCCAGCCGGGACAGGTTGGCGCTTGTGAGGGGCTAGACTGGCTTTGCGAGATGCGACTGCGCCGGGGGAATTTCGGCCGGAAATACAGGGACTGCGCGGGCTCGCCGTGGCTTTTGTGGTGATCTTCCATATCTGGCCGGCAGCACTTCCCGGCGGCTATGTCGGCGTTGATATCTTCTTCGTCATATCCGGCTTTCTCATCACCGGCCTGCTCACCCGCATGGCGCTCAACGACGGCGGCATCTCGGTTGTCGGCTTTTACACGCGCCGGGTCAGGCGGCTGCTGCCGGCGGCTATCGTCGTGCTCTTCGTCACGCTCGCGGGAACGCTGCTGTTTGTGTCGGACGCATGGTGGGAAGAAACCGCCAAGCAGGTGATGGCAAGCGCGCTCTACGTGCAGAACTGGCGGCTTGCCGAGCAGGCCGTGGACTACCTCGGCGCCGAGGACGCGCCGAGCCCGGTGCAACACTTCTGGTCGCTGTCGATCGAGGAGCAGTTCTACATCGTCTGGCCGTTGCTGATGATCGCGGCGCTCTGGTGGGCCCGGTGTCGCGGGCACTCGCCGGTGCAAATGCTCACCTTTGTGCTCGGCGTTGTCCTGGCAGCCTCGCTCGCGGCTTCCGTCGTTGTCACCCGATCCGATCCGGCATGGGCCTATTTCGTCAGCTACACGCGGATCTGGGAGCTGGCTCTTGGCGGGCTCCTGGCGCTGACCCTCGATCGGTTGCAGCCGAACGGGCGTGCGCGGACGGCGATGGCTGTCGCCGGCATGTTGGCGATGCTTGCGTCGGCGATCCTGTTTTCAAGGTCGACCGATTTTCCAGGCTTCAAGGCGCTGCTGCCGACGCTCGGCGCGGCCTTGATCATTGCGGCCGGCAGCATACGCATCGGCCGCTTCCGCGGCCTGGATGCCGCCGCGCTGCGCTATATCGGCGATCGCTCCTATTCGATCTACCTGTGGCATTGGCCACTGATCATATTCTATGTGGCGCGGCGAGGCACGATCGGCCTGGTCGATGGCGTTGCGCTGATCATCGCCACCCTGGTCGTCTCCGGTCTCTCCTATCGCTTCGTCGAACAGCCCTATCGCCATTCGCGTTCATCCTTGGCATGGCGGCCGCTGATCGACGGCACGGCGGCGGTAGGGCTGTGCGTGGCGGCGGCCGGCGGACTGGTCTATGCGATCGACCGGCAGCCCATCGACGTCAGCCTGATTGGAACGCCGAATTATCCGGGGCCGGCGGCCTTGGTGGCGAACGCCGCAGTCCCCGAGGGCGTCAAGCCACTGCCTCCCCTTAGCAAGATCGGCGCCGACGTACCCGTCATCTACCGGATGAAATGTCATCAGGAGCAGGGGGGCATCGACGCGACCGGTTGCCGGCTTGGGGATCCGGCGGGGACGAGGACCATTGTCGTGATGGGCGATTCCCACGCGGCGCAATGGGTACCGGCAGTCGACAAAATCGCCAAAGACAGGAAGTGGAAGCTCGTCACCTTCACCAAGGCGGCATGCCCGGTAACCCGGGTTGCCATCCTTGACGACAGCAAGCCGTATGAGCAATGCGCGCTATGGCGCGAGAGGGTTCTCGCTGCAATCGCGAAATTGAAGCCCGATTTCGTTGTCACCAGCCAGAGCAACTACACCAGCATTGCGCAGGATGCGATGATCGAGGGGTTACGCAGCGTCTGGAGCGAGCTCGCCGGCGAGGGTGCGCGCGTCGTCGCCATCCGCAACACGCCCTATAGCCTGTTCGATCCACGCAATTGCCTGGGAACCGATCCGGGTAATTGCATCAATCCGCGCAGCAAGGTCGAACGGGGAGACATCTACGCGCTCGCCGCTCGGTCCATGACGGGGGTGACCGTGGTCGACATGAACGATACGCTATGCGGCAAGGACAGCTGCCCGGCGGTGGTCGGCAACATCGTAGTCCTGCGCGACAACCATCACCTGACGGCAACCTACGCGCTGGCGCTGGCGCCCTATTTGGCAAAAGCGGCGGGTCTTTGAACGCTATCCGCTTGCAAGTTTAGCCGAACTGACCCCGAACGATGCTGGCGAGACAGCGGGATTTAGAAAATCATAATGGTTTTCAAAGCTCCGCATAAACCTTGCTTTAACGCGCCTTTAAACCGCCGCATCTAGTCTTCAACCCAAACGCCATAGGCACCGGGGCAACAAGCAAGAGCGCATGGCGAACCGCAGAGACAGTCGCATCGAACCGAGCTTCGAGGGTTCGCCGGGCGCGAAGTCCTCCGATGGCTTTTCGGTGAGCGAGGAGGATCGCGTCGTGCCGCGCACCCGTAAATCCGCTGCAAAAGGCAAGTCCGCCAAGGCGAAATCGCGCGGTCGTGGCCGGGACCGCAACCGGCGCGGGCTGCTCGGCATTGCCACCCGCCTGGTCTACTGGTGCTTCGTGCTGTGCATATGGGGCGGCATCGCGGTGGCCGGCATCGTCGTCTATTACGGCGCCAAGATGCCGGCGGCGACCACATGGTCGATCCCCGACCGCGCGCCCAACATCAAGATCGTCTCGGTCGATGGCGGGCTGATCGCCAATCGCGGCATGTCCGGTGGCGAGGCTGTCGGCCTGCACGAAATGTCGCCCTATATCCCTGAGGCCGTCGTCGCCATCGAGGACCGCCGCTTTTATTCGCATTTCGGCATCGACCCGATCGGCCTGTCGCGCGCCATGGTCACCAACCTCATCGGCCGCCATTTCTCGCAGGGCGGCTCGACGCTGACGCAGCAGCTGGCAAAGAACCTGTTCCTGACGCCGGACCGCACCCTGGAGCGCAAGGTGCAGGAAGTGCTGCTCGCGCTCTGGCTCGAGCACAAGCACACCAAGGACCAGATCCTCGAAATGTACCTCAACCGGGTCTATTTCGGCTCGGGCGCCTATGGCGTGGAGGCGGCTTCGCGGCGCTATTTCGGCAAGAGCGCTCGCGACGTGTCCCTTTCGGAGGCAGCACTCCTGGCCGGTCTGCTCAAGGCGCCGTCCAGGCTTTCGCCGGCGCGCGACCCGAAGGCGGCCGAGGAGCGGGCGCAGCTCGTGCTGGCCGCCATGCGCGAGGAAGGCAAGATCAGCGACAAGGAATACAAGACGGCGCTGAGCGCGCCGGCGACGCGCGCGCCGTCCTATTGGACCGGTTCCGAAAATTATGTCGCCGATACGGTGATGGACGAGCTTCCCGACCTCATCGGCGACGTGCGCGGCGACATCGTCATCAACACCACCGTCGACCTCAACCTGCAGAAGCTTGCCGAACAGTCGATCCGCCGGCTGATCGACGAGAGCGGCAAGAAGCTCAACGTCACGCAAGGGGCGCTGGTGTCGATCGACGATTCCGGCGCGGTGCGCGCCATGGTCGGCGGCTATGATTATTCGACCAGCCAGTTCGACCGCGCCTCGGAAGCGCGCCGGCAGCCCGGCTCGGCCTTCAAGCCCTTCGTCTACATGGCGGCACTCGAGGCCGGCCGCACGCCGGACAGCCTGCGCAACGACGCGCCGATCAAGATCGGCAAATGGACGCCCGACAATTACGGCGGCAAATATTACGGCAAGGTCACGCTGGCGACGGCACTGGCCAAATCGCTCAACTCGGTGGCGGCACAGCTCACCATGGAGGTCGGACCCGACGCCGTGGTGGAAGCCGCGCATCGCATGGGCATCCAGTCGGACCTGCAGGCCAACACCTCGATCGCGCTCGGCACTTCGGAAGTGACGCCGCTGGAATTGACCTCGGCCTACGTGCCTTTCGCCAATGGCGGCTACAAGCCGGATATCCACTTCATCCAGCGCATCACCACGGCGGCCGGCAAGGTGCTCTACGAGAACAATGGCGGCAGCGCGCCGCGCGTCATCAAGGCCGACATCGTCGGCATGATGAACTCGATGATGACGGGCACGGTCGAGGTCGGCACCGCCAAGAAGGCGGCCTTCAACTGGCCCTCGGCCGGCAAGACCGGCACCAGTCAGAACTCGCGCGACGCCTGGTTCGTCGGCTATACCGCCAATCTCACCACGGGCGTGTGGTTCGGCAATGACGACGGCAGCGCGATGAAGAAGGTCACCGGCGGCGCCTTGCCGGCGCAGGCCTGGCACGAGTTCATGGTGGCGGCGCATGAAGGCGTGCCGGTCAGGCCGTTGCCCGGCACCTGGAAGTCGACGCCGTCCGATACGATCGTACCGGACGAGATACCGTCGGCGGACGCTTCGCAGCCACCGCCCGCGCCGCCCGCGGCCGTCGGCCAGTCACAGCCTGTTGCCCAGGCGCCGGCGCCGGCGCGTCCGGTGCGGACCGCACAGCCGGCCGAAACCGTCGATGCCGGCGGCTTCGACATGCCGAGCGACAGCGGATCGACCGCCTCGATCAAGCATCCGGTGCCGCCCGGCAATGTCGGCGGTCCCACCAAAAAGCGGCAAACCTCGATCCTCGACATCCTGGGCGGCGGCTAAGGCGCGTCGCGATGAAACCGATTCAGGCGACGCGCTTTCAGTCTTTGTCTGATGCATGTCGTTATCCCAAAACCGCTGCGCACTTTTGGGCGACATGCATCAGGGCGGCAACTTCGCCTCTCGTAATGGCAAGCGCCTTCGGCTACATGTCCGGCCGGAGACCAAGCCCATGGCCGAAACCGACAGCAGAAAAACCATCGTGCTCACCGGCGCCAGCCGCGGCATCGGTCATGCGACGGTGAAGCGTTTTTCGCGCGAAGGCTGGCGCGTCATCACCTGCTCGCGTCAGGCTTTCGCCGAGGATTGCCCGTGGCCGGCCGGCCCCGAGGACCACATCAAGGTCGATCTCGCCGACCAGGAAGACGTCGGCATCGCGGTCTCGGAAATCCGTCACCGGCTGGAGGCGCATGGCGGACAGCTCAACGCGCTGGTCAACAATGCCGGCATTTCGCCGAAGCTGAAGGACGGCAGCCGGATGAACTCGATCGAGACGCCGATGCATGTCTGGCGTGATGTCTTCCAGGTCAATTTCTTCGCGCCGATCATGCTGGCCAGGGGGCTGTTCAAGGAACTCGCCGCCGCCAAGGGCTCGATCGTCAACGTCACCTCGATCGCCGGCACCAGGGTGCATCCTTTCGCCGGCACGGCCTACGCGACGTCGAAGGCGGCGCTCGGCTCGCTGACCCGCGAGATGGCGCATGACTTCGGTCCGCACGGCATCCGCGTCAACGCGATCGCGCCCGGCGAGATCGACACCGCGATCCTGTCGCCCGGCACCGACAAGATCGTCGAGACAATCCCGCTCAGACGGCTGGGCGCCACGTCGGAGGTGGCCGACATCATCTTCTTCCTGTGTTCGGGCCAGGCGTCCTACGTGACCGGCTCGGAAATCCACATCAATGGCGGCCAGCACGTGTGAGCGAGAATTTTGAGCGCTACACCGAAACGAACGTCGTTGCGTCGCTTGTAATCTATGAATGGGCTGCGGAACTCGACATATTTCGGGCGCACGACATACTGGACAAGATCGTCGAAATTATCGCCTTAGCGCCAGATATAGCTACTGTCGCCGGCGAGAAAACCAGCAGGGACTATCTTTACCGCAACTTCGTTAAGCTCGATGTGCTTCACAAGCGGGAGTGGCAGGCGCTGAGTTATCTCTGGAAGAGGAGTGTCGACACACTCTCGGATTTTGCGATAGAAATTGCCTGCTCTCCCGATAGTTTCCGATGCTTCGAAATCCATATCGACAAAGCAGCGGTCGCGGATTTCAACGGCACATTCCAGAAGATCATCAGATTGCTTTGCGAGGAGTTGCAACCTGTTTACGGGATCGGTCTGTCGATGCCGTATTTCTGGGGTCCGAGGGCATTTGCGCACGGGTCGGCATCTTCCCGTTTCGCAACTGTCGACAAGACGGTTTACGGTCCTCCACCTGAAATGAAAGAGCAGTTTTTCGCCTTCGGCCCAATTTTCCGAGCTGAAGGCGCCACACGGCAGTTGGACCAAAAACTTCGCGATCTGTTTCCCTTCAATCTGCTGTCAGAAGGCCATCTGGACCGCCAGATCGATGGCAAACGCCTGGAAAACTGGATTGAAGAAAACTCATTTGGCGTCTTGCGGAAACTTTCGGCCGTCACATGGCAATGGGACGTTCCGCTGGGCGACGTTCAAACGATCAGGAGGCGGCTGATAGATGCCGACCTTACGGTTGTGAAGCAATAGGCCCCCTTCTGCTCATCCGGCTATGGTGAGGACGGCCTTGCCGCTGATGCCGCGCTGCCGCAGCGCGTCCAGGGCTTGGGCGATTTCGGTCCAGGGCACGGTCATGGCCACGCGGGTCTCCAGCCGGCCGGCCGCGACCAGCGCGAGCAGCGCGGCGATGTCGGCGCCGATGTCCGAACCGGATGTGTAATAGGCGAAAGTCTGAAGCCTCGCGCCTTCGTGACCCGGAACGAACTGACGAAACCCGATGGGGGTCAGTTCGCCGCTGCTCGAGCCGAACATGACGATGGTCCCGCCGGGCGCGACGCGTTCGATCGCCTCAGTGAGGCTTTTGCCGCCGACGGACTCGGTGATCAGCGAAAACGGTCCCTCGGCCAGCTCGATCGACTCGACCACCTGTTCGGCTCCCAGCGAATAGAGATCCTCGCTATGCCGGGAGGTCGCGACCGCGGTCACGAGCCCGCCTTGCTCGCGAGCGATCTGGATCTGGAAACGACCGACCGCACCGCTTGCGCCGGTGATCAGGATCCGCTGGCCGGCGAGGTCGCCGCCATGGCGCAAAGTCCGCAGCGCCGTCGTGCCCGCCACCGGAAGCGTGGCGGCGGAGGTGAAGCTGACGCCATCAGGCAGGATGGCGAGACGGTCGGTCGGAACGGCAACCCGTTCAGCCCAGCCGGCCTGGTCGACCAAGGCCGCAATGCGCGTGCCCGCGGCCGGGCCGGAGCCATCGGCGGCCGCGCGCTCGACAATGCCGACGATGTCCTGGCCAGGTATCCAGCCGTCGGGGCGTATGCTGAGCAGACGCAGCTCGCCACGGTTCAACGATGTTGCATGAACAGTCACCAATGCTTCATTTTCATTGCAGTTTGGCTCGTCTGCCACAGTGAGCTTCAGCCGGCTGGGGCTGTCGGAAGAAATAGCGAGAGCAAGCATGGGCCACCTTGAAAATTAGCGGTTATGGAGCCGCGATCGGCTGTGGCGGTAACGGATCGACCCTATCGACTTTTCCAGGCGAAAAATTTAGATATAAAACCAAATGATCACTAAAAGACGTCAACCGTGAGACAGCCACTTCGCTGGCCCTGGCTGGATTTCGACGTCGACGACGTGGCCGCGCCCGCGATCGCGGTCCGTGTCGACGTGACCGAGACCAGGGCTGAGGTGCCCGAGCACTGGCATCGCAAGGGGCAGCTCGTCTTCGCGCTCGGCGGCGGGGTCACCTGCCGCGTTCCCGGTGGCCTGTGGATGGTGCCACCGCATTGCGGCGTGTGGATTCCCGGCGGCATGCGGCACAGCAACATCGCGACGGCCAACGCCCGGATTTTCTTCGTCTACATCGAGCCGGGCGCTGCCGACCTGCCGGATCGATGCTGCACGCTTTTAATCTCGCCGCTGCTGCGCGAACTGATCATCGAATTGTCGGAGTGCGCGCCGGACGAGCCGAGATGCGATTTCCTGGGAAAGGTCATGCTCGCCGAGTTGCCGCGCATGCCTGTGCAGCAATTGCACCTGCCGATCTCGGCCGAGCCACGGCTGCGACGGATCGCCGAAGCGTTGGCTGACCACCCCGCCGATCGCAGCACGCTGGCGGAGTGGGCGGATCGCGTGGCGCTGAGCGAAAGCAGCCTGGCGCGCCTTATCGTCAAGGAGACGGGCTTAAGTTTCGGCCGCTGGCGCCAACAGCTGCATCTGATCGTCGCGCTCCGGGAATTGTCTTCCGGTGCCAGCGTGCAGCAGGTATCGGGCGATCTCGGCTATGAATCCGTCACCGCCTTCATCACCATGTTCAAGAAGGCGCTGGGCAAGCCGCCTGCGAAATATCTCAGCGATATCACGCAGAACGGCGGTTCCGCGTTCCTGGCCTGACATCCATCAAGCGGGCTGCGGCTTGACCTCCATGGCAGGCCCGGCTGGATCGGTGGTTTTGCAGGTCACCACCTCGACGATGCCGCGGGCGATCTCGCGCTCGCCCATGATCACGGTGTCGGAGGGATCGGCGACGATGCAACCGCCGCCGCGCGAAATCGACAGCGAAGCAGAGCGCGCAGCGGAAAATTGGCGCCGCGCCGCCAAAGAGACGGCTCCGAGGCGCGATCCGGCCTCGAAGCCGCGATCTGTCGGCCGTTCTATGCCGCCCGCAATAGGTTCTCGATGTCGGAAATCGTGTGGTTGGTGAGCGTCTTCGGGATTTCCGCCTGTATTTTCTCGTCGACCTCCTTGTGCAGTTTCTGGCGCATCTCGCCAAGCACCTGCGGTGGCGCGATCAGCACGACCGCGTCGAACTCGCCGCGATGCGCGAGCTTGTACAGCCGGTCGGCAATGTCGATGGCGAAGCGCTCCTTGTTCAGGCGATGCCAGTCGGTGTCTTCAATGGCGCTGCGCGGCCCTTCCGCGTACCGGCCCGGTTTGTCCGTGCCTTGCTCGCGCGTGGGAGGATTCTCCTGCTCCATCTCGTACACCACTTCCAGTTTCGGGAACTTGTTGTCGCCCTGGTTGCGCAGGAAGAGCGCCTTCTCGCCATCGGCCACGACGACCCACAGTCCACGTTTCAGCTTGATGCTCATGGCGTTCCTCCTTGCTTGCATGATTGCCGATCGGTCGAGCTTAGGATCGACAGAACGGACTGCTAGGCAAAACGAGCCGCGAAGCATGATTGTTCCGATCGGCGGTGACGTCTCGATCACTTCCGGCAGGCAGGCTGGGAGCGCCGAACCGGGAAGGTCGGCTTTAATCTACTAACTTAGTAGAATTTAGAAAAAACTGTTTTGCCATATTCCAAGCGCGGCGCTAAAAATTACGGCGGATCAAGGCGATTTCTCACGCCGCTCTGGCCGCATCACCCTCAGGGTAGAATTTTTTTCTCTTGCCCTTGGCGCTTGCGGAAAAGCGATTGCCTGCTTTCGGGCGTTGCGCGAGTGCTTGCCTTCTGGTTTTTGGCATAGCCGCGTAAAACTGCCAAACTGTTCCAATATTGCTGATCGCCATGCCGCCAGCCAATGCCAAGCTCAATGCCTTTCCCGTCTTCATGCGGGTCGACGGCGAAGCCGTAGCCATCGTCGGCAATGGCGAGGAAGCGCTTGCCAAGGCGCGGCTGCTTTCGCAATCGAGCGCGGTGCTGCGCATCATTGCCGACAATGCCGGTGGCGGCCTGCTGGATTTCATCGCATCGACCGGCGCCGTGCACATCGACGCGGCCTACGAGGTCCCCCATCTCCAAGGTGCTGCCTTGGTGTTCGCGGCCAGCGGCAATGAAGCGCTCGATCGCCGCGTCGCCGAGGACGCACGCCGGCTGGGCATCCCGGTCAATGCCGTCGACCGGCCGGAGCTTTGCGACTTCTTCACGCCGGCCCTGGTCAACCGGGCGCCGGTCGCCATCGCCATCGGCACCGAGGGTGCCGGACCGGTGCTGGCACAGATGCTGCGCAGCCGCATCGACCGCATGCTGTCGCCGTCGCTTGGCCGGCTGGCAGCACTTGCCGCGTCCTTTCGTGCCGCCGCCGAAAATCTGCCGAAGGGCAATCGCCGCCGGCGGTTCTGGAACGATTTCTTCACCGGCGCGCCGGCCAAGGCAATTGAAGCCGGGGAGCTCGTCGAGGCGCATGGTGCGGCGCTCGACCTATTGGCTACGAGCGCTCCGGCCGAGGGACACATCGCGCTGGTCGGCGCCGGTCCGGGCGCGGAGGACCTTTTGACGCTGCGCGCGCACCGCCTGCTGATGGAAGCCGATGCGATCGTATACGACGCGCTGGTGCCGGAGGCGATTGTGGCGATGGGTCGCCGCGATGCCGAGCGCCTGCCGGTCGGCAAGCGCAAGGGCTGCCATTCCAAGAGCCAGGAAGAAATCAACGCGCTGCTCATCGAGCTTGGCAGCGCCGGCAGCAAAGTGGTGCGGCTGAAGTCCGGCGACCCGCTGGTGTTCGGCCGGGCGGGCGAAGAGATGGCGGCACTGCGCGAGGCCGGGATCGCCTATGAGGTGGTTCCCGGCGTCACCGCCGCCTTTGCCGCCGCCGCCGATTTCGAACTGCCGCTGACGCTGCGCGGTGTCTCGTCCTCGATGGTGTTCACCACCGGCCACGATCTCAAGGGCAACTCGCTGCCCGACTGGGCAAAGCTCGCCATCTCGGGCGCGACGGTTGCCGTCTATATGGGCCGTTCGGTAGCTGCCGAGGTCGCCGGCCGGCTCGTCGAAGCGGGACTGTCGCCGGACACCGCCGTCGCCGTCGTCGAGAATGCCAGCCTCGGCAACCGCCGCCGTTTCCATGGCACGCTTGCGGACCTGCCGTCTCTGGAAGAGCGCGCGGACCTCACCGGTCCGGTGATGACGATTATCGGCGATGCCGTCGCTGGCGCAAACTTTGAACAATCCGAGCCGCTCGCGGCACATAAGCATGAAGAGGCGGCGAGCGTGCTGGCCGAAGGAGTTGAGCCATGAAGGTTCTGACCGCGAACAGGCTCTCCGATGGCATCGCCGTCTGGTACGCCGATGGCGGCTGGGCGGAAACCGTCGGCCATGCCGATATAGCGCATGACAAGGCGGCGGAGGATCGGCTCGAAGCGATCGGCGCCGCAGCCGCCGCCAACAATGAGGTGGTCGACGTGAACCTGATCGACGTCGCGATAGTCGATGATTTGGTCGAGCCGGTGCGGCTGCGCGAAAAAATCCGCGCCGCGGGGCCCACCATCCGCACCGATCTCGGCAAGCAGGCGAGTCCGGAAACCGTCCGGGCGGCATAGGTTTTGAGCATGATCCCGAAACGTGGGAACCGGTTTTCGGAGAAGATCATGCTCCAACAAAAGAATTGAAGAGCGGGCGGACGCGCCCTGAGAGACGAAGCATGTACCGTTACGACGAGTTCGACCACGATTTCGTTCACGCCCGTGTCGCCGAGTTCAGCGACCAGGTGCAGCGCCGGCTTGCCGGCGAGATCACCGAGGACCAGTTCCGGCCGCTGAG
Source organism: Mesorhizobium montanum (assembly GCF_033977145.1). Taxonomy (NCBI): domain Bacteria; kingdom Pseudomonadati; phylum Pseudomonadota; class Alphaproteobacteria; order Hyphomicrobiales; family Phyllobacteriaceae; genus Mesorhizobium; species Mesorhizobium montanum. The sequence goes on along the minus strand of NZ_JAVIJF010000001.1, from coordinate 14,813 downwards.
GCTGATGAATGGCGTCTATCTGCAGCTGCACGCCTATATGCTGCGCATCGCCGTGCCCTATGGCACGCTGAACAGCAGGCAATTGCGCATGCTCGGCCACATCGCCGGCAAATACGACAAGGGCTACGGCCACTTCACCACGCGCCAGAACATCCAGTTCAACTGGCCGGCGCTGTCCGACATTCCGGCGATCCTCGCCGATCTCGCCAGCGTCGAGATGCATGCCATCCAGACCAGCGGCAACTGCATCCGCAACGTCACCGCCGACCATTTCGCCGGTGCCGCGGCCGACGAAGTCGCCGATCCGCGCCCCTATGCGGAAATCCTGCGCCAGTGGTCGTCGGTGCATCCGGAATTCTCGTTCCTGCCGCGCAAGTTCAAAATCGCGGTGACGGGCGCCGAGCGCGACCGCGCCGCCATCCAGACGCACGATATCGGTCTGCATCTGAAAATGAACGCGGCCGGCGAGCTGGGCTTCGCCGTCTATGTCGGCGGCGGTCAGGGCCGCACGCCGATGGTGGCCAGGAAGATCCGCGACTTCCTGCCGGAGGCCGATCTTCTGTCCTACTGCACCGCGATCCTGCGCGTTTACAATCTCTATGGCCGCCGCGACAACAAGTACAAGGCGCGCATCAAGATCCTCGTGCACGAGACTGGCGTGGACGAGATCACCCGCCAGATCGAGGCCGAATGGCAGGAGCTCAAGGACGCCGAGCTGAAATTGCCGGAGGCCGACATCGAGGCCATCAACGCCTATTTCGCGCCGCCGGCGCTGGTTTCCCGACCGGAAGGCGATGATGCGGTGAAACAAGCCAGGCTCGATTCCAAGAGTTTCTCGCAATGGCTCGACCAGAATGTCGTGACCCATCGACACCCCGACTACGCGGCGGTGACGATCTCGCTCAAGGGCATCGGCGAGGTTCCGGGCGATGCCACCGACAGCCAGATGGAAGCGGTCGCCGACATCGCCGAGAAATACGCCTTCGACGAATTGCGCGTCAGCCACGAGCAGAACCTGATCTTGCCGCATGTGGCGCGCGCTGACCTGAAAGCGGTCTATGACGCGCTGGTCGAGATTGGCCTGGCGACCGCCAATTCCAACCTGATCAGCGACATCATCTCCTGTCCCGGCCTCGACTATTGCGCGCTGGCCACAGCGCGCTCCATTCCGATCGCGCAGGAAATCTCGCTCCGCTTCGCCTCGCTCGAGCGGCAGCGCGAGATCGGCGAATTGAAGTTGAAGATCTCCGGCTGCATCAACGCCTGCGGCCACCACCATGTCGGCCACATCGGCATCCTCGGCGTCGAGAAGAAAGGTTCCGAGCTCTACCAAGTGACGCTTGGCGGCTCGGCCGACGAAAACACATCCGTCGGCGAGATCATCGGTCGCGGCTTCTCCTCGGAAGAGATCACCGATGCCATCGAGCAGATTGTCGACACCTATCTCGGCCTTCGGCTCAGTCCCGATGAACGTTTTATCGACGCCTACCGCAGAGTCGGTCCCGCGCCGTTCAAGGAGGCGCTCTATGCTGGCGAAACCAAGGCCGCTTGACCGGGTCGTCGATGTCGAAGCCGGAGTTGCCGCGGAAGCGGCGGGGCTCGACGCGCTGTTCGGCCATCTGAAGCCGATCGAGGTCATCGAACGCTCGGCGCGCGAGTTCCGTGGCGCAATCGCGGCAGTGTCGTCCTTCGGCGCGGACTCCGCGGTGCTGCTGCACATGATCGCCAAGGTCGACCGCTCGCTGCCGGTGATCTTCCTCGATACCGGCAAGCATTTCGAGGAGACGCTCGGCTATCGCGATGCTCTGGTCGCCGATTTCGGCCTGACCGATGTCAGGGTGATCAAGCCCGACGAGGACGCGCTCGAACGCGTCGATCCTACCGGCAGGCTCAACGAAACCGACACCGATTCCTGCTGCAACGTGCGCAAGGTCGAGCCGCTGGCGCGCGGCGTCGAACCGTTCCGCGCCTGGTTCACCGGGCGCAAGCGCTTCCAGGCCTCGACGCGGGCGGCACTGCCGGTCTTCGAGGCGGTCGGCGCGCGCATCCGCATCAATCCGTTGGCGCATTGGACTACATCGGACCAGGCCGACTACATGCGCGCGCATGCGCTGCGCGAAAATCCGCTGGTCGCCTATGGCTATCTCTCGATCGGTTGCTTTCCGTGCACGCAGCCTGTGCAGCCGGGCGAGGATGCGCGCAGCGGCCGCTGGGCTGGCCACGCCAAGACCGAGTGCGGCATTCACTTGTCGGGACTGGAGAAGTCGCTGACCGACGCCTCGCTTTAGGCTATGCCAATGGTCAGGTGAGGCCGGCCTGCGAACGGCGGCTTCCTGCGCTTCCGGTGCTCACGTACTTCAAGTACGCTCCGCTCCGGTTCTCGGAAGCCACCGCTCTCGACTCGGCCTGACCTGACTCTCGACATAGCCTCGATTTTTGAATTTTAGGATTTTTAATGACTGGATCGACCCGCCTCTGGACCCCGGACGGTTTTCGCGAGGATGAATGGACCCATGCGGAGAGCGCCGAGGCGCTTGCCGGCAATGGCTGCTTCATCCTGCCGCTGCAGACCTTTCTCGGCCTCGACGAGGAGGTCCGCAAGTCGGCGCGCGAGCGCATCGGCGTGCTGCTGCAGCCGGGCGACGAGCTCGACAAGATAACCGGGCTGCTGGACCAGCTGTCGCTGGTGGCGCTGGCCTTCCCGGCGTTCAATGACGGCCGCTCCTTCTCAAAGGGCGAATTGCTGCGCGCCCGGCATCATTTCAAGGGTCCGGTGCGCGCCACCGGCCAGGTGCTGGTCGACCAGCTGCCGCATATGCTGCGGCTCGGCTTCGATGAGTTCGAGATCTCCAATCCGGTGCTGCTGAAGCGCTTGGAACAGGGCCGAATCGGCGGTCTGCCGGTGTATTATCAGCCGGCGGTGGAACCGGAGCCCAAGGGTCCGAAATATTCCTGGCGGCGCAAGCGCCCCGGCTGACGCAACATTTCATACCGCAACGGTATCGCCCTGGTCCGACCAAGATTGCGCATTTTTGTCGACCGATCCCATTCAAAATAAGTGCAGAGTCCAAGCTACAACGTTCTGGTCAGACCACATTGTCGATTCAGACTTCCCCTTCAGCCATCCTGCCCTTAGGATAGGTTCATTATTTCGTGCTCCGAAATAAACAGCCAGCAAAGGGAGGAATGGCATGGCAGCCAAGAAGATACTGATGCTCGTTGGCGAGTTCAGCGAGGAATACGAGATTTTCGTCTTTGAGCAGGCCATGCACGCGGTCGGCCACACCGTCCATGTCGTCTGCCCCGACAAGAGGGCGGGCGATGTGCTCAAGACTTCACTGCACGACTTCGAAGGCCATCAGACCTATACGGAAAAACTCGGCCACGACTATATCCTCAACAAGACCTTCGCCGAGGTGAACCCGGCCGACTACGACGCGGTTTACGCGGCGGGCGGGCGCGGGCCGGAATATATCCGCATCGACAAGCGCGTGCAGGCGCTCGTCAGGCATTTCCATGAGACCGGCAAGCCGATCTTCACCATCTGCCACGGCGTGCAGATCCTGATCGCGGTCGACGGCGTGGTGCGCGGCAAGGAAGTCGCGGCGCTGCATTATTGCGAGCCGGAAGTGACGCTTGCCGGCGGCATCTATATTGATGTTGCCCCGACCGGCGCGCATGTCGACGGCAATCTGGTTTCAGCCAAGGGCTGGCCGGGCCTCGCGGCCTTCATGCGGGAATGCCTGAAGGTGCTCGGCACCGAAATCCGCCATGGCGAAGCGCTGATGCGCGACGACAGGAAGGCGGCTTAGATCCGTCGATCGCGGCGCGCGGCTATCGACGCCGCCCGCCGCGCGCCTTCTTCGCCGTGGCGCCCTCGAGGCGGTCAAGCAGATCGCTGAGCCGCTTGGGCACCTCTTTTTCCAGGCGAAATGTCGGCAATGTGCGTAGAAAGCGCTTCGTCGCTTCGCTGCCGGCCTGCCGCCTGATATCGTTGGCGAGCTCAGCGCGCCTTTTGCCGTCGTTGCCGTTCATCGTCCCAAAATCCTGTGTCGGCTTCGAAACTCCCGCAGCCCGTCCATGGTTCCGGCACCAGCGCTTGAGAGCAAGTAAAGCTGCTCGATAGGGTAAAATTTGAATTAATCTGGAACGACAGCCCTGACATCGGCTCACCAGCGCTTACCCCTTGATTTTTGGCTTCCAAACCTCGATATCGGGCGCAAATCCAGACCAATGCGAATGACGGGAAACGCGATGAGCGACCAGGCAAAAGACGAACGCACGCCCGAAGATGTGGAAGCCACCCAGGCTTCCGGCGAGCGTGCGGAAGGTGGCGTCGACGGCGACTATGAAGCGCTGGTGCGGCTGCTGAAGGAAAATGAGGAACTGAAGGACCGCGCGCTGCGCGCCGCGGCCGAAATGGAGAATTTGCGCCGGCGCACTGCGCGCGACGTGCAGGACGCCCGCGCCTATGCCGTCGCCAATTTCGCGCGCGACATGCTGTCGGTGTCCGACAATCTGCGCCGCGCGCTGGACGCGATCCCGGCGGAGACGAAGGCTGCCGGCGACGCCGGCTTCAAGTCGCTGATCGAAGGTGTCGATCTCACCGAACGCGCCATGCTTTCGGCCCTGGAACGCCACGGCGTGAAGAAGCTCGCGCCGGAAGGCGAGAAGTTCGATCCGAATTTCCACCAGGCGATGTTCGAGGTGCCCAATCCGGAGGTTCCGTCCGGCACCGTCGTCCAAGTGGTGCAACCGGGCTATTCGATCGGCGAGCGGGTGCTGCGGCCGGCGATGGTCGGCGTCGCCAAGGGCGGCCCGAAGGCAGGCTCCGAGGCGAAGGTCGAGCCAGGCCCGGTGAACGAGCAGGCCGAGAAGGATGCTTGATAGGCAATAGGGAATAGGGAATAGGGAATAGGGAATAGGGCCGTACCAATTCGACGGCTTCGTGCTATTTTGATCGCTACTGCCTATTCCCTAATTCCTACTGCCTCACCCTATGAACCCCATCGCGTTGCTCGACTATGCCGGCGTCGCCGTCTTTGCGGCGACGGGTGCGCTTGCCGCATCGCGCAAGCAGCTCGACATTATCGGCTTCCTGTTCCTTGCCAGCGTCACCGGCATCGGCGGCGGAACGCTGCGCGACGTCATCCTCAACCTGCCGGTGTTCTGGGTCGCCAACAGCGGTTATGTGCTGATCTGCGCGGTGGTCGCCGTGCTGGTCTTCTTTAGCGCCCACCGCGTCGAATCCCGCTACAAGCTGTTGCTGTGGCTCGATGCCATCGGCCTTGCCGCCTTCGCGGTGATGGGCGCAGCCAAGGGGTTGGCGATCACCGGCTCGCCCGTCGTGTCGGTCATCATGGGCGTGCTGACGGCGACCTTCGGCGGCATTTTGCGCGACTTGCTTGCCGGCGAGCCCTCGGTGCTGCTCAGGCCCGAAATCTATGTCACGGCCGCCCTTGCCGGCGCCACCATCTTCACCCTTGGCGATCTTGCCGGCCTGCCGGCGCTGGCGTCCAGCCTGCTCGGCTTCGCGGGCGCATTCGTGGTGCGCGGCGGCGCGCTTAAATTCGGCTGGTCATTTCCGGCCTATAAGAGCCGGCCCGGGCGAAGGCCGGAAGACATTCCATGAGGGAGTAGTCGGTAGTGAGTAGTGAGTAGTGAGTAGTGAGTAGTGAGTAGTGAGTAGTGAGTAGTGAGTAGTGAGTAGTGAGTAGTGAGTAGTGAGTAGTCAGTAGTCAGTAGTCAGTAGTCAGTAGTCAGTATTGACAGGCGCTCCAGTCGTGACGTCCATCACTACTCACTACTCACTACTCACTACTCACTACTCACTACTCACTACTCACTACTCACGCCGCGAAACGCTGCCCCTCGCCGCCATAGTAGTTGACGTAGCGGGCGCCGATCTCCTTGACCGGCATGACGACGAAGACGTCAACGGTCGAGAATTCGTGATCGATGACGCAGCCGTCGCCGATGCGGGCGCCGACGCGCAGATAACCCTTGACCAGCGGCGGCATGGCGGCGATCGCCGCCTTGGTGTTCACCGCTTCGATCGGCATCAGGTCCATGGAGCAGTAGCGTCCCGGAACCGCGCGAACATCCCAGGCGGAGTTGGTGCGGCAATGATGGGCGAGATAGGTCAGCGCCTCGGCATGCGCGGCCGGCACGATGCCATGGAAAGAGGCGCAACCGGTCATCACGCCGATGCTGTAGTGGTTGATATAGGCCCAGATGCCTTGCCAGAGCGCCTCGATGGTGCGCTTGGAGCGGTATTCCGGCAAAACGCAGGAACGGCCGAGCTCGAGGAAGCGCTGGCCGGGATGCCGCGCAATCAGCTTGGTCAGCTCGAACTCGCCCTCGGAATAGAAGCCGCCGGCGGTCGCGGCGATCTCCTGCCGCAGCAGCCGGTAGGTGCCGACGATGCGGCGATGCTCAGGGCCGGGAAGGGAATTGTCGAGCACAAGAAGGTGATCGCAGAGCGGGTCGAAACGGTCGGCGTCGCGCCGGTCCTGTGCCTGGAACAGGTCCTTCCTCGCGCCAAGCTCGTCATAGAATACCCGATAGCGGACTTCCTGGGCGGCGGCGATCTCAGCCTCGTTGCGGGCGAGCCGCACCTCGAGGTTGCCGATGCGGCCCAGCGGAGCACCGCTTGCGACGGCGTCGGCGGTACGGGCGGCGAGCAGGGCGCCGCCGGCATTCGGCCGAGTGTCACATTCAGGCATGACTGTATGCACGAGTGATTCTCCTTCGAGCCATCCCTCTTGGCACGGGGATACGGTGTAGGTGCAACAGGATTGTGACAGTACCGTGATACGACGTGGCCGGCAATACTTTGTCGGCTGGGCAATACCCTCAACCGGCTATCTTGTGGCCGCTCAAGCCAAGCAATCCAAGGCTTTCAAGGGTTGAAAATTTCCTCAGGCGGCAACCTGGCCCTCGACCGCCTGGACGAGCGCGTCGGGGTCGAGCGGCTTGGTCACGAAGCCGCTGGCGCCATGGGCGAGGACGGCGTGCCGGGTCTTTTCCTGGCTGTCGGCCGAAAGCACCATGATCGGGATCGGCGGCATGGCCATGGACTCTTCATGGCGGCGGATGGCGGCGATCGCATCCAGCCCGTCCATGACAGGCATATGCAGGTCCATCAGCACCACATCGAAGCGGAATTTGAGGCCGGCATCGGTAACGGCATCGACCGCGGCCTTGCCGTTGCCGACGATCTTGACGCGATGCCCCGCCTTGAGAAGCGTGGCGCGGGCGAGCATGGCGTTGATGTCATTGTCCTCGGCAATCAGCACCGACAGGCCCTGATCGCGCCTGCGCGACGAAGCGGCGCCACGCGGCCGCGGCTGCGGCTGGGCGAGCGCGGAGCCATGGCGGGTCAGCAGCACCCGCAAGAGGGTTTCGCCGCGCACCGGCCTGGCGAGGAACGTGGCGTAGCCGCTGGCGCGGAATTCGCCGAGTATGCCGCGGTCCGTCGGCGCGATCAGGGTGATCGCCTCGCAATCGGCGAAGCCCGAGTCGCGCAGCCGCTTGAGCAGTCTGCCGTCGCTGTTTTCGAGCGCGGCGTCGATCAGGAGGACGTTGCAGCTGGCAGCGAACGGAGCGGCCTGGCTTGGTGTCGCCGCAATCTCGACGATGCCGCCATGGGCTCTGATCGTGCGCGCGATGGCATCGGCCTCGGTGGCGTTTTTCGACACGATCACCGCCCGCCGGTCAGCAAGGATGTTGTGGCGGTGCGGCGGCGGTTCGGTTGCCGCGACCGCCGGGATCTCGAGGACGAATTCGGATCCTTCGCCGAGCCGGCTCGAAACCAAGATCGTGCCACCCATGGCCGCCACCAGCCGCTTCGAGATGGCAAGGCCCAGGCCGGCGCCGCCATGCACCCTGGTCGAGGTGCCGTCGGACTGCTCGAACTCCTCGAAGATGCGCTCCAAATCCTCTTCACGCAGTCCTGGGCCGGTGTCGGCTACAGTGAAGCAGATGCGGTCGGTGGTTTCGGTGCGGGCGCGTGCCACGGTGAGCAGCACGCCGCCGGTATCGGTGAACTTTACGGCATTGCCGATGAGGTTGAGCAGCACCTGGCGCACGCGGCCGGGATCGGCGGTGATCATCTGCGGCACGTCGGGCTCGACATGGCAGCCGAGGCCGATGTTCTTGGCGAAGGCCTTTGCGGCCAGAAGCTCTATGATGTTGTCGGCGATTTCGCGCAGCGAGGTCGGTTGCGGCTCGGGCTCGAAACGGCCAGCCTCGATCTTGGAATAGTCGAGCAGGTCCTCGATGAGCGCGAGCAGCGCGCTTGCCGAGGTGGAAACAGCGCCGACATAGGTGCGCTGTTCGGGTGAGAGGTCGGTGTCCGCGAGCAGCTTCGCCATGCCCATGATGCCGTTCATCGGCGTGCGGATCTCATGGCTGACGGTGGCGAGGAATCGCGACTTGGCCTGGCTGGCATATTCGGCCCGTTCGCGTGCGGTGATCAGCGAGGATTCGGCGCGCTTGCGGGCGGTGATGTCGCGGGCGATCGCCCGATGCGAGACCGCGCCCGTGTCCTTGTCGCGCACCGACAATTCGATCCAGGAGAACCAGCGCGACCCGCTCGGCGTGCGGATCGCGACATCGGTGGAGCTCAGGCATTCGTGGTCGGAGAAGGCGGCGTCGGGAACGATGCCGACATCGATGCCAAGCTCGGACAAGGTCTTGCCGGCGAGATCGCGCGGGTCGATCTCGACAAGCGAGGCAAAGACGCTGTTGGCATAGACGATATGGCCGTCGCGGTCGCGATGGACGACTAGGTCGCCGAGCGCATCGATCAGGCCGCGGAAGCGCTCTTCGCTCTCCTGCATCTCCCACATGCGGTCGGCGAGGGTCTCGATCTCTGCGCGGCTGCGGGCTGCGGTCTCGTCGAGCAGCGCGGCGGTGCGCCGCTCGTCGCGACGGCTGCGCAGATGCATGGCAAGGCCGGCAACGGCCGCGGCGGCGAGGCCGATGGTGACGACGATCGGCGCTCCAGTGAGATGCGTCAGCCCCGCCAGAACGGCGATGGCGACGATTGTCAGGAACGGCAGGCCTTCGTGGCCGTCGGCGGGCAATTCGGGAGCCAGCGGCGGCGCGACAAGCACCTGCCGCTTCGGCGCATCGGGGATGAGCCTGTCAGCGCCCGCGGCTTTGCTGTCCTGTCTGATGTCGGAGTCCGCGACCATGCGCAAACCATGCCAGACAGACATTATGGAAGACTGGGACGGATCGTTCGAATTTTAGCGATTGCGCGGATTCCGATCGCCCGCGCGCGACACGAAACCGGAGCTTTCCGAGATGGCTTCCAGCTACATATCGACGACGACGCGGCCCCTGACCTTGCCTTCGACGATGTCGCGCGCGGCAGCGATAATGCCGTCAAAACCGATCGTCCGTGACAATGTCGACAGCTTCTTGAGGTCGAGATCGGTGCCGATGCGGCGCCATGCCTCCAGGCGGACTGCTTTCGGCGCCATCACGGAATCGATGCCGAGCAACGAAACGCCGCGCAGAATGAAGGGCGCGACGCTCGACGGCAGATCCATGCCGCCGGCCAGGCCGCAGGCGGCGATCGCGCCGCCATAGGATGTCATCGACAAGACGTTGGCGAGCGTGTTGCTGCCGACCGAGTCCACGCCGCCCGCCCAGCGCTCCTTGGCGAGCGGCTTCGCCGGCTGGCTGAGCTCCTCGCGCGAGATCACCTCGGCGGCGCCGAGGTCGATCAGATAGGGGCTTTCGGCGTTGCGCCCGGTCGAGGCGATGACATGGTAGCCGAGGCTGGAAAGGATCGAGATGGCGACCGAGCCGACGCCGCCGGCCGCACCCGTCACCACCACCGGACCACGGTCCGGCACGATACCATGCCGCTCCAGCGCCATGACGGACAGCATTGCCGTGTAGCCGGCCGTGCCGACGGCCATTGCATCATGCGCGCTCATGCCTTCGGGCAGCGGCACCAGCCAGTCGCCCTTGACGCGGGCGCGGCCGGCATAGGCGCCGTAGTGCGTCTCGCCGACACCCCAGCCGTTGAGGATGACATGATCGCCCTTGCGCCAGTCGGCATGGGACGATGAGATCACGGTGCCCGCGAAGTCGATGCCGGGCACCAGCGGCCAGCGGCGCACGACCGGCGCCTTGCCGGTGATAGCTAGCCCATCCTTGTAGTTCACGGTCGTTGCCTCGACGGCGACGGTGACATCGCCTTCCATCAGATCGGCCTCGGTGAGGTCGACAACATCGACAGACTGCTTCTTTTCCGCATCGCGCGAAACGAGGATGGCTTTGAAGGTGTCGGGCACTTTTTTCTCCTCGCTATGGCGATTTGTTTTTCACGCAATTCCGGACGGAAAACCGCTGCACACTTTTTCCTGGAATTGCTTCAGGGCAGACTTTGCGGCGGTCGCCGGCTGAGGTCAATTGCCTGGATCCTGCGGCCTGGCTTCGCGCCGCCAGCCGATCAACTCGTCGAAGACGACGAGTGCCGCGCCAATCGAAATGAAGGCGTCGGCGAGATTGAACACCGCGAAGGACCAGACGGGCGTGTGGAACAGGATGTAGTCGATGACGTGGCCGTAGACGGCGCGGTCGATGAGGTTGCCGAGCGCGCCGCCGATGATCAGGGCAAAGCCGATACGGGCGACGACATGGCCGGCCGGCGTGCGTGTGGCGAGATAGAGCACGAAGGCGACGACCAGCACGGCGATGACCACCAGGCCAATATCGCCGAAGGACGAGAACATCGAGAAGGCGATGCCGGTGTTATAGGTGCGAAACAACGCCAGGAACGGCAGGAGATCGACCTTCTCCTGAAAGGCGAGACCGTTCTCGACCAGTTGCTTGATCCACTGATCGAGCGCAATGGCAACGACGACCAGCACGACGTAAGGGGACCAGGATTTCACTGAGCAGTCCTCATCGGATGTCGTTGGCGGGCTCGAGCTTCAGCGCGCCGCGCCGGATCTCGAACAGCATCACGCCGGTGGCGACGGCCAGATTGAGCGAATCGGCGCGGCCGGCCTGAGGTATCCTGAGCAAGCGGTCACAGCTTTCGGCTAGGCTGTCCGGCAGACCTTGCTGCTCGTTGCCCATCAGGAGCAAAACCGGGCCCCTGGAGAAATCGACCGAGCGATAGTCGACCGCGCCTTTGAGGTGCGTTCCGACGACGAGACCTGAAAAATCGCGCCGCCAGGCGAGGAAGGCTTGCTCAGTCGCCTTGGCGACCGGCACGGCGAAGATCGAGCCCATCGTGGCGCGCACCGTTTCCAGCGAGAACGGGTCGGTGGTGTCGCCGACCAGGATGACGCCCTTGGCGCCGACGGCGTCGATTGTGCGGATGACGGTGCCGAGATTGCCGGGGTCGCGCACCCGGTCGAGCGTGACCCAGACATCGCCGTCCCTGGCACGGATATCCTTCAGCGGCACCGTCTGCTGGGCAAAGACGCCGACCACCATTTGCGGGTTTTCACGGCGGGTGATTGCCGCGAGCACCTTTTCGGAGACTTCCAAAACCATACCGCCGGCGGCAACAGTCCGCGCGGCGACCTTTTCGATGGCCGTATTGCCGCGTCCGGCCTTGGCGAAGACCAGCGTCCTGATCGACCAGCCGAGGTCGAGCGCGTCGATGACCAGCTTCAGGCCCTCGGCCATGAAGGCGTTCTGCTGGTCGCGGAACTTCTTGAGCGCAAGTGCCTTGATGTCCTTGACCAGCGGATTGGCAAGGCTGGTGACTTCCTTGACCTGCCCGACAGGGCGAGCGCCGTCATGTGCAGTCATTTCAAGCCACCCAGCGCGAGAACAGCGAGGTCGACAGCGCGCGGCCGGCGGATTTCTCGCGAATGATCAGTTCGCCGGATTCGATCGTGCCGCCCATGCCGGCGAAAGTATCGCGCATCAGCGCGTGGATGGCGAAGAAGGAAGCGCGGATCGAATAGGCGGTGAGAACGACGGCCAGCGGTTTCGGCGTCAGGATCGAGCGGCAGAGGTCGGTGAGGCCCGGCAGGTCCTCGAACAATTGCCAGACCTCGCCCTTCGGGCCGCGGCCATAGGCCGGCGGGTCGAACAGGACGATGTCGTAGCGGCTGCCGCGTCGTTCCTCACGCTCGGCGAACTTCACCGCGTCCTCGACGATCCAGCGGATCGGCTTGTCGGCAAGGCCTGCCATCTCCTGGTTCTCGCGCGCCCAGCCGATCGCCTTCTTCGAGGCATCGACATGGGTGACCTCGGCGCCGGCGCGGGCAGCCACCAGCGAGGCAAGTCCCGTATAGCCGAACAGGTTCAGCACCTTCACCGGCCGCTTCGCCGCCGCGATCAGCCCTGCCATATGGTCCCAATGCGAGGCCTGCTCCGGAAAGACGCCGACATGGCGGAATGAGGTGAAGCGGCCGAGATAGTCGATGCCGTCATGCTTCATCGGCCAGGTTTCGCCGAGCGGCGCCTTCGGAAAGCGCCAGCGGCCGATGCCTTCCTCGTCAGTGTCGCCGGTGAAGATGGCGTCGGCGCCCTCCCACTCCTTCGCCGGAAGCGCCCGTTGCCAGATAGCCTGGCCCTCTGGGCGCACGATCCGGTAAGGGCCGTATTGCTCGAGCTTCTCGCCGCCGCCGCTGTCCAGCAGCGCGTAGTCGGCATTGGGCGCGACCTCGAGGATCAGCGGCAGGCGCTCGGCGGGCAACACGCCTTCGCGGCGCGCAAGCACGTGTTGCGCCGGTTTGACTTCCTGGCGATCCGTCGGCTTCGTTTCGCCGCGCTCGGCGGGCGCTGCTTGCTGGCGTCCAGCCGCGAATGCATCACGCGCGCGGGTCTGTTTCGACCTCGCGGGCTGCGGTCGGTTATCGCGGCGCTTGTCGCGAAAGGATTTCAAGAAGGATCATCTCCGGCGGTTCGGCCCGCTTCTGCCACAGCTCAGCCCATCGGCGCAACAAACCGTGGCTTATTCAATGGTGAAGTCATCAACCGTGGCGGACCCTGAGCAGGCCAAGACAAAGCGAAATGAAGCCAAGCGCCTTAGCTGCGGTCACCGCCATATGGCCGGTTTCCCAACGCAGCCGGACGGCCTCGAAATTATCCGGGATCGGTCCGGGCGCCCAGGTCGCGAGAATATCGTTGGCCGGTTTGACAAGCCCGAACCAGAGCGCCAGCGAGACCGCATAGAGCAAAGTGGCGGCGAGCACGAACCAGAAGGCCGTAGCTTGGCCGCGCAGCATCCAGGCGAGCAGTGCCGGACAGAGGATCGCGGCGATGTCGAGCGGCGCTCCGATCACGGCAAAAAGCAGCAACTGACCGTTGAAGACGGTCGCCTCGCGCCAGAGCGCCGGCGGCCATTTCGTCAACCTGGGCAGCGATTCCAGCACATGGGCAAAGGACGGTCCAAGGCTGAGCGATCGTGGCGGCGAGCACCGACCAGAACAACAGGAATCCGCGCATCTCCATTGTGGAGACAACGGCGCCGGGCCGCTGGCGTTCCGTTTCGGCATCAAGCTTGCCGTGATGAGCGCCTGGGCCCTATCGTCCGACCAGCACGGATAGCAAATCGATGTCCCGTTCCGAACGCCTGCTCGACCTTGTCCAGATCCTGCGCCGCCACCGCCGGCCGGTGAGCGGCCATACGCTTGCGGACGAGATGGGCGTGTCGATCCGCACGCTCTATCGCGACATCGCGACGCTGCAGGGGCAGGGCGCGCCGATCGAAGGCGAGGCGGGGCTTGGCTATGTGCTGAAGCCCGGCTTCATGCTGCCGCCGCTAATGTTCACCGATGAGGAGATCGAGGCGATCGTGCTCGGCTCGCGCTGGGTGGCAAAGCAGCCGGACAAAAGGTTGGCCGCCGCCGCGACGGACGCGCTGGCCAAGATCGCGGCGGTACTGCCGGATGACCTGCGCGAGGATCTCGACGCGACAACGCTGCTCGTCGGGCCGCGCTCGGAAAGCGTCGAAGCGATCGACCTCGGTGTCGTACGGCAGGCGATCCGCGACGAGCGCAAGCTCGGCTTCCTTTACCGTGACGCCGGGGGAGCGGCATCGAAGCGCCTGGTCTGGCCATTCGCGCTGGGCTTCTTCGACAAAGCGCGGGTGATGGTGGCGTGGTGCGAAATGCGCCAGGATTTTCGCCATTTCCGCGCCGACCGAATGTCCGGCCTGACAGCGACCGATATCCGCTATCCGCGCCGTCGCCAGGTAATGCTGAAGGAATGGCGTGCGACGCTCGACGCGCCCGGCCGGAACGGCGCGAAAGATGTTTCCAGCTAATCGCTACTGCCAGAATCTGACAGTATGTTTGCGTATGGTCCCCAAGGTTCAGACACTTTGGAGATCAGATATGACCACGCCGAATTTCATCATCCTCTATGTCGACAGCCCGGAGAAGAGCGGCGCTTTCTATGCCTCGTTGCTCGGACGTGAACCGGTCGAGTCCTCGCCGACCTTCGTGATGTTCGTGCTCGACAAGGGTTTCAAGCTCGGTCTCTGGTCGCGCCACACCGTCGAGCCCACGGCGGCAGTTGCGGGCGGTGGCGGCGAACTGGTGCTCGCGGTCGATAATGCGTCGGCGGTCGATGCCACCCATGCGGATTGGGCTGGTAGAGGCTTGAATGTGCTGCAGGCACCGACCGATCTCGATTTCGGCCGTACCTTCGTCGCGCTCGACCCCGACAATCATCGCCTGCGCGTCTACTGGCCGAATAGGCAGTAGGCAGTAGGCAGTAGGCAGTAGGCAGTAGGCAGTAGGCAGTAGGCAGTAGGCAGTAGGCAGTAGGCAGTAGGCAGTAGGCAGTAGGCAGTAGGCAGTAGGCAGTAGGCAGTAGGCAGT
>NZ_JAVIJF010000019.1:0-152956 GCF_033977145.1 Mesorhizobium montanum | reverse complement strand
GCCAGCGCTCACATATCCGCGCGCAAAAGGCCGGACATATGAGCGCAAGCGATCCGATCAAATCATCTCCAGCCAAAGCCTTGCAAGCAGGGGGCCGTCCACATATGAGCACCGGAAGCGCAGGAAACCGGCATTTGCAGGCCGGCCTCACCTGAATATCAGCACGCCTCAGCCGCCGATCGAATCGCGCATGCTCTTCAAAAGCGTGTTTGCGCCGAGCAAGATCAGCGTGTGGTCCGAGCCCATGGCGAGCAGCCGGTAGCCCATCGACACGACGCGACCAGCAATTGCCGGCTCGATGACGTAGATCGCGGCATGCTTGCCGGCCTTGCGCGTCCGCTCGGCGATCGAAGCAACCGTCTCCATCATGCTTTCCAGCGTCGAATTGATGGTGGTGCCGTTCGACCAGGCGATCGAGAAATCCGAAGGACCGACGAAGATCCCGTCGATGCCGGGCGTGTCCAAAATGCCGTCCAGAACCTCGAATGCCGCCCGCGTCTCGACCATGGCGAACGCCATTGTGCGCTGGTTCGAATCGCGCAGCCATTCGGCATGGTTCCCCTTGCCGTGGCGCGGAAAGGCGTAGGTCGGGCCCCAGGAGCGCTCGCCCAGCGGCGGATATTTCATCGCGGCGGCGAACTGCCGGGCATCGGCCACGGAATTCACCATCGGCGCGATCACCGCCTCGGCGCCGAAATCGAGCGCACGGCTCGCCATGTCGAAGCGCCCGACTGGGATGCGCACCAGAGCCGGTTTGCTGGCGGCCAGCACCGGCACCAGGCCGCGCAGCACGCTGTCCTCGTGGTGGCCGCCATGCTGCATGTCGAGGGTGACTGCGTCAAAACCCTGCTTGGCGATGATCTCTACGGTCAGCGCGTCCGGCACCCCCGACCAGGCGGTGAACAGCGTTTCGTCGGCGGCCAGGCGGGATTTGAGCGACATCGGAACTTTCCTTGTTAACAATCCGCAGTTTCAGCCCGAAACCGCGGGAAGGCAAAGAAAAACCGCCCGGCTATGCCGGGCGGTCGATTGGTCCAGCTGCGGCATGACGCCGAAAAGTGTGAAGCGGTTTTCGGACGACATCATGTTCATCCAGCCTCAGCTGTTCTTGATCTCCTCGATCGCCTGCGCCATCAGCTCGTCCATGGTGCGGCGGATCTGGTGATCGGACTGATTGACGCCAGCGGCATCGAAATCCTTGCGGATCTTGCGGAAAACATCGTGGTCGCCCGCTTCCTCGATATCGGAGACCACCACTTCCTTGGCATAGACTTCGGCATCGGCGCCGGATTTGCCCAGTTTCTCGGCGGCCCAGAGGCCAAGCGCCTTGTTGCGGCGCGCCGAGGCCTTGAAGCGAAGTTCCTCGTCGAAGACGAATTTGCGCTCAAAGCCCTCTTCGCGGTCTTTCATGCTGCTCATGACGTCCCTCCGGTCAATCCGATTCGCTTGGCGGTGAATATGTGTGATGGGCAAGCACAAATCAAAAGGCCGCGAGCCGGTCAATATGCTTCGTCGCATGCTGCGCTGCGGCATTTGAGTCTCGAAAGCAGTTGATTCGCGGGATTTGGCGATTGAGCAAACAGGGCGATTGCGATAACACCGGCATTGAACACCGCCGTCGCCATACTAATTTAGGCAGACGGACAGGAACTGGTCACTTGCCGCCTGCCCGCAGATCCAGAGAAAAAATCAGATGAAAAATCGCCGCCGTATTTACGAAGGCAAGGCCAAGATCCTCTATGAGGGACCCGAGCCGGGGACGCTGATCCAGTTCTTCAAGGACGACGCCACCGCTTTCAACAAGAAGAAACACGAAGTGGTCGATGGCAAGGGCGTGCTCAACAACCGCATTTCCGAGCACATTTTCAACCATTTGAATCGCATGGGCATCCCGACCCACTTCATCCGCCGGCTCAACATGCGCGAGCAGTTGATCAAGGAAGTCGAGATCATCCCGCTCGAGGTCGTCGTGCGCAATGTCGCCGCCGGCTCCCTGTCCAAGCGCCTCGGCATCGAGGAAGGCACGGTGCTGCCGCGATCGATCATCGAATTCTATTACAAGGCCGACGCGCTCGACGATCCGATGGTGTCGGAAGAGCACATCACCGCCTTCGGCTGGGCAAGCCCGCAGGAAATCGACGATATCATGGCCTTGGCCATCCGCATCAACGACTTCCTCTCCGGCCTGTTCCTCGGCGTCGGCATCCAGCTCGTCGACTTCAAGATCGAGTGCGGCCGCCTGTTCGAGGGCGACATGATGCGCATCGTCGTCGCCGACGAGATTTCACCGGATTCCTGCCGGTTGTGGGACGTCGCCACCCAGGACAAGCTCGACAAAGACCGCTTCCGCCGCGACATGGGCGGCCTGGTCGAAGCCTATCAGGAAGTTGCCCGCCGTCTCGGCATCATAAACGAGAACGAGCCGCCGCGCCCGACCGGCCCGGTCCTCGTCGCCTCCACCGAGTCGCCCAAGGGCTTGAAGCACTGATTACCAGGCGGCCTGCCGGCAACGGCAGGTCAGCCGCCCGCACGACCATCGCTCAGGAGTATCGATGAAAGCCCGTATCACCGTGACCCTCAAGAACGGCGTTCTCGACCCGCAGGGCAAGGCGATCGAGCACGCGCTCTCCGGGCTGGGCTTCGACGGCGTCGGCCAGGTGCGCCAGGGCAAGGTCTTCGACATCGAGCTTACCGGCGCCGACAAGGCCAAGGCCGAGGCCGATCTCAAAGCCATGTGCGACAAGCTTCTGGCGAACACGGTGATTGAGAATTATAGTGTAGCCATAACCTGAGGTTGCACTGGAGGCATTATGGCTGAAGCCACAAGCGATTTGATGTACGAGCTTCTGAAGCGGGTGCACCACGAGCTTGCGGAACTTCGCCAGGACTTTTCCGAGCAGAAGCGAGAGATGAATGTGCTTCGGGGCCATATGGCGGCAACTCAAAGTGATATTCACAACATCTACGGAATTCTCGCCCGTCAAGACGATCGTCTCGAACGCATCGAGCGCCGCCTAGACCTGCGAGAACTCGCCGAGAACCAGAGGCCCTTCGAACCGAAATGAAATCAGCCGTCGTCCTCCTGCCTGGCCTCAACCGCGACCGCGACATGATCGCGGCGCTGACCAAGATTTCCGGCCAGGCGCCGGCGACCGTCTGGCAGACCGACACCGAAATTCCCGATGTCGACCTGATCGCCATCCCCGGCGGCTTCTCCTTCGGCGACTATCTGCGCTGCGGCGCGATCGCGGCGCGCATGCCGGTGATGCGGGCGGTCGCCGAAAAGGCCGCCAAGGGCGTCACCGTCATCGGCGTCTGCAACGGCTTCCAGATCCTGGTCGAAGCGGGGCTGCTTCCCGGCGCGCTGATGCGCAATGCCTCGCTGAAATTCGTCTGCCGGCAGGTGAAGCTCCAGATCGCCAACGCCAACACCATGTTCACCCGCGGCTACCAGCCGGGACAGATCATCCGCTCGCCGGTGGCGCATCACGACGGCAATTATTTCGCCGATGCCGAGACGCTTGCCCGGCTCGAAGGCGAAGGCCAGGTGGTCTTCCGCTATGCGGACGGCACCAACCCCAACGGCTCGATCAACGACATCGCCGGCATCGTCAACGACAAGGGCAATGTGCTGGGGCTGATGCCGCATCCGGAGAACCTGATCGAGGCGGCGCACGGTGGCAATGATGGGCGGGCGCTGTTTGAAAGCGCGCTCGGCATTGCGGCTTGATCCTTTGACATCCAATCGGAACGCGGGGGCGGACTGACCATGAGACCGACGATTGCTCGCCTTGCCCTCCTGGCCGCTGCCGGGCTTGCTTTGGCTTCCTGCCAGTCCAGCCCCAAGACCACGCCGGTGCCGTCAGGCAAAAGCGCCTCGCTTCTTGCCATGGAACAGGTTGCCATCTCGGCTCACAAATGCTGGATCGCCAGCAGGGACCCGGCCTTCAAGTCCTACCAGATAGCCAATGAGCTCAATTCCTACAGCGGCACGCCGCGCTTCCTGCTGGTGCCCGCCAAGCATTATGGCGGCAAGCCTCTGCTGGTCGTGCAGGCGCAAGGCAATTCCAGCCGCGTCGATGTGTTCGGTCCGCTGATGAATGAGCCGCTCGGCGCGCGCATCGGCTCCGATATTGCTCGCTGGCAGGCCGGCAATCCGTCGTGCGCGGCGGCGGCATAAGCCTGCCATGGGCCGGTTCCTGCAGATCGCGGGATTGG
Organism: Mesorhizobium montanum; assembly: GCF_033977145.1. Lineage (NCBI taxonomy): Bacteria > Pseudomonadati > Pseudomonadota > Alphaproteobacteria > Hyphomicrobiales > Phyllobacteriaceae > Mesorhizobium > Mesorhizobium montanum. Next base: position 148,738 of record NZ_JAVIJF010000019.1, on the reverse strand, counting down.
TTATCGGGGTGGCCGCGCTTGTCCTGCAATTTTCCATCACGATGCCGGCATCGATGGCGGCGGGACGCACTTTGCTCGGCTCGATCGTGTTCTATTTCAGCTTTTTCACCATCCTGACCAACATCGCCGCGGTGCTGGTGCATGCCGCGCTGGTCTCGCCGGCCGGCTATGCCTGGTTCCCGGCCTTCGCCGGGCAGCGCATGCGGGCTGGCGTCGCGGTCGCCGTCACGCTGGTCTTCATCGTCTACGCGACCGTGCTGGCAAGGCTTTGGCAACCGCAGGGCCTGTTCCTGCTTTGCGATATCCTGCTCCACTACATCACGCCGCTGATCTTCGTGCTTTGGTGGCTCATTGCCGGTGCCGACGGCACGACACGCTGGCGCGATATCTCCTGGTGGATGATCTATCCGATCGCCTATCTCGCCTATGCGCTGATACGGGCGCCATTCGCCGGCGAAGTACCCTACCCGTTCCTCGACGTGGCCAAGAACGGCGCGGCCCAGGTCGCCGTTTCGGCTTTAGCCGTTACCGCACTGTTCATCGGGTTGAGCGTGCTTGCCGTGCTGGTCGATCACGGCATCGGCCGGTTGCGGGGAAAGCCCGCGGCCCGGATTGCACCCGGCCGACGATAGACGTCACTCCCAGAACGCCCTGATGCCTTCGCGATGGGCATCGCAGCGCGAGACGCCGATATCCTTCAGCTGCTCGTCGGTCATCTCTATCAGCGCAAGGCGGCCGCGCCGACGCTCGAGCATGCGGTCGATTTGCCTCGCGAGGGAACGGAGCACAACCACCATGCGACCGGCGAAGCCGCGGTTAGCCAGAGGATCGGTCTGCGCGCGAAACGCCGGGCGAGCGTAGCGAATTGTCTCGATTGTATCCATTGTCGTTCTGCCTTGTCTCGATTGTACCTTTCCAATCGCGGATTCGATATGAATTGACTCATCGCGCGGTGCAATATAGAAAATTGTCACCATGACAAATTGGCTCCCCGATCTTTCCTCCGGCTCCGGCCCGCTGTATCAGCGTCTTGCTGACAGCATTGAGTCAGATATCGACAGAGGGGTCATCGACGCCGGTGCAAAACTGCCGCCGCAGCGCGACCTCGCCTATGACATCGGCACGACCGTCGGCACCATCGGCAGGGCCTATCAGCTGCTGCGCGAACGCGGTCTGGTGAGCGGCGAGGTCGGTCGCGGCACCTATGTGCTCGGCCAGCGCGCCGAGGCCGCGAAACCCGACGTCGAACCTGGCTTGCAAGGCACGCGCCCTATCGACGCGCCGAGCGGCAAGCTGCGCTTCGACAGCACCGCCGCGCCCGATGTCGGCCAGGGTGCCGTGATTGCCGACGTGTTGGCGCGCACGGCGCAGGAGCATCCGCACGACATTTCGAGCTATACGCGGGATTTCCCCGAACGCTGGTATGAAGCCGGAAGCCGCTGGCTGGCGCGCAATGCCTTCCGCCCCTCGCCCGATTCGATCGTGCCGACGCTGGGAACCCATGCCGCGGTCATGGCGGCGATCGCGGCGCTGACCATGCCCGGCGACTACGTGGTCTTTGAGCACCTCACCTATTCGCAGATCGCTCGCAGTGCCGGGCTGATCGGCCGTCGCACGGCGCTGGTTTCGACTGACGAGGATGGCATCGACCCTGATGATTTCGAGCGCGTCTGCGCGCAGAAACATCCAAAGGTGATGTTCCTGATGCCGACCGCGAAGAACCCGACCTTGGTGACATTATCGGCGGAGCGGCGGCAGGCGATCGCGCGGATCGCGCGCGAGTACAATGTCGCGCTGATCGAGGACGACCTTTACGGCGAGCTCACCGACGATCCGACGCCGCTGCTCGCCGAATATGCGCCCGAGCGCACGATCGTCGCCGGCGGCCTGTCGAAGTCGGTCGCGGCAGGCGTGCGCGGCGGCTGGCTCTCCTGCCCGCCGGCCTACCGCCACCGCATCCGTGTCGCCCACAAGATGATGACCGGCGGCCTGCCTTTCCTGCTGGCTGAGGTCGGCACAAGGCTCGTGATGTCGGGCCAGGCGGGCGAGATCCGCAAGCGCTGCATTGCCGAAATCCAGGCGCGCCTCGCCATCGTGCGCGACGTGCTGGCGGGGTTCGACTTCAAGGCGCGTGACAACGTGCCCTTCGTCTGGCTGACCTTGCCGGACCCGTGGCTGTCCGGCACCTTCAAGAACGCCTGCCTGGCGCAAGGCGTGCTCATCGACGACGAGGACGAGTTCAAGGCCGGCCGCTCCGAGCAGGTCTTTCACGGCGTGCGTTTTGGCGTATCGCAACCGCAGCAAAGCAAGGATGTCGCAGGCGGCGTCGCCGTCATCCGCCGCCTGCTCGATGAAGGCCGCGCCGGCTACGACAGTTTTTCCTGAAGCCGGTCTCATTGGCGGCAGCAGAGACAGCTTTGCGGCGTTTTTCGTCTTACGGTGGGGTGTATCGCGCTAAAGCTTACGATAAGAGGGGACTCGAAAAAACTCCCCTTTCCCACGGACAAAAATGCCGCTCATGACCATTTCCAATTCCGTGCCGATCACCCCTGGGCTCGTCGCCGCGCATGGGCTGAAGCCCGACGAATACCAGCGCATCCTCGATCTGATCGGCCGCGAGCCAAGCTTCACCGAGCTCGGCATCTTCTCGGCGATGTGGAACGAGCACTGCTCCTACAAGTCCTCCAAGAAATGGCTGCGCACGCTGCCCACCAGCGGCCCGCAGGTCATCCAGGGTCCAGGCGAGAACGCCGGCGTGGTCGATATCGGCGATGGCGACTGCGTGGTCTTCAAGATGGAGAGCCACAACCACCCCTCCTACATCGAACCCTATCAGGGCGCCGCGACCGGCGTCGGCGGCATCCTGCGCGACGTCTTCACCATGGGTGCCAGGCCGGTTGCGGCGATGAACGCGTTGCGCTTCGGTGCGCCAGACCATCCCAAGACACGGCATCTGGTGAGCGGCGTGGTTTCCGGTGTTGGAGGCTATGGCAACGCCTTCGGCGTACCGACGGTTGGCGGCGAGGTTAATTTCGATGCCCGCTACAACGGCAACATCCTGGTCAACGCCTTTGCCGCGGGCCTTGCCAAGACCGATGCGATCTTCCTGTCTGAAGCCAAGGGCGTCGGTTTGCCAGTTGTGTATCTCGGCGCCAAGACGGGGCGTGACGGCGTCGGCGGCGCCACCATGGCCTCGGCCGAGTTCGATGACAAGATCGAGGAAAAACGCCCCACCGTACAAGTCGGCGACCCCTTTACTGAAAAATGCCTGCTGGAGGCCTGCCTCGAGCTGATGGCGTCGGGTGCCGTCATCGCCATCCAGGACATGGGCGCCGCCGGCCTCACCTGCTCGGCGGTCGAGATGGGCGCCAAGGGCGATCTCGGCATAGAGCTCGACCTCGACAAGGTGCCGGTGCGCGAGGAGCGCATGAGCGCCTATGAGATGATGCTGTCGGAAAGCCAGGAGCGTATGCTGATGGTGCTGCGCCCCGAAAAGGAAGAGGAAGCCGAGGCGATCTTCCGCAAATGGGGGCTCGACTTCGCCATTGTCGGCAAGACCACCGATGACCTGCGTTTCCGCGTGCTGCACCAGGGCGACGAGGTCGCCAACCTGCCGATCAAGGATCTCGGCGACAAGGCGCCGGAATATGACCGCCCGTGGGTCGAGCCCAAGAAGCCTGCACCGCTTGCGGCGAACGATGCGCCGAAGGCCGATGTCGCGGACGCGCTGCTGAAAATGCTCGGCGGACCGGACCTCTCCTCGCGTCGCTGGGTGTGGGAGCAGTATGACACGCTGATCCAGGGCAATTCGCTGCAGCTTCCCGGCGGCGATGCCGGCGTCGTGCGCGTCGAAGGCCACCCGACCAAGGCGCTGGCCTTCTCCTCCGACGTCACGCCGCGCTATTGCGAGGCCGACCCTTATGAGGGTGGCAAGCAGGCCGTCGCCGAATGCTGGCGCAACCTGACCGCCACCGGCGCCTTGCCGCTCGCCGCTACCGACAACCTCAATTTCGGCAATCCGGAGCGACCCGAGATCATGGGCCAGTTGGTTGGCGCCGTTAAGGGCATCGGCGATGCCTGCCGCGCGCTCGGCTTCCCGATCGTCTCCGGTAATGTCTCGCTCTACAACGAAACCAATGGCCGCGGCATTCTGCCGACGCCGACCATCGGCGGCGTCGGGCTGATTGCTGACTGGTCGAAGATGGCCCGGGTCGGCTTTGCCGCCGAGGGCCAGATGATCGTGCTGGTAGGCGCGTCGTCGACCTGGGGCAGTCATCTTGGCCAGTCGGCCTATATGCGCGACATCCACGGCCGCGCCGACGGCCCACCGCCGCCGGTCGACCTCGCGCATGAGAAGCGCGTCGGCGACCATGTGCGCTCGCTGATCGCTTCCGGCATCGTGACCGCCGCCCACGACGTCTCCGATGGCGGCCTCGCCGTGGCGCTCGCCGAAATGGCGATGGCCTCCGGCATCGGCGCCACCATTCCCGGCCTCACCGGCACCGACCCGATCCCGGTCTGGTTCGGCGAGGATCAGGGCCGCTATCTGCTGACGCTGTCGATTGATCCGCAAAGCGGCGAATGGGACAGGATCCGCGAGGAGCAGAACATGCTCGGCATCTTCGCGCCCTGGATCGGCACCACCGGCGGACGTGAATTGAAACTCGGCCAGGCGCGGCCAATCCCGCTCAGCGAGCTGACCGCCGCCCATGAGGGCTGGTTCCCGCGCTTCATGGATCAGGCCAGTTGACGAGGCTAGCGGCATGTCTCCCGAAAGTGTGCAGTGGTTTCGGGAAAAAGACATGCTCAAAATAAAAGACCTAAAGCATGTCGCATAAATCCTTTTTTATGCGACATGCTTTAACCGCCAAGGCGCTGGTTGCAGTCGTCTTCTGGCCGTCCCTGTTCTTCTTCTGGTTTCTCGGGCCGTTCGTCCTGTTCCTGCTGTCGACGACCTCGAGCGAGGTCTGTCCGCGGCTGGAAACCCCCGCCGAGTTCCTGGCGGCCGCCAACGGCACGCTGCCGATGCTCATCGTGCAGACCCTGATCTACGCGGTTCCGGTCGTCTGCCTCGTGCTATGGAACAGGCTTTCTCCGGAGCCGGCGCGGGCAAGGCATGTCGTGACCTGCATCAAGCTCTTCACTGTCGCCGCGGTGATCGGCGCTATTTGGGAATATGGCTCTTCTTTGACCTGTGACGGCTATGGTCAGCCCTTCTTCTCATCGGCCTGGCGGATGACGAGCTATCTTCCCATCCTCAGCCTGCTGATCAATATCCCGCTCTACGTGCTGGTCGTCAGCCTCGGCCGGGCCTATTCAACGCGCCATGACATCACCGAAGACGGCGTGGTTCATGCCAAGCTGGATAATCCTTAGGCTGCCATTGCCGACGGAACGGCTTCAATCCGGGCCGGAAAGGCTTTAGGCTGGCCCGAGTCATACCTATATACAGCGTGCCCGCTTGAAACAGGATTTTGCCATGGCAATGGATGCCCACGACATCGAAAAACTGATCAAGGAAGGCATTCCGGACGCCAAGGTGACGATCCGCGATCTGGCCGGCGACGGCGACCATTACGCGGCCGAGGTCATTGCGGAAAGCTTCCGCGGCAAAAGCCGCGTGCAGCAGCACCAGATGGTCTACAACGCGTTGAAGGGCAATATGGGCGGCGTGCTGCATGCGCTGGCCCTGCAGACCAGCATCCCCGACTGAGCGCTATCGCCACTTAGCCCAAAATCGCCTTATCCCTTGCGCCATTGGGCTGGCGTCGCGGCTAACGTCTTGTTTCAGCCAACCTATGGGTTTATTTGAAGGGCATGCTTCGAGCCTGACTCCCACAGGCATGAAAGGATTGTCCATGACCGGCATCAACGACTACATCGACAATGAAGTGAAGAGCAACGACGTCGTGCTCTTCATGAAGGGCACGCCCGGTTTCCCGCAATGCGGGTTCTCCGGCCAACTGGTGCAGATCCTCGATTACATCGGGGCCGACTACAAAGGCGTGAACGTGCTCGACTCGGCCGAACTGCGCCAGGGCATCAAGGATTATTCCAACTGGCCGACCATTCCGCAGCTCTACGTCAAGGGCGAGTTCGTCGGCGGTTGCGACATCGTGCGCGAGATGTTCCAGGCCGGTGAGCTGCAGGACTTCCTGGTCGAAAAGGGTGTCAGCGTCAAAGGCGCCGCCTGATCGAGCTGCGCCGGCCATCGGCCGGTAGCGCTGATTTCCGGGGCTGCCCCACCTCGGCATTGTGGTTCTCGACAATGAGAACGGAACGGATAGGTGCGCCGGCTTACCGGCGCATGTTCGTTTGAAAGACTGGATTTCGCCGTGGACAAGCAGGCAGCAGCGCAGCAATCGGCAAACAATTTGCTCATTCCGCGCTGGGAATTCATTGCGCTCTGCGCCGCGCTGATGGCGCTCAATTCCCTCGCCATCGACATCATGCTGCCGGCGTTGCAGCAGATCGGCGCGTCGCTCGGTGTCGAAAACGAAAACCACCGGCAATACGTCATCACCGCCTATATTCTCGGCTTCGGCACCGGGCAGCTTTTCTTCGGCCCGATCTCCGATCGTTTCGGCCGTCGCGCGCCGCTGGTCGCAGGCCTGATCATCTATGTCGCGGCGGTTGCCGCCGCCGCTGTCGCACCCACCTTTGCCATCCTGCTCGCCTGCCGTGTCGTGCAGGGCATCGGCGCCGCCGCGACGCGCGTCATCGCCGTCTCGATCGTGCGCGACACGTTCGAGGGTCGCCGCATGGCCGAAGTGATGTCGCTGATCTTCATGGTGTTCATGGCGATCCCGGTCGTCGCGCCCGGCATCGGCCAGTTCATCATGCTGTTCGCCACCTGGCACTGGATCTTCGTCACCATGGCCGTCGGTGCGCTGATCGTGTCGGCATGGTCGCTGCTGCGCCTGCCGGAGACGCTGCATCCGGAGTACCGCCGAGCGCTCACCGTTACCGCGATCGTCGGCGGCTTCCGCATCGTGCTCACCAACCGCGTCGCGGTTTGTTATGCGTTTGCCAGCACCTTCATCTTCGGCGCCATGTTCGGTTTCATCAATTCGGCGCAGCAGATCTATCTCGATGTCTTCCATGTCGGCGAGCTGTTCCCGCTGATCTTCGCCGGCGTCGCCGGCGTGCTCGCCTTCTCGAACTTCCTCAACGCTCGGCTTGTCGGGCGGGTCGGCATGCGCCGCCTGTCGCAAAGCGCGCTGCTGCTGTTCCTCGCCATCAGCTTGATATGGCTCGTCGTCTCGCTGGAGATGCAAATGCCGCTCTGGCTGTTCATCACCTTCTTCGCCGGCGCGATGGTGCCGTTCGGCTGCCTCGGCGCGAATTTCAACGCACTGGCAATGGAACCTCTCGGCGCGCTCGCGGGCACCGCCTCATCCATCCTCGGCTTCATGCAGACCTTTCTTGGCGGCATCCTCGGCACGCTGATCGGCCAAGCCTATAACGGCACGGTAACACCCTTGGCCGCCGGCTTCTGCAGTGTCTCGGTCGCTGCCTTGCTGATGATCCTGGTCGCCGAAGGCGGGCGGCTGTTCCAGCCTCACAACCCGCCCGTCTGAAACACCGGCAACACCCGGGCGCTCAGGATCTGCTTCCCTCTGCTGCCGCAAAGAGCGGGGAAAGTATGCGCCCCGCGATCGCGCCGCCCATGCTGTCGGTGAAAGGCACAGGCAGGGCCTTTTCAAGTGCCTCAAGCACGGAAGCCACGAAGGCTCTGTTCAAACTGTCGTCCGGTCCCAGTTTCGAGAAAGTGGCGCGCGGCTTGCCGATAAGCGTTCCGTCCCGGCGAAGCGAGAACCGCAACGTAAGCGAGAGGTCGCCGGTCCCTGGTGGCGGCTGCCAACAAGCGTAAATGGCATCGAACATCTCCGCTATGGTGTTAACCGGGTCGCGGCTGCCGCAGGCGCGACGCTGCGCCAAAGCCTGCCCGCAACCTGCATTCATGATGACGGCGAACGCAAGGGCGGCGATCGCACAGCGGAAGTTCATGTGCATCCCGGACCTTCGATGAAGTCACCGATCAGGTCGACCTGCCGGGCTTCACAAGTGACCGATCCTACTCCGCCCAGAGTTCGCGGCGCAACTCGTCCCAGCTTTGCTTGTCCGGCGCGACCAGCAGGCCGCCATCGACATGCGACGGCAGATAGGCGCTGCCGTCGATGCGCGCCACATGCCCGCCTGCCTCCTGGTGGATCAGCGCGCCGGCCAGATGATCCCAGGGCATAAGCTTGTTGTAGAGGACGAAATGGGCGTGGCCGCTGGCCAGCAGGCGGTATTCATGCGCCGCGCAGCGATAGGCAAATTGCGACAGAGTCCTGGTCTGGTTGCGGGCAAGCCGCGAGCGCTCAGGCTCCTCGAGAAATTGCCAGGAAACGGAGCCGGTCATCTGCGACATCGGCACCGGCGCCGCAACGCCAACCTTCTCCAGCGCGTCATGCGCGTGGCGGATATGGCTGCCGGCGCCTTTGGCGCCGATCAGCCAGTCCTTGCCGACCGGATCGTGGATGATGCCCGCGACGGTTTCGCCGTTGACGACGACGCCGGCCATGACACCGAACAGCGGCACGCCCGAAGCGAAGTTGAAGGTGCCGTCGACCGGATCGATGACGAAGGCAAGCGCCGCATCGCCCAGACCTGCGAGCAGCGCCGGATTGTCCGAACAGGCCTCCTCGCCGACCACCATCGCGTCGGGATAGCGCTCGCGCAGCCGGGCGGTGATCAGCCTCTCGGCATTGACGTCCGCTTCGGTGACAAGGTCGGCGGCGGACGTCTTCTGGCGGACGTCGCCCTCGCCCAGCCGGCGGAAACGCGGCATGATTTCGGCCCTGGCCGCTTCGGCGAGAAGCTCGGCCAGCCAGTCGATCGAACGGTCGTCAAATTTCATCGAAAATGTCTTGTCCTGGGTTCACGTCGAGCCCCGCGAAGTCGAACAGCTTCCTGTCCAGCAGATGCGAGAGCCGTACATTGGTCATGGCGCGGATCATCGTGTCCTTGCGGCCGGGCATGCGCTTCTCGATGTCGTCGAGCATCGCCTTCATGGCGTTGCGCTGCAGCCCTTCCTGGCTGCCGCACAGATCGCACGGAATGATCGGGAATTTCATCGCATTGGCGAATTTTTCGAGATCGGCCTCGGCGCTATAGGCGAGCGGCCGCAGCACCATGACGTCGCCCTCGTCATTGAGAAGCTTGGGCGGCATGGCGGCGAGACGCCCGCCATGGAACAGGTTCATGAAGAAGGTCTCGAGGATATCCTCGCGGTGATGCCCAAGCACCAGCGCCGAACACCCCTCCTCCCGCGCGATGCGGTAGAGATGGCCGCGCCGCAGCCGCGAGCACAGCGAGCAATAGGTGCTGCCCTCGGGCAGTTTGTCGGTCACCACCGAATAGGTGTCCCGATATTCGATGCGGTGCGCGATGCCGTTGGCGTTGAGATAATCGGGCAGAATGTGTTTCGGGAAATTCGGCTGGCCCTGATCGAGATTGCAGGCGAGCAGCTCGACCGGCAGCAGGCCGCGCCATTTGAGATCGAGCAGCAAGGCAAGCAGCCCATAAGAGTCCTTGCCGCCGGAGAGCGCCACCAGCCAGCGTTCGCCGGGCTTCACCATGGCGAAATCCTCGATGGCCTGGCGGGTGAGTCTCAGCAGCCGCTTGCGGAGCTTGTTGAACTCGACCGAAGACGGCACGTCGCGGAACAGCGGATGGAAGCCGCCTTCGGCATCGTCGTCGATCGGCTCGATGGTTTTGACGCCAAGTGATCTGGTATCTGGCAGCATGTTCATGGTGCTGATGCCCACGGGTCCGTTGGCGCACGGCTTACCGGACATAGCGGACAAAGAAAAGGCCGCCTCGAGAGGCGGCCCTGGATGTCGCAGCTGATTGATATCGATCAGCGCGAGTAGAATTCGACGACCAGATTCGGTTCCATCTGCACGGCGAACGGAACGTCCGACAGGCCGGGAACGCGCCCGAAGGTCGCGGTCATCTTGTTGTGATCGGCTTCGATATAGTCCGGCACGTCGCGCTCGGCGAGACCGACCGATTCCAGAACGATGACGAGCTGCTTCGACTTCTCGCGCACCTCGATCACGTCGCCCGGCTTGCAGCGGTACGAGCCGATGTTGACGCGCTTGCCGTTGACGTTGACGTGGCCGTGGTTGACGAATTGGCGGGCGGCGAAAATGGTCGGCACGAACTTGGCGCGGTAGACGACCGCGTCGAGACGCGACTCGAGCAGGCCGATCAGGTTCTCGGAGGTGTCGCCCTTGCGGCGGTCGGCCTCCTCATAGACCTTGCGGAACTGCTTTTCCGAAACGTCGCCATAGTGACCCTTCAGCTTCTGCTTGGCGCGCAGCTGCAGGCCGAAGTCGGAAAGCTTGCCCTTGCGGCGCTGGCCGTGCTGGCCGGGGCCGTATTCACGCTTGTTGACCGGGGACTTCGGGCGGCCCCAAATATTTTCGCCAAGACGGCGATCGATCTTGTATTTCGCGGATTCGCGCTTGCTCATCGCATTCCCTTTCAAGACAATATACCCGGAACCCCATGGCTCCGGGCGAAGGAAACGCGCCCTCCTCTGGCCTCCGTTTTCGAGACCTGACAGGGCTTTCCACGCAAAGCGACGGAAAACCCACGGGACACGTCAAAAGAAACCACCGGGCGTCGCCACCCGGTGTTGGTGGGCCTGTTAAACACAGATTTAACCGATGTCAAGCTTGAGGCTGGCGGCGCCGAGGGCAACCCGATACCATTCCTGCGTTGCATGCGGTGCCGGCGGGAAGTTGTACGCCGGCGGCATCGGGCGGATTGCGGAATCTTCGTATGCAAACGCCCTGCACGTGAATGAAGGGACTGGAGCAGAGGAGTCCGAATTCCCATGAAGAAATTCTTCCTTACCCTGACCGGGGCCGCTGTATTGGCAGGGTCGATGGCGGTCATGACGCCTGAACCGGCAATGGCCCGGCATTGGCACGGCCACCAACAGGTGTGCCGCGTCGTTGTGAAGAAAAGAGTGGTCTGGCGGCACGGCCACCGTCAGGTCGTCCGCTTTAAGACACGGCATTGCTGGTGGCGCCGCTAGTTCATTTAGCAGCAAAGAATCGACGCAGGCCCGCGGTTCGTACCGCGGGCCTTTTCATCCGATCTCGCTGTCTATGACTTCTTGCCAGGCAGGCCCTTGCGCTTGGTCTCGGCGAATTCCTCAAGCTGCTTCTCGCTCATCGATTCATACATTTCGCGCGAAGCGCCCTTGAGTTCGCTTTTCTTGATCTCGCCGCGCTTCGCGGAAAGCGCCGCGCCGGCAGCCTTTTGCTGAGCTTGCGATGTGGAGGGCATGGCGGTTCTCCTTTGCTGCAGAGCAATTCCAGGAAAAGTGTGAAACGGTTTTCCGTCCGGAATTGCGTTAAAACAAACAGATAGAGGAGAAACGCCGCGCTTCGGCGGCAGTTCCAGCGCGAGCGGCCCAGCCCCTCGGAAGCCCCGCGTCCCAGGCGATTTTCGTTGACGACCTTCCCGTGCCCGGGAGGCCGGTGTAGGACGGGCGGCATGAAATCGCTGACCGATCCCTCACAGGCGCTCTCCACCGGCCTCGCGAAAATCCGCACCGAATTCCACGTGCCGGATGGATTTCCGGCTGGCGTCGTGGCCGCGGCCGAGGCGGCGGCCAGGCGCGTGCCCGACCGGCATGCCGACCGGACCGCGATGCCCTTCGTCACGCTCGATCCGGCGAGCTCGACCGATCTCGACCAGGCGTTCTCGATCGAGGCGAGCGGCGGCGATCTTCTCTTGCATTATGCCATTGCCGACGTGGCCTGGTTCGTCGAGGACGGCGACGCGATAGATCTTGAAGCCTGGAACCGGGGCGAGACGCTTTACTTGCCGGACGGCAAGGCCGGGCTCTACCCGCCGGTGCTCGCCGAGGGTGCGGCAAGCTTGTTGCCCGATGGACCGCGTCCAGCGGTCGTTTTCACGGTTCGGGTTGCCGAGGACGGTGCCGCGAAATTGGAAGGCGTGGAGCGGGCAATCATTCAAAGCCGCGCCAAGCTTGCCTATGACAGCGTGCAGGCCTCCGATGTTCCCGCCGGCTTCGCGGAGCTGGCGCAGCGCATGGCGGCAAACGAAGAGCGTCGTGGCGCATCGCGCGTCGACCCGCCCGAGCAGGAGGTGGAAAGGCTCGCCGACGGCACGTTCCGGCTCTCGTTCAGGCCGCTGCTGCAATCCGAACAGGACAACGCCGCGCTTTCGCTGGCCGCCAACATGGCGATTGCCGACGCCATGCTGGCGCACCGGACCGGGTTGTTCCGGGTGATGTCGGGGCCGGATGCCTCCAAGGTGCAAAGGCTGCGCAACGCCGCACAGGCTCTCGGACTGTCCTGGCCGGTCTCCACCAGCCTGCGTGACTATCAGCGCACGCTTGATCCGGGCAATAAGCAACAGGCGGCGTTGATGCTGGAAATCCGCCGGGCAGGCAACGGCGCGTCCTACCAGCCCTATGTGGAGGGCGTCGTCCCCTGGCATGAGGCGATGGCCGCGACCTATGCCCACGCCACCGCGCCGCTCAGGCGACTGGCCGACCGCTACGTCGTGCGCTGCGCGCTGGCAATCGCCAACGGCCAGCCCGTGCCGCAGGCTGTCACCGATGCGTTCGCCAGACTGCCGAAGGTGATGGGGCGCGCCGATGCCCGTGCTTCGCAGATCAACCACGCGGCCATCGACCTCGCCGAGGCGGTCATGCTCAAGGGGCGCGAGGGTGAGACGTTCAAGGCTGTCGTCACCGACTTCGTCGATCACGGCGTGCGTGTGCAGCTTGCCGACATGGCTGTCGTCGCCAACGTGAGGGCCGCCGGACTCAGGCAGGGCGATAGCCTGAGCCTAAGGCTGGTCTCGGCCGATCCTGATCAACGCAGCATCGTCTTCGAACCTGCCGTGCCAGTTTGAGCGGCGGGTTGTTTCAAGGTGTGTTGAAATTCAGGTCAGGCCGAGCCGAAAATGGTGGCTTCCGAGAACCGGCCTACGCCGGCGGTAGCCTGAATTAGCTGCTGCGCCACTCGAGAGTGCTTCGGCCGGCGAAGGCCGGAAGCGCAGGAAACCGCCATTTGCAGGCCGGCATCACCTGACTCTCAACACACCTTAGCGCGCGGTTAGTCCAAAGCCCTGGATCAGCCGCTTCGTGGCGAAATCAACCTTGCCCGAGGTGAAGACGGCAAGGTCGGGCTCGCTTTCGCCCGATGTCTCTCCGACCGGTTCGAGCAGCGACATGGCGCGCCGCGCGATCGCCTCGGCCGGATCGATCCAGTCCACCGGCCAGGGCGCGGTCTTGCGCATGCGGTTGGCGAGAAACGGGTAATGCGTGCAGGCAAGCACGACGATGTCGGTGCGGTTGCCGTCGCGCTCGATGAAGCAGGGCGCGATTTCGGCGCGCACGGCTTCTTCGTCGACGAAACCCTGGCGCATATAGATCTCGGCGAGCCCCGCCAGCCGGTCGCTGCCGACCAGGCGCACATGGCATTTCTGCGCCCACTTGCTGATCAGGTCGCGCGTGTACTGGCGCTTCACCGTGCCCGGCGTCGCCAGCACCGACACCAGACCCGAGCGGGTGCGTTCGGCGGCCGGCTTGATCGCCGGCACGGTACCGACAAAGAGATGGCCGGGGAATTTGTCGCGCAGTGCGTCGATCACCAGGGTCGAGGCGGTGTTGCAGGCGATCACCGAGATCGCCGGCTGAAGGCGGTCGAGCAATTTGCCGAACAGCGCGAGTATGTGATCCTTGAGTGCCGGCTCCTCCCAGGCACCGTAAGGGAAAGCCGCGTCGTCGGCGATATAGACGAATCGGCGATCGGGCATCAGCACGCGCGCCTCGCGCAGCACGGTCAGCCCGCCAACGCCGGAATCGAACATCAGGATCGGGCGTTGGCTTGATCGATCGCTCATTTTTATCCGGCCATGAGAGGCATCAGGTCCGTCATTGGACCGACGGCGCTTCTATCGCGAATGATAGTGGTCTTGAAGAGGCGAATGCGAGCAGCTTTTGCGCAACCGCTAGAGCATGAAGGACTCAGATTTCGGCTCGATTCGACCTGAAATCATCCGGCTCTAAGGCCCACTCATATCCCGCGCTTGCCGAAGCCGGCGGGGCGCGGCCTGCCGAAAGGCTGCGGCGCGGGCGGAACGCGGGCGGCGGGAGCGGTGGCACGTGGGGCGGCCGGCACGGCGGTGCGTCCGGTGAGGGCCGGCGCCGGCAGCGGGCCGTCGAAGTCGAAGACATCCGTCAATTCATCGATGTTGCTGCCCGCGACAGGCTTCGCCCACAGGATCGTGCACCAGAGGCCGAATACTGAAAGGCCGAGCAGGTTCAGCCCAGCCGGAATGCTCTCGGGGTCGCCGAATTTGACGACCAGCAGCACGCCCGCCTGTAGTAAGGCGTAGACGGCGGAAAGCGCGATGTAACCCCACAGTATCCACCGGCGCCCGTTGGCGTCGCGGGTGCGGCGCGAGGCGATGTTGCCGCGAAACGCCACAAAGATGAGAGAAGCGACGAGGACCGCGCCGGCCATGCCCTGACGCGACGGACCAGGCGCCGAATTGAGCAGCCCTTCGAAACCGATCGTGCCGACAATGCAGATAACGATCACCACGGTTTCGGCGACGGCGAGGCCGAAAGAGTAGAGGAAAAAGCGCAGACGACCAATATTGGACGTGAACATGTGCCACCCCACTATTGCAGCAAGGATGAGGCACAACCGAATAAAATTCGGTTACTTCAAACGTTCGCAGCTTACTGATTTTAACTTTCTTCGTCTTTGGCACGACTGCGCGCGGCGGCCGGCAATCGTCTCGGATCATCCCCGGGCGAGCCATCGCCGCGCGGCATGGCCGGCGAAAACCTGTCGAGCGACGAGATGATGCCGCGCAGCACCTTGAGCTCGGGCTCGGCGAAGCCCGCGCGCGTCAGCACGGCGCGCAGATTGTCGACCATCTTCGGTTTCTTTTCTTCAGGGCGGAAGTAACCGCGCACTTCCAGCGCGTTTTCCAGATAGGCGAACAGGCTGTGCAGCTGCTCCTTGGTTGCCGGCACCAGTTCCGGCCCGGAGAAGTTGGTCTGGGTCTCGTCGGCGAGGCCGGACTTCATCCATTCATAGGATATGAGCAGAACGGCCTGCGCGATGTTGAGCGAGGAAAAGCCGGGATCGACCGGGAAGGTGACGATCTCGTCGGCGAACCCGACCTCGTCATTATAGAGGCCGAAGCGTTCGCGGCCGAACAGGATACCGGCGCGCTCGCCCGCTTCAACACGCGCCCTGAGCGCCCTGCCTGCTTCCACGGGCCCGCGCACCGGCTTGAAGCCGTCGCGCTCGCGCGCGGTCGTGGCGAAGACGAAGTTGAGGTCGGCGACGGCCGAGGCCAGATCGTCGAAGACCTTAGTGGCGTCGATGACATGGTCGGCGCGGCTGGCGGCCGCCCGCGCCTTCTCGCTCGGCCAGCCGTCGCGCGGGTTGACGAGCCTGAGCTCGGATAGGCCGAAATTCGCCATCGCCCGCGCGACCATGCCGATGTTCTCGCCGAGCTGCGGCTCGACCAGGATGATCGCCGGTCCGGCGGAGGCGGTTTTGGTTGTATCTTCGACGGCTGGCATGGCTATGGGTAACCGGGGTTTGCGGCGTTTCGGCGTCCCCTGCCACATCCAGCCCGGAAAATGAAGCATTCACGACAGCGGCACCCGTCCGCCAAGGCACGGATCGCGGTTTGCGCGCTGAAAAAGCCTTTGATATACGCTCCGCATCCCAGGCCGAAACCATGCGGGCAAGGCCGTTCATATCCCCCAGCAACGAGGCATTCTTTCCATGGCGAAGATCAAGGTGGCGAACCCGGTCGTCGAGCTCGACGGCGACGAGATGACCCGCATCATCTGGCAGTTCATCAAGGACAAGCTGATCCACCCCTATCTCGACCTGAAGCTTGAATATTATGACCTCGGCATCGAGCACCGCGACGCCACCAACGACCAGGTGACCATCGACTCGGCCAACGCCATCAAGAAATGGGGCGTCGGCGTGAAATGCGCGACGATCACGCCCGACGAGCAGCGCGTCGAGGAATTCAAGCTGAAGAAGATGTGGAAGTCACCGAACGGCACCATCCGCAACATCCTCGGCGGCACCATCTTCCGCGAGCCGATCATCATGAAGAACGTGCCGCGTCTCGTGCCCGGCTGGACCAAGCCGATCATCGTCGGCCGTCATGCCTTCGGCGACCAGTATCGCGCCACCGACTTCCGCTTCCCCGGCAAGGGCAAGCTGACGATCAAGTTCGTCGGCGAGGACGGCCAGGTGATCGAGCACGACGTCTATGACGCGCCCGGCGCCGGCGTGGCCATGGCCATGTACAATCTCGACGAGTCGATCCGCGAATTCGCCCGCGCCTCGCTGAACTACGGTCTGCTGCGCAACTATCCGGTCTATCTGTCGACCAAGAACACCATCCTCAAGGCCTATGACGGCCGCTTCAAGGACATCTTCCAGGAGGTCTACGAGGCCGAGTTCGAGGCCGAATTCAAGTCGAAGAAGCTGTGGTACGAGCACCGCCTGATCGACGACATGGTGGCCTCCAGCCTGAAATGGTCGGGCGGCTATGTCTGGGCCTGCAAGAATTATGACGGCGACGTGCAGTCCGACACAGTGGCGCAGGGTTTTGGCTCGCTCGGCCTGATGACCTCGGTGCTGATGACGCCGGACGGCAAGACGGTGGAAGCGGAAGCCGCGCATGGCACCGTGACCCGCCACTACCGCCAGCACCAGAAGGGCGAGGAAACCTCGACCAACTCGATCGCCTCGATCTTCGCCTGGACGCGGGGCCTCGCCCACCGCGCCAAGCTCGACGACAATGCCGAGCTGAAGCGCTTCGCCGTGACGCTGGAGAAGGTCTGCATCCAGACCGTCGAGAGCGGTTTCATGACCAAGGATCTCTCGCTGCTGATCGGCCCTGACCAGCCCTGGCTCTCGACCACCGGCTTCCTCGACAAGATCGACGAGAATCTCCAGAAGGCGATGGGGTAATCAACCATGGTCGATGCCGGCGAAAAGGCTCGCCTTTGCGCCGGCAACAATGCGGATTTGTGTCGGGCAGTTTTCAAGGCGAATGGGTTGCGCGACCAGAGGAACGAGTTCTTCTGGTCGAGCGAGGAGCAAGCGCCTTCCTTCTATCCGAATGCCGTCACTCTGCATGCTGGTGCGATGGCGGCTCAGCTGGCGGAAATATCCAGGCTGACATCCGTCTTTGCCGGTAGCTTTGCGGTCAAGGATGGGTTTTGCCGTCTCGACCTCCAACCGCTCGGGTTCCGGCCGCTCTTCGAAGCGGGTTGGATCTGGATGGATCTGGCTCACCCGACTGCCGCAACTCCCGGTTGGGAACGCGTTGAGGATGCTTCAAGCCTGGAAATGTGGGAACTCGCCTGGGCGGATGGCGGAAACCAATCCAACAGCCGGGTCGTTCCCACAGCGATCCTGAACGACGACACGATCGCCATCCTTGGCCGGCGAACGGCCGACGGGTTCAGCGCCGGTTGCATCGCCAACAGGTCGGAGCAGGTGATCGGGCTATCAAATGTGTTCGTCACAGATGGCAGTCCGCCCTATCGGGATGCCGCGCGAGCCGCAGCCAACGCGTTTGCCGGAGGTCGCGCGCTGGTCGGATATGAACGCGATGGCGCGCTGGACGAAGCACTAAACTGTGGCTTTCAGGCCACCGGCATGCTTCGCATCTGGCTACGTGATTTGATGGAAAGCGAGCCGCGCTGACCGCCGCTACGTCCATGGCAAGGAGGGACGCCGGATGGCAAAGCCAATCCTCTACGGCGCCGACTATAGCGTCTATGTCCGCATTGCGCGCATGGCGCTCGAGGAAAAGGGTGTCGGCTATGAACCCGTCCCTCTAGACATCTTCGCCGCCGATGGCATTCCGGCCTGGTATCTGGAGCACCATCCCTTTGGCCGCATCCCGGCCTTCGAGCATGACGGATTTCGGCTGTTCGAGACCAGCGCCATCGCACGCTATGTCGACGAAGCCTTCGATGGTCCGGCCCTGCAGCCGGAGGACGCGCGCGGGCGCGCTCGAATGAGCCAGATCATCGGCATGCTCGACGCCTACGGTTATCGCGCCATGGTGTGGGACGTGGCGGTCGAGCGGCTGGAAAAGGAGCAGCCGGACGAGAAGCTGATCGCCAGCGGTCTCAGCCAAGCGGAGACGGTGCTCAAGGTACTGACCTCGCTGAAGTCGAAAGGACCCTGGCTGCTCGGCGAGCAGCTGACGCTGGCCGACCTGCACGCCGCGCCCATCATCGCCTATTTCGTCAAGGTCGCCGAAGGGCGCGATCTGCTGGCGCGCTTTGCGGATATCCGGGACTGGTATGTGCGCATGGCGGCTCGCCCGAGCTTTGCGGGAACCGAGAAGACCGCCTAATTCGAGTGAGCTTCCTCGGCGCTGGCGCCGCCCCTCATTGCCCTTCCGGGCGTTTCTCCCCGTTTACGGGGAGAAAGAAGCTGCCGCAACGCTGGAGACTGGCGAAAGCCGCTGTGGCAGCGCCCTTCTCCCCAGATGAGGAGCAGCGCCGAGTGTCGAACCGCCTTAGCTAAGCCCGCGATCCGGTCGTCACGCCGCCTCCAGCGCCGCCTTCACCGCCGCGATGGCGTCATTGGCCTTGGAGGCATCGGGGCCGCCGGCCTGCGCCATGTCCGGCCGACCGCCGCCGCCCTGCCCTCCAAGCGCGGCGGACGCGACGCGCACGAGATCGACGGCGCTGAAGCGGCCGGTCAAATCGTCTGTGACGCCGACGACCACGCTTGCCTTGTTGTCCTCAGCCGTGCCGACGAAGACGACCACGCCCGAGCCGAGCGTCTTCTTGCCGGCATCCGCCAGCGGCTTCAGGTCCTTCGGCGCGACACCGTTGACCGCCTTGCCGAGGAAGCCGACGCCTGCAACGGTCTCGTTCGCGGCCGGGGCATCGGCAACGGCCGAGACGCCGCCCAGCGCCAGTTTCTTGCGCGCTTCCGTAAGCTCCTTTTCGAGCTTCTTGCGCTCCTCGAGCAGTGTCTCGACGCGCGCCGGCACATCGGCCGGCGAAATCTTCAGGGTCGCCGCCGCGGCCTTCAGCCGCCTGTCCTGCTCGTCGAGATGCTTGCGTGCCGCCTCGCCGGTCAGCGCCTCGATGCGGCGCACGCCGGCCGCCACCGCGCTGTCCGACAGGATGCGCACCAGGCCGATATCGCCGGTCGACGTCACATGCGTGCCGCCACAGAGCTCGACCGAGTAAGGACGATTGGCCTTGGCGCCATGCAGGCCGGTGCCCATCGACACGACGCGGACCTCATCGCCATATTTTTCCCCGAACAGCGCCATCGCGCCTTCGGCGATGGCATCGTCGACCGACATCAGGCGCGTCGTCACCGGGCCGTTCTGCACGACGATCTCGTTGGCCATGCGCTCGACCTCTTCCAGGTCCTCCAACGAGATCGGCTTGTTGTGCGAGATGTCGAAGCGCAATCGGTCGGGCGCGACCAGCGAGCCCTTCTGCGCGACATGCGTGCCCAAAACCTCGCGGAGCGCCTCGTGGATGAGATGCGTCGCGGAATGGTTGGCGCGCAGCCTGGAGCGGCGGGCATGATCGACCTTGAGCTCGACGGCCGCGCCCGTCTTGACCGTGCCTTTAGCCACCTTGCCGAGATGCACGAACAATCCGTCAGCCTTCTTCTGCGTGTCGGAAACCTCGATCGAGAAGCCGTCGCCGGAAATCACGCCGGTGTCGCCCATCTGGCCGCCGGATTCGCCATAGAACGGCGTCTGGTTGACGACCACGGCGACCGCATCGCCCTGATTTGCGCTGTCGATCGTCTTGCCGTCCTTGACCAAGGCCTGGACGATGCCTTCCGCCTGCTCGGTCTCGTAGCCGAGGAACTCGGTCGCGCCTGCCTTTTCGCGCACCGAGAACCACACCGTCTCGGTCGCAGCGTCGCCCGAGCCCGCCCAATGCGCGCGCGCCTCGGCCTTCTGCCGCTCCATCGCATCGGTGAAGCCGGCGATATCGACCGAGATGCTGCGCTGGCGCAGCGCATCCTGCGTCAGATCGAGCGGGAAGCCATAGGTATCGTAGAGCTTGAACGCCGTCTCGCCATCGAGCATGTCGCCGGCATGCAGCGTCTCCGTGGCGTCCGAAAGCAGGCCGAGCCCGCGCACCAGCGTCTTGCGGAAGCGTGTTTCCTCGAGCTTCAGCGTCTCGGTGATCAGCGCCTCGCCGCGCACGAGCTCGGGATAGGCCTGGGCCATCTCGCGCACCAGCGCCGGCACCAGTTGCCACATCAGCGGCTCCCTGGCGCCGAGCAGCTGCGCATGGCGCATGGCGCGGCGCATGATGCGGCGCAGCACGTAGCCACGGCCCTCATTGGACGGCAGCACGCCGTCAGCCACCAGGAAAGAGGACGAGCGCAGGTGATCCGCGATGACGCGATACGACCCGACGTTCTCCTGGTTCGGCCCCTGCCCGAGCGCGGAGGACGCCGCATCGATCAGATGCCTGAACAGGTCGGTCTCGAAGACGCTTTCAACGCCCTGCAGGATCGAGGCCATCCGCTCCAGGCCCATGCCCGTGTCGATCGAGGGGCGCGGCAGGTCGATGCGCTCTTCCTTGGTCACCTGCTCATACTGCATGAACACCAGGTTCCAGAATTCCAGGAACCGGTCGCCGTCCTCTTCCGGGGTGCCGGGCGGTCCGCCCCAGATATGCTCACCGCGGTCGATGAAGATTTCCGAGCACGGGCCGCAGGGGCCGGTGTCGCCCATCGCCCAGAAATTGTCGGAGGTCGGGATGCGGATGATCCGATCGTCGGAGAAGCCGGCGATCTTCTTCCAATAAGCCGCCGCCTCATCGTCGGTGTGATAGACGGTGACGAGCAACTTGTCCTTCTTGAGGCCAAAACTCTTGATGATCAGGTTCCACGCAAGCTCGATGGCGCGCTCCTTGAAATAGTCGCCGAACGAGAAATTGCCGAGCATCTCGAAGAAGGTGAGATGGCGCGCGGTGTAGCCGACATTGTCGAGGTCGTTGTGCTTGCCGCCGGCGCGCACGCTCTTCTGGGCGGTGGAAGCCCGCGAATAGGGACGCTTCTCCAGGCCGGTGAAGACGTTCTTGAACTGCACCATGCCGGCATTGGTGAACATCAGCGTCGGATCGTTGCGCGGCACCAGCGGGCTGGAGGCAACGATCTCGTGACCCTCCTTGCGGAAATAGTCGAGGAATGTCGACCGGATGTCGTTCACGCCACTCATTGCAAACTGCCTTTTCGCGAGAACCGTCGACAACGCCGGCGGCTGATCGGCTTTTGTGTTTCAGAAGATAGATGGGCCTTTTAGCCGTAGCTCTTGACCCTGTCCAGAAACACGAAGTTGGCCAATTCGACGGTCCGTCGGCAGCTCGGCGCTCTCTGGAAATGCAAAACCGCCGGCGCGAAGGCCGGCGGTTCGGGTACGCAATACTCGAGAACTCGATTACATAAGCATAAGCCGATAAACCAGGATTATGGCCGAACTCCGGCTAAGCCGACCAATTGCCTGGCGCGATTCCGAACAGAAAACCGCGCCGCAACGAACCGACTTTACACAGCGCCGGCTTCGTCCTCAAAGCCGTCGTCGCCGCCTTCGGAGCCGCCATTCTCGAGGAATTTCTCGGCGATCAGTCCAGCATTCTGGCGCAGCGCCAGCTCGACCTCGCGCGCGGTATCGGGATTGTCGCGCAGGAACAGCTTGGCGTTCTCGCGGCCCTGGCCGAGGCGCTGCGAATTATAGGAGAACCAGGCGCCCGACTTCTCGATGACGCCCGCCTTGACGCCGAGATCGATCAGCTCGCCGGTCTTCGACACGCCTTCGCCATACATGATGTCGAACTCGACCACCTTGAAGGGCGGGGCGAGCTTGTTCTTGACCACCTTGACGCGGGTCTGGTTGCCGACGACCTCGTCGCGGTCCTTGACCGAGCCGATGCGGCGGATATCGAGGCGCACCGAGGCGTAGAATTTCAGCGCATTGCCGCCGGTGGTGGTTTCGGGCGAGCCGAACATGACGCCGATCTTCATGCGGATCTGGTTGATGAAGATGACCATGGTGTTGGAGCGCGAGATCGAGGCGGTCAGCTTGCGCAGCGCCTGGCTCATCAGCCGGGCCTGCAGGCCCGGCAGCGAATCGCCCATCTCGCCCTCGATTTCAGCGCGCGGTGTAAGTGCTGCCACCGAATCGACCACCAGCACGTCGATGGCGCCCGAGCGCACCAGCGTGTCGCAGATCTCCAGCGCCTGCTCGCCGGTGTCGGGCTGCGAGATCAAAAGGTTCTCGAGGTCGACGCCGAGCTTGCGGGCATAGACCGGGTCGAGCGCGTGCTCGGCATCGACGAAGGCGCAGATGCCGCCCTTCTTCTGGGCTTCCGCCACGGTGTGCAGCGCCAGCGTCGTCTTGCCCGAGCTTTCCGGCCCGTAAATCTCGATGATGCGGCCGCGCGGCAGGCCGCCGACGCCGAGCGCGATGTCGAGGCCGAGCGATCCCGTCGGCACCGTTTCGATCTCGACCACCTGCTCGTTGGCGCCGAGCCGCATGATCGAGCCCTTGCCGAAAGCGCGCTCGATTTGCGACAGCGCCGCATCCAGAGCCTTTGATTTGTCCACTGCCTTATCCTCTACAAGCCGCAAAGAATTCTGAGCCATGATACATCACCCCTTGGTCGTCAATGAAGGCCGGACAATCCGTGATCCCTGCCCTATTTTGTACCTTTTTTGTTCTCATTTGGCAAGGGGCGATAAATAACTGGGGAACAATCAATATCTGGATTTGTTCCTTCTTTGTTTCACCACGGCTAGCGTGAAGCGGAACCACTAGTCCAGAAAAGATTTCGATGTCGCCTGTCCCGAATCGCGACCCGATTGCGTGGCGGCGCGCGGAAACCTAAAGCATGTCCCCGACATGCGCAGCGGTTCCAGGGCGCGATTAAAACCAAAGAACCTGCAGCATGTCACGCGAACCGCTTTCTTGCGTGACATGCTGTAGTGTGCGCAGCCGCGCGATCAACGAGAGTCACTGACCCCACATGCCGACATCTCCAAATATCCTGGCGCTGGGCGGCGCGCATATCGACCGCCGCGGCCAGGTTTCCGGCACTTATATGCCCGCCGCCTCCAATCCCGGCATGATGCGCGAGGATGTCGGCGGCGTCGTCTTCAACGCGCTGCGCAGCGTGGTGAGGCGTGGCGTGTCGGCCTCGCTGATTTCGGTGCGCGGCGGCGACGCGGCGGCGGACACGGTCGCCTCGGCGATCGACAGCGCCGGAATAACCGACCTTTCGGTGGTGTTCCTCGACCGCACGACGCCCAGCTATACGGCGTTGATCGACGCAGATGGTGAGTTGATCGTCGGGCTGGCCGACATGGCGCTCTACGATCTTGCGTTTCCGAAACAGATCCGCCGCGCCAAGGTGCGCGAGGCGATCGCCGCCGCCGACGCCATCCTGTGCGACGCCAACCTGCCGACGGCGGCGCTGGAACGCTTGCTTGCGCTTGCCGGCGGCCGGCCGGTTTTCGCCATCGCCGTCTCGCCGGCCAAGGTCGTTCGCCTGGCGTCGCTGCTCAACGATCTGTCGCTGCTTTTCATGAACCGCCGCGAAGCCGCCGCGCTGGTCGGCGTCGAGCCATCCGGCGAAACCATTGTCGGCCGGCTCAGGCAGGCAGGCCTGGACGCCGGCGTCGTGACGGCCGGCAGTGCTCCGGTGCTGGGCTTCGACGACACCGGTATCTTCGAAATCGATCCGCCGGCGCCGCGCAAGGTCGCCGACGTGACCGGCGCCGGCGATGCCCTGACCGGCGCAACGGTCGCCGCCTTGCTGCGCGGCCTGCCGTTGCGCGCCGCGTTGCGGGAAGGCGTTGCGGCTGCAATGCTCGCCATCGAGAGCCTCGAGGCCGTGCCGTCCTTCACGACCGGCAACTTCACGCAGGCGCTTGCCCTTGTGCCGGAGCCGCGGGAAGTGGCATAGGGCCACCCACTGCCGGAGCAATCCCTTCGGATCGGAGACAGCCATGACGCCGCAAACCGCCCGCCCCTTCACCGACATCCACCCACCCGTGGCGGAAGCGCTTGCCGCCGGCCGTCCGGTGGTGGCGCTGGAGAGCACCATCATCACCCACGGCATGCCCTACCCCGACAATGGCGCGATGGCGGCCAAGGTCGAGCAGATCATCGCCGACGGCGGCGCCGTGCCGGCGACGATCGCGGTGGTCAACGGCCGCATCAAGATCGGGCTGTCCGACGGCGAGCGCGAATCGCTGGCCATGACCGGCGACGCGATGAAGCTGTCGCGCGCCGATATCGGCTTTGCGGTTGCGCAAGGGCGCACCGGCGGCACCACCGTTGCCGCGACCATGATCGCCGCGCATATGGCAGGCATAAAAGTGTTCGCCACCGGCGGCATCGGCGGCGTCCACAAGGGCGCGGAAAAGAGTTTTGATATCTCGGCCGACCTCGACGAACTGTCACGGACGCCGGTCATTGTCGTCTCGGCCGGGGCCAAGGCTATCCTCGACATCGAAAAGACACTGGAAGTGCTGGAGACGCGCGGTGTGCCGGTGATCGGTCATGGCTGCGAGACGATGCCCGCCTTCTGGTCGCGGCAGTCGCCGTTCCGCGCGCCGCTGACGCTGCACGCGCCTGAGGACATCGCGCATTTCTATCGCACGCGACAGGCGTTGGGCCTTGGCGGCGGCGTTCTTGTCGCCAATCCGGTGCCGCAGAACGACGAGATCCCGGCAGACGAGATGGCTGGCTATATCCAGGCCGCGCAGAAGGCCGCCGAGGCGCAAAATGTCACCGGCAAGGCGGTGACGCCGTTCCTGCTGTCGAAAATCCTGGAACTCACCGGCGGCCGCAGCCTGAAAACCAACATCGCGCTGGTCGAGAACAACGCGCGGCTGGCGGCGGAGATCGCCAAGGCGTTGTAACTGTTATTCGAACGTCCAGCAGCCGGGCCAATCGCGATGGCCGAATTCCTTCATACCCCCTCTGGCCTGCCGGCCATCTCCCCCGCAGGGGGGGAGATCAGATGTCACAGTCGCTTTCGCCAATCTCCAACAGTGCAAGACGGGCGGCATGGCCCGAGCTGCCAATCTCCTCCCTTGCGGGGGAGATGGCCGGCAGGACAGAGGGGGGTGGGCGGGAACTCGGCGCCTCCAAAAAGTCGCCCTCGACCAAACGTCACTTCCCCGCCCGCCTTCCCGCCTCATAGGCGCGCCGCACCCAGACCGCCATTTCATCGGGATCGTCAACGCGCTGTCGGGAATGCTCCAATAGGGCATCGCCACCTCCTTGCCGTGGCGCGAGCCGGTATAGGTCCACTGCCTGCAGCCGGCTGCTTCGAAGTCGGGGATACTCTCCTCGTCCGCCTTGAGCATCAGTTCGCCGCGCACGACGACCGCTACGATGACGCCATCGCAATAGACGCCCTTATCGCCGAACAGTTTGCGGATACTGATCGGGCCAAGGCTATCAAACAGCTCTTCGAGTCGCTCATTGTCCATGCCCCAATCATCTCACCCGTCATCGGCCTTGTCATCGCCGCAACCAAAAGCATGCTGACAGGTTGAGATCCGAAATCGGAGGTTCCGCCATGCCCGTCCTGCTCAAAGGCTCCTGCCGCTGCGGCGCCGTCCGCTTCGAGGTGCAAAGCCACACGCCGGTGCCGTTCATGCTCTGCTATTGCTCGATCTGCCGCAAGCAGCAGGGCGGCGGCGGGTTTGCGATCAATCTCGGCGCCGATTACGAGACAATGAAGATCCTGGGCAAACGCAATCTCGGTGTCTATCGCGCCGAGATTGAGGACGACGAGCATCCGCATTGCGAGGTCTCGACCGGCGAGCGCAATTTTTGCAGGAAATGCGGCTCGGCACTGTGGCTCTACGACCCGACCTGGCCGGACCTCGTCCACCCCTTCGCCTCGGCCATCGACAGCGACCTGCCGAAGCCGCCTGAGAAGGTGCATCTGATGCTCAAATACAAGGCCAACTGGGTCGAGCCGGATATCGAAAAGAACGACAAGGTGTTCGATGTCTATCCGCAGGAATCGATTGCCGACTGGCACAAGCGCACCGGCATGTGGGTAGATTAGCGTTCTCTTCTCCCCTTTCTACGGGGAGAAGATGCCGGTGCACCCTCTGCAGCCGCTGCGGAGGACGGGCAGGCAGATGAGGGGCGGAGCCAGCTTCGGATAGGGCAGCGTTACCCCTCATCCGGCCCTTCGGGCCACCTTCTCCCCGTAAACGGGGCGAAGGAAGAATTCAGGAAGCGCGCGCCTCGGCAAGCGCCTTGAGGTCGGCCGGCTTCAGCTCGACCGATTCGCCGCAGCCGCAGGCCGAGCTCTGGTTCGGGTTTTTGAAAGTGAAGCCGGTGCGCAGCGTCGTCTGCTCGAAATCCATCTCGGTGCCGAACAGGAAGAGCGCCGCCTCCGGCGCGACATAGACATGGGCGCCGTCGCGCTCGATATGGTCGTCCTTGGGATTGGGCTCGGTGACCAGATCGACCGTATATTCCATGCCGGCGCAACCGCCCTTCTTGATGCCGAGGCGGATGCCATGCGCACTCTCGCGGGTGGCAACGATCTCGCGCACCCGGTCGGCGGCCTTCTCGGTCATCGTGATGACGGCAAAGCGTCCCATATCATTCTCCACGTTCGCGCGGGGTCAAGGCGCGCGGAATGAGTCTGCCCTTAAGATGGTGAACTTTCACCTACGGTGCAAGTCAGCCAATCTTTTCAGGCCGATCCCTAATACCAGCCAACCGCCACCTGCGCTTCTTCCGACATGCGGTCGGGCGTCCACGGCGGATCGAACGTCATGTTGACCTCGACGCCGGAAACACCTTCGACGGCGCCGACAGCATTTTCCACCCAGCCGGGCATTTCGCCCGCCACTGGGCAGCCGGGCGCGGTCAGCGTCATGTCGATCTTCACCGAGCGGTCGTCCTCGATGTCGATCTTGTAGACGAGGCCGAGCTCATAGATATCGGCCGGGATTTCCGGGTCGTAGACCGTCTTCAGCGCCGAGACGATGTCGTCGGTCAGCCGCGCCAGCTCGTCGGCGGGGATCGTCGAAGCCGTGACGATGCCGTTGCCTGCCGTTTCCGGGCCTGCCGCTTCTGGAGCAGTGTCTGCGGTCGCGCTCACATCGTCCATAATCATCACCCGAAGAACTTTCGCGCCTTTTCCAGCGCCTCGGCCAAAGCGTCGACTTCGGCCCTTGTATTATACATGCCGAACGACGCCCTGCATGTGGAGGTGACGCCGAAGCGTTTCAACAGCGGCTGGGCGCAATGCGTGCCCGCCCGCACTGCCACGCCCTGCCGGTCGATCACCATCGACACGTCATGCGCATGGATACCTTGCAATTCGAACGAGATGATGGCGCCCTTGCCGGGCGCGTCACCGAAGATGCGCAGCGAGTTGATCGCGCGCAGCCGCTCATGCGCGTAAGTCTTGAGGTCCGCCTCATGGGCTGCGATACGCTCGCGGCCGACCTTTTCCATGTAGTCGAGCGCGGCACCCAGGCCGATCGCCTGCACGATCGGCGGCGTGCCGGCCTCGAAGCGGTGCGGCGGCTCGTTGTAGGTGACGATATCCTGCGTCACCTCCTCGATCATCTCGCCGCCGCCCATGAAAGGCCGCATCTCTTCCAGCCTATCCTTCTTGCCATAGAGCACGCCGATGCCCGACGGGCCATAGACCTTGTGGCCGGTAAAGACGAAGAAATCGCAGTCGAGATCCTGCACGTCGATCGGCATATGCACGGCGCTCTGGCTGCCGTCGACGAGCACGGGAATTCCGCGCGCATGCGCGATGCGCACGATTTCCTTGATCGGCGTCACCGTGCCCAGCGCATTGGACATCTGCGTGATGGCGACGAGTTTGGTGCGGCTGGTCAGCCGCTTGTCGAATTCCTCGATGTGGAAGGCACCGAGATCGTCGACTGGCACCCAGACCAGCTTGGCGCCCTGGCGCTCGCGGATGAAATGCCATGGCACGATGTTGGAGTGGTGCTCCATGATCGACAGCACGATCTCGTCACCCTCGCCGATCCTCGGCATGCCGTAGCCATAAGCGACCGTGTTGATCGCCGAGGTGGTGTTGGAGGTGAAGACGATATTGTCCGTGCTGGGCGCGTTGAGAAACCTCTGCACCGATTTGCGCGCGTTCTCATAGGCATCGGTCGCGGCGTTCGACAGGAAATGCAGGCCGCGGTGAACGTTGGCGTATTCCTGGGAATAGGCGTGCTGGATGGTGTCGAGCACCACTTGCGGCTTCTGCGCCGAGGCGCCATTGTCGAGATAGACCAGCGGCTTGCCATAGACCTGGCGCGACAGGATCGGGAAGTCGCGGCGGATCGCCTCGACGTCATAGGGGGTGGTTTCGATCTTCTGGTCCATCACAAGCTCTTTCGAGGCTCCGCCTCACTCCGTCCAGCACCCCTCATCCGTCTTGGCGCTCCGCGCCAATCCACCTTCTCCCACAAGGGGAGAAAGAGGCGCTACCCGTGCGTCGAGAACCAGCCGTCGAGCCGCCCTTCGAGCGCTTCGACCAGCGCCTCGTCGTCCAATTCCTCGATCACTTCGGCCACGAAAGCCTTCACCAGAAGGCCACGCGCCGCCTTCTCGTCGATGCCGCGCGCCATCAGGTAGAACAGATGGTCGTGGTCGATCTCGGTGACTGTCGCACCATGGCCGCAGACGACGTCGTCGGCGAAGATTTCCAGCTCCGGCTTGGTCGAGAACTCGCCGTCGTCCGACAGAAGCAGCGTGTTGCAGGCCATCTTGGCGTTGGTCTTCTGCGCATATTGATGCACGTTGATGCGGCCCTGGAAGACGCCTCGCGCCTTGCCGGTCACGACGTTGCGGATCACCTCGGTCGACGTCGTGTGCGGTACGGCGTGGTCAAGCACCATGGTGGTGTCGGTATGCGTGTCGCCGGCCAGAAGGTTGATGCCGCGCAGCTTGAAGTCCGCGCCCTCGCCCGTCGTCCTGACGACCACTTCCTGGCGCACCAGCCTGCCGCCGGCGTTCATCACGAACAGCGTCAGCTTCGCATCCTTGCCGATATGCGCCTTGAACTGGGCGAGATGCGTGGCCGTATCCGGCTGCTCCTGCACGATCAGCCAGGTCACCTCCGCGCCGTCGCCAACCACGAGCTGGCTGACCGAGCTGACGAGCGCCTCGTCGCCCTCGCCCGTCTGGCGCTCGACGATCACCGCCTTGGCGCCGGCCCCGACCTTCGCCAGCAGCCGCACATGCGACTGGCCGCCGGCCTGCAGGTTCTGCAATTCCATAGGCTTTTCCAGCTCGGCGCCGTCCGCGATATCGACGAAATAGCCATCGGCGACGAAGGCGGTGTTCAGCGCACCGATCGCGTCGTCGTCGCCATAGGAATCGAGCCCCGGCGCAACGCTGCCGTCGGTCAGCTTCTCCGATAGGCGCTGCACGGTGACGCCTTCGATCTCCGGCACCTTGGCGTTGGAGACGCCGTTCAACACCGGCAGCACGGCCGAGCCTTCAAGAACCGGCGCAAGCGCCTTCGCGACCGCGCCGGCCTCGAAAGCCGGCACCTTGGTCAGCAGCCGGCGCAGGTCGGTATAGTGCCAAGATTCGATGCGGCGCGTCGGCAGGCCGTGCTTGATCGCCTCGATCGCGTCGTCGCGCTTGACCATCACCGCGCCGTCGCCGGGCAGCAGCGACAGCCGCTCGCCGAAGGCATCGATCAGCGCCGTCTCGGCCAATGTCCGCTGGGGCTGTGCATGCATGTTCATGACTTTTGCCTCGACTGCCCCCATCTCACGCGGCTTGCCCGATCACGCCGGCATAGCCATTGGCCTCGAGATCGAGCGCCAGCGACTTGTCGCCCGACTTGATGACCTGACCCTTGTAGAGCACGTGCACGCTATCCGGCACGATGTGTTCGAGCAGCCGCTGGTAGTGAGTGATGACGACAATGGCGCGCTCCGGCGAACGCAGTGCGTTGACGCCGTCCGAGACGATCTTCAGCGCGTCGATGTCGAGACCGGAATCGGTTTCATCGAGCACGCAGAGCTTTGGCTCGAGCAATTTCA
The DNA here is from genome assembly GCF_033977145.1 of Mesorhizobium montanum. Taxonomy (NCBI): domain Bacteria; kingdom Pseudomonadati; phylum Pseudomonadota; class Alphaproteobacteria; order Hyphomicrobiales; family Phyllobacteriaceae; genus Mesorhizobium; species Mesorhizobium montanum. Next base: position 118,562 of record NZ_JAVIJF010000019.1, on the reverse strand, counting down.
TCTGCAGGATCTCGGCACGCTTCTTCTCGCCGCCGGAAAAGCCGACATTGAGTGGCCGCTTCAGCATCGCCATGTCCATGTTGAGCGAGGCGGCTGCCTCCTTCACCCGCTTCAGGAACTCCGGGATCTTCAGCGGCTCCTCGCGGCGCGCCTTGCGCTGCTCGTTCATCGCCACCTTCAGGAACTCCATGGTCGCGACGCCCGGTATCTCCATCGGATACTGGAAGGCGAGGAAGATGCCGGCGGTGGCGCGCTCGGCCGGATCCATCTCCAGGATCGACTGTCCGTTGTAGAGGATATCGCCTTCGGTCACCTCATAGTCCTCGCGGCCGGCGAGGATATAGGACAGCGTCGACTTTCCCGAGCCGTTCGGCCCCATGATGGCGGCGACCTCGCCGGCTTTCACCGTCAGATTCAGGCCGCGGATGATCTCGGTGCCGTCGTCGACGATGCGGGCGTGCAGGTTCTTGATCTCAAGCATTTTCGTTCCGTTCCAGAAAATTTCCGTTCAAATTCAATGCCAACGCCAGCGCCAGTCGCCATCCGTCTTGGCCTTGATGAGCGGGATGGTTGCGCCCGTCAGGGCAAGAACAGCCAGGATGACCAGCCAGGCGGCAGCGCCCTTGTGAATAAGGATCAGCGAAAGGGCTACGACGATCGCGATGTAGACGACCATGAAGGCCCAGCCCTTCCAGTTGTCCGGCGTGGCGCCATAGCCGAAGCGCTTCGGCCTGAACCATTTATCTCCGGCCATTGGAAGCTCCTTTCGAAGCGCGCGGCAGCGTCGCCATCATCAGCCCACTGAGCCTTCCAGCGAGATGCCGATCAGCTTCTGCGCCTCGACGGCGAACTCCATCGGCAGCTGCTGGATGACGTCCTTGACGAAGCCGTTGACGATCAGCGCGATCGCCTCTTCCTCGGGGATGCCGCGCTGCATGACGTAGAACTTCTGGTCCTCGGAGATCTTCGACGTCGTCGCTTCATGCTCGAACTGCGCCGTCGAGTTCTTGGCTTCCATGTAGGGCACGGTGTGCGCGCCGCATTGGTCGCCGATCAAAAGCGAGTCGCAGTTGGTGAAGTTGCGCGCGTTGCTCGCCTTGCGATGCGCCGAGACCTGGCCGCGATAGGTGTTCTGCGAAAAGCCGGCGGCGATGCCCTTGGAGATGATGCGGCTCGACGTGTTCTTGCCGAGATGGATCATCTTGGTGCCGCTGTCGACCTGCTGGTAGCCGTTGGACACCGCGATCGAATAGAACTCGCCGCTGGAATCGTCGCCGCGCAGGATGCAGCTCGGGTATTTCCAGGTGATCGCAGAACCGGTCTCGACCTGCGTCCACGATATCTTAGAACGGTCGCCGCGGCAGTCGCCGCGCTTGGTGACGAAATTGTAGATGCCGCCCTTGCCCTGCGCGTCGCCGGGATACCAGTTCTGCACCGTCGAATATTTGATCTCGGCATCGTCGAGCGCGATCAGTTCGACCACCGCCGCATGCAACTGGTTCTCATCGCGCTGCGGCGCCGTGCAGCCTTCGAGATAGGAGACGTAAGCCCCCTCCTCGGCGATGATAAGCGTGCGTTCGAACTGGCCGGTGTTCTTCTCGTTGATGCGAAAATAGGTCGACAGCTCCATCGGGCAGCGCACGCCCTTCGGCACGAAGACGAAGGAACCGTCGGTGAACACCGCCGAATTCAGCGTCGCGTAGAAATTGTCGGAGGTCGGCACGACCGAGCCGAGATACTTCTTGACCAGCTCCGGATGCTCGCGGATCGCTTCCGAGATCGAGCAGAAGATGACGCCCGCCTGCGCCAGTTCCTTCTTGAACGTGGTGACGACCGATACGGAATCGAACACCGCATCGACCGCGACGCGACCCGACTTGTAGACATTGTCGCTGGCTTCCTCGAGTTCGGAAGCGTCCGTCTTCTGCACACCGGCGAGGATTTCCTGCTCCTTGAGCGGAATGCCGAGCTTCTCATAGACCTTGAGCAGTTCGGGGTCGACATCGCTCAGCGACTTCGGGCCCGGCGTGCTCTTCGGCGCGGCGTAGTAGTGGATGTCCTGAAAGTCGATCTTCGGATAATGGACGCGCGCCCAGGTCGGTTCTTCCAGCGTCAGCCAACGGCGATAGGCTCCCAGACGCCATTCCAGCATCCAGTCCGGCTCATCCTTCTTGGCCGAGATGAAGCGAATGATGTCTTCGCTCAGGCCCTTGGGGGCCTTGTCCATCTCGATCTCTGTCTGGAATCCGTATTTATACTGGTCGACGTCGATCTTTCGGACTCGATCGATCGTCTCCTGCACAGCAGGCATAAGCGTTCTCCATCCACGCCGGGGTCAAGGCCCGGCAGTTTTCAAACTATGGCACCACCCGAACCGGGAGCGGCTCGCGGCGGAGTAAGTTCCATATAGTGCGTGTCGGCCGGAAATTCACCCGGCCAGTACAAAACGCACGGCTCTACCAGGCCACATGGCCTGAATTCATCCTTGCCGCCGTCAGGCAGCTTCTTCCTTACCCGCCCGGCGGGCGACGATGCCGGCCAATGCGGCCCGGAAGGCCGCGATATCCTCGGCACCGGTCGCGCGACCGATCGAAACGCGCAAGGCGCCCAGGCTGTCGCCGTGGCCCATCGCCTTCAGCACATGGCTCGGTCCGACTTTTCCCGACGAGCAGGCCGAGCCCGCCGACAGCGCGACGCCGGCAAGATCGAAAGCGATCTGCGCCGTCTCGGCCTTGATGCCGGGAATAGCGAAGAATGTCGTATTGGCAAGCCTTGGAGCGCCTTTTCCGAAGATTTCCGCGTCCGGCGCCAGTTCCGTCACGATGGCCTCGATTTCATCACGACGCCGCGCAATGGCCGCGATATCGTCCAGGCTCGCAAGCGCTGCCCGCGCCGCGGCGCCGAAACCGGCAATGCCGGCGACGTTTTCGGTGCCGGCGCGGTGGCCCTTTTCCTGGCCGCCGCCGTTGATCAGCGGACGCGGCATCATCAGGTCGGACGCGGCGACGATCGCGCCGACGCCCTTCGGGCCGCCGATCTTATGCGAGGACAGGATCAGATAGTCGGTATAAGGCGCTGACATATCGAGCGGAATCCGCCCGGCAGCCTGCACGGCATCGACAACCAGCACCCCACCCGCGGCCTTGACGATTTCGGCGATGCGCCCGACCGGCTGGACAACGCCGGTCTCGTTGTTGGCGGCGTGGATCGCCACCAGTGGCAGGCCGGCGGCCTTGTCATGCGCGGCAAGCGCGGCAGAAAGCATGTCGAGATCGGCAATGCCGTTCCGGTCGACGCCGATCTTCGTAACCTGCGCTGCCGCAAACCGCCCGCCATTCAGGATGCAGGGATGGTCGGCCGCCGAGACATAGAGGTGGCTCATGCGAATAGCGCCGCGCCCCATCTGCCAGTCAGGCGTAAGCAGCATCGAGGCGGCTTCGGTGGCGCCGGAGGTGAAGACGACATGTTCAGGCCTGGCATTGACCAGCCGCGCCACGTCGCGGCGCGCGTCCTCGACCAGCCGGCGCGAAGCGCGCCCTTCCGTGTGGACCGATGACGGATTGGCGGCATCGAGCGCGGCGACCATCGCCGCCCGCGCTTCCGCAATAAGCGGCGCGCTGGCGTTGTAGTCGAGATAGGCGCGGGTTGCGGCCATTTTCGCTCGGTTCGTCCTTTCGCCAACTATCCCGCGAGGATAGCGCGTTATTTCCTTGAAATTGCAAGGCAAGCCGTCCTATTTACCCGGCTTGCGGCGCGGGCGGCCAAACGATTGCGTTTCGGCTACCCAGTTTTGAATAATTCTAAACTAGCTTCTAGGAAGACGCTCGCCCGGCGTCAAGGCCGCAGAAAAGCTGGGGCCAGAAGAGTTCCGGGGCAGCGCCTTCGTATGCCACGTGGAGTATTTTATGCCTGAGGTCATTTTCGCCGGTCCGGCTGGTCGCCTGGAGGGACGTTATCAGCCCTCCAAGGAAAAGAGCGCGCCGATCGCCATCGTGCTGCACCCGCACCCGCAATTCGGCGGCACGATGAACAACAAGATCGTCTACGACCTCTTCTACATGTTCCAGAAGCGCGATTTCACCACGCTCCGCTTCAATTTCCGCGGCATCGGCCGCAGCCAGGGCGAGTTCGACCACGGCACCGGCGAATTGTCGGACGCGGCCGCAGCCCTCGACTGGGTGCAGTCGCTGCATCCGGATTCCAAGAGCTGCTGGGTCGCCGGCTACTCCTTCGGCTCGTGGATCGGCATGCAGCTTCTGATGCGCCGCCCTGAGATCGAGGGCTTCATCTCGGTCGCGCCGCAGCCCAACACCTACGACTTCTCCTTCCTGGCGCCCTGTCCGTCATCCGGCCTGATCATCCACGGCGACGCCGACAAGGTGGCGCCGCCGAAGGATGTGCAGGGGCTGGTCGACAAGCTGCACACGCAAAAGGGCATCACCATCACCCAGAAGACGATTCCCGGCGCCAATCACTTCTTTGCCAACGACGCAGAGCTGCTTATCCAGGAATGCGCCGACTATCTCGACCGCCGGCTGGCCGGTGAGCTCGCCGATCCGCGGCCGAAACGACTGAGATAACGCGCACGGACTATCGCCTTGAGCATTCGCGCCTAAAGGCGCGGGACAATGCTGCGTCGGAATAAAAAACCAGCAACGCTATGAGCGGTCTGGCGTAAGCTCTTCAGAAGGGCTCGCCTGCCTGCCCGCCCTGGCGTTAGGCGGATCGGACCAGCCCAGGCGGAAGGTCCGCTTGCGCATCGGCAGCTTTGACGGCGTATGGCCGAAGATGAAACCGAGACGGGCAAAAACCAGCCCCGAAATGATAGCGAAGGCCAGCCCCAGGCCGAAGCCGGCGACGGTGTCGCTTGGATAATGCGCGCCGACAAACACACGCGTCGAGGCAATGCAGGCCGTGACGATAAAAGCGATGGTCCAGCGCCTGGGAAAAAGCAGCAGCAGCATGCCGAAGACCGCGCCCATCGTCGTGGCATGGCCGGAGGGGAAACCGGCGAAGCGCGCATCCATGGCGAAAGGATGCAGCGACAAGACCCCGAAACTGTCGAAATAGAGCGGCCGCGCGCGGCCGATGCCATATTTCAGAAGGTTCACCGCCAGGCCGGAAAGGCCGACCGTGCAAAGCACGAAGAAGGCCAAACACGTCCAGTTGTAGATGATCATCCGCCCGTGCCTGGGCAGGCTGCGCCAGTCCGTCAGATTGGCGACGACGAGGCAGAGCGCCGCCGGAATGAGGTACCAGCCGCCCAGGCCGAATTGCGTGAAGAAATCGGTGAAGCGCACGAAGCCAGGTGACCATTCGCCGCGCATCTCGCCGGCGCCGGCGTCGAGCCGCAGGAAGATTGCTACGGTAAGCAGCACCCAGGCCAGCAGCCAGACGCTCCACAAAATCCTTGGATAGCGCGCCGGGCGCACGACAAAGCGTCGCTTCACGATCGTCATCGTGTCGCGGAAATTGCCGAGCGAGCGGCGGTAAAGGGCAAGGGGCGCGGCGGACATGGCTTTAGCGCAAGTCTATAGGGGCATTCGATGGCCGAAGCTATCGTTCACGGAGCCACCCGGTACAGGCCGAGCGACAGCTTGTCTCCTGACGAATAGTTGATGCCGTCGATCTCGGTCAGTCGCCTTGCCGACTTGCCCTGGGTGGCCAGCATATCGGTAAGCTTCTGCTCCTCCTTGATTGGCGCAAGGCCAAGTGCGCAAGATGGATCGGCCAGCAGATGCTGCGCCACGCCCTCGACGTCGGTGAGCACGGTCTTGGTGCCGACCAGGAAGACGAGGCTCGGCTCCTGGAACCTCGCCGAGGCAAGCACCGTGGCGTCGCAAGGGCGATTGGCGTCGACCGCGGCCTTGATGGCGGGGCTTAGCCAGATCGGCTTCAGCGAGGGCGCGATGACGCCGAACAGCAGGCTGAAGGAGATGCCCGCGCCGACGGCGATCGCCGCGATGCGCGGAAGCGACACCTGCAACTGGCGTGGAAAGGCGAGATAGCCGGTGATCAGAACGGCGATCGCCGCCGGTATGCTCCACCAGGAGAAGGTCTTGTTGAGATAAAGCGGCGCGCCGACGCAAACCGCGGCAAGGCCGATCGCGACCACGGCAAGGCCGAAGGCGGTCGCCCACCACAGCCATGTCTGCCATCGTCTGAGCGGTGCGTTGGCCTGGTCCGCCGGCAAGGTGAGCAGCCAGCCGATCAGCAGCGCCATGCCGGGATAGGCCGGCATGACATAATGCGGCAGCTTGGTCGGGATCGCCTCGAAGACCAGCCAGAACGGAATGTACCAGGCGAGGCAGAAGCGCAGGCGCGGATCGTCCCGGAAACGGTTGATGGCCTGCAGTCCGGCGCCGACCGCGATCAACCCGAACGGCCACATGAACAGCGAATAGGTCAGCATGTAGAAGCCGGGCGGCAGGCCGTGCGATTCCTCGCCTTGCGCCACCTTGTTCAGCATGTCCTTGCCGACCGCTTCCTGGAAGAAGGCGCCGCCGCTCTTCCAGGAGATGAGGAAGAGCCATGGCAGCACGATCGCGAGCACGATGACGACGCCGCGCACCAGCTTCATCTTGAGCAGCCAGCGCCAGTCGCGATCGAAGGCAACCAGCGCCGTCGCCGTAAGCAGCGACAGCAGCGGCGAGACCGGCCCCTTGATGAGGATGCCCAGGCCCTGCGCGATCCAGAAGATCCAGGGCAGATGCCCGGGAACCGGTTCGTTGCGTTTTGCCGCCATATAGACCTGCGCCAGCGCGCCTTGCGCCGCCACGCAGCACGCCAGAAGCATGGCATCGGTCTTGGCGTCGCGCCCCTCGAAGGCGGTTGCGAAGATCGCCGCCATCATCAGGCCGGCGGCCAGCCCGGCATTGGCGCCGAAGAGTTTCGCGCCGGTCCAGCCGATGCCGACGACGGCGATCGCGATGCCCAGCATGGAGACCAGGCGATAGACCCAGATCGGCGCCGCGGCCCCCTCGCCGCTCAGCGCCACGGCCGCGGACTGCAGCCAATAGATGCCGATCGGCTTCTTGTAACGCGTGACATCCTGCAGGCGGATGTCGACATAGTCGCCCGTCTCGACCATCTGCTTGGTCGCCTGGACGAAGCGGGCTTCGTCGCGATCGACCGGCGGCAGGCTGGCCAGCCCGCTGACGGTCATGACGATGCTGAACAGAAAGAGGAAAAAATAGTTCCTGTTCATCGCGGGAGCTCGTCCGATCTGAAACTGCGGGATGGCCCCGTCGCGGCGCATGGACGCCTGTCTTTGCGCGGCGCCTCATTACGCCAGCAAAAAGGGCGAAGCAAGGACGCGTGGGTTTCGAGTGACCGGTCGCAAACCGGAAGCGTGATCGAACGCAAAACCGGATTCCACTTTTGCTGATCGCCGGTCTTCACCTTGCCGGGCGATCGAACGCAAAACCGGATTCCACTTTTGCTGATCGCCCGCTGATGCTAAACGCGCGCCTTCACGTCACGCTCGGCTGACAGCCCGGCGATCTCCAGGAAGAAAAAATGTCCGCCTACAAATCCGATTTCCTGCGCATCATGAGCGAGCGCGGCTTCATCCACCAGATTTCCGATGAATCGGCCCTCGACCAGCTTTTCGCCAAGGAAACGGTAAGCGCGTATATCGGCTTCGACGCCACCGCCAAAAGCCTGCATGCCGGATCGCTGATCCAGATCATGATGCTGCACTGGCTGCAGCAGACCGGCCACCGGCCGATCGCGCTGATGGGCGGCGGCACCTCGATGATCGGCGACCCTTCCTTCAAGGACGAGGCGCGCAAGCTGCTGACCCCGCAGGACATCGAGGCCAACCTCGTCGGCATCCGCCGCAATTTCACGCCTTACCTGAAGTTCGGCAACGGCCTGGGCGACGCGCTCATGATCAACAACGCCGACTGGCTGATGGGCATCAATTACGTCAATTTCCTGCGCGATGTCGGCCGGCATTTCTCGGTCAACCGCATGCTTGCCTTCGATTCCGTGAAACTCAGGCTCGACCGCGAGCAGTCGCTGTCGTTCCTCGAATTCAACTACATGATCCTGCAAGCCTACGACTTCGTCGAGCTCTACAAGCGCGTCGGCTGCCGGCTGCAGATGGGCGGCTCGGACCAGTGGGGCAACATCGTCAACGGCATCGACCTCGGCCACCGCATGGAGGGCGTGCAGCTCTTCGCCATGACCACGCCGCTGCTCACCACCTCGTCCGGCGCCAAGATGGGCAAGTCGGCTTCGGGCGCGGTCTGGCTCGATGGCGAAATGCTCTCACCTTACGAGTTCTGGCAATACTGGCGCAACACCGAGGACGCCGATGTCGGCCGCTTCCTGAAGCTTTACACGACCCTGCCCTTGGACGAAGTCGCGCGCCTCCAAAAGCTCGGCGGCGCGGAGATCAATGAAGCCAAGAAGATCCTCGCTACCGAGATCACCGCCATGCTGCACGGCCGCGAAGCCGCAGAGACGGCAAGCGAAACGGCACGCAAGACCTTCGAGGAAGGCGCGATCGCCGACACGCTGCCGAGCGTCGAGGTGGCCCGGTCCGACCTGGAGGCCGGCATCGGCATCCTGGCGCTGTTCGTGAGCGCCGGGCTGGCCGGCTCGAACGGCGAAGCGCGCCGCCACATCCAGGGCGGCGCCGTGCGCATCAACGACCAGCCCCTAACCGACGACCGGCGCGTCGTCACGCTTCAGGACCTCGGTCCGGAAGGTGTCGTGAAGCTCTCGCTTGGCAAGAAGAAACACGTGCTGGTGCGGGCGAACTGATCGGGATCTTCCCGAAAACCGGAAGCCGCTTTTCGGGATCGCGGTCACCTGTACTCGAAGATCGAGCGGAATATCCCGGGCGCCACGACGGACAACGGATTGATGTTGAGTGTCGGCTTGTTGGCATTGCCCTTGAGCCGGTAGGTGACGCCGATCAGGCCGCGGTCGCGGCCGTTGCCGAGCAGCGGCCCGAACAGCGGCAGTTCGCCGAAGATGCGGTTGAGACCATAGACCGGCATGAAGGTGCCGGTCATGTCCATGTTGTTGTTCGGGTCGTAGAGCATGCCCTGGAACGTCGTGCCGATGCGCGGGCCACGCAGCAGGCCGTTCGCCAGTTTCAGATAGCCGGACCCCTTGTCGATCTCGGCGAAGCCGCGCTCGAACTGCACCCTGGACGTATCGATCTTGCCTTTGACGGCCTCGTTCAGGCTGCGTGTGTCGCCGGCCGGCGTCGTCGACACGATCGAGGCCAGCTTGGGCTCATTGACCACGTAGAAGTTTCTGGCATCCACTTGTCCCTTCATCGGCCCGTCGGCGGCGCCGGAGAGCGACAGCGTGATCGCACCGCCTTCCATATGCTCGTAAACGTTGAGGAAACGCAGGATGGCGCCGGCATCGGCCGACTTCACGCTGAGCACGCGGCCGCCTTCGCCGGTGGTGTTGTTGATCGCAATCGCTGCACCCGAGCTCGCCGCGGCGGTGACGTTGAGCCCGTTCACACGCGACCCGGCAGCGCTGTACTCGAGCTTGAGATTGGAAAGCACCTCGTCATGGAAACCGGTCAACGATGCCACATCGGCGCTCACCGAGATCGCATCGCTGCCGGCGCCCTTCGTTGCGGTGTCGACATCGGAGGTGAACTGCTTGATCAGCGAGCGGGCGTCGAGCGATGCGCCGCTGACGTCGACAGCATAGCTCTTGCCGGAGCGTTTGACCGAAACGGCGACGTCGTCGCCTCTATTCAGCGCGACTTTGCTGAAGCGTGCCGTGGACAATGCGCCGTTGACCAGCGTCACGCTGCCGTCGATCGAAAAGCTTTTTCCGCTGAGATCGAAATCCGTCAAAGTGGTGGTGCTGCCGGACTTGACCATGTCGAAAGTGACCTTGGCCGGAATGCCGGCGCCCTTGCTCCATCCTGCCCACGGAATGTCGAGCTTGGCGTTGGTCAGGTCCGCCGAGACCTGCTGGGCGCTCTCGCCGCTTTTGTCGATCGCCACCTTGATGGTTCCCGAAAGCAGGTCCGACAGGCCGGGCATGCTGGCGTTGCGCGTCTTGTCGTCGAGAACCAGCTCGACCTTGCGGCTGCGCGCCGGGCCGTCGTCGGCGAGCGGCTCGACCAGATCGAGCTCGGCCGGAATGCCGTTGAGCTTGGCTGCGGCGGAAATCACCGCCTGCTTTGGCCCGATCGCGATCGAGCCATTGGCCTCGGTCACCGTCTGGTCCTCGAATGGCTTGGCCAGCGACAGGTCCTGATAGTCGAGCGAGACCAGCCAATCGAGCGTCGAGGTGTCGACACCCCGCGTCAGCGGAATGTCCGCCTTGACGTGGCCGATGACCGTGCCGGACAGATCCTCCGGCGCCAGCCCGACATGGCGCATGGCATTGATCGGCTCGTAGGAGGCGAGCTCTGCGATAGCCGGCGCCTCGCCGGCGACATCGATATCGAGCCCGCCGATCACCGGTGAGCGGTTCGCGTTCTTCACCGTCAGCGTGCCGCCGCTCGCCGCCACGGTGCGGCCACTCGGCATGTAGACGCTGCCCGAGGAAAGGCTGATGTCGACATCGTTGCCGTGGAAGGCAACGACGCCGACGGCGTCGCGGATCGGCGGGATGCGCCCGGCGGTATCGAAGCGCGATCCTTCGATCTGGAAACGGCCGAACACTTCGTCGCCGGAAAGCGGCACGCCGTTGCCGAGGCGCCCCGGCGCGACCTGGAACTGCAGATTGGCATCGGTCACCGTGCCGCCAAACAGATTGCGCAGCACCCAAAGCCGCGCATTGCGGGCCGCGAACCATGGCCACAATTGCTTGACATGCGAGGCCGGCATGTCGTGGACGTTGAGCGACAGCGATATGCCTGGGGGTCCGTTGTCGATGAAGGCGACCGTGGCCGCGCCCAGCACCTCGCCCGACCCGCCTGACCGCACGCCGATCTGCTCGGCGACAAGCTTGCGGCTCTTCGGCTGGTAGACCCCGGCGAGACGGGCCAGGAACTGAAGCGCCGGTTCCGGCGATTCCGAAGGTGCCAGCGTCGAGCCGTCGCTGGTGAGGTCATAGCGATAGGCAGGCTCCTCCCCCGCGGTTGTCGGCTTCGGCCCGATCGATCCGGCAAAGTCGAAGCTGGAGCGGTCGCACTTGATCAACAGCCGGTCGACCGAGATCTTGTTTGAGCCGGCCACCAGCGTGGCGTCGGCATCGATATCGGCCGGCAGGAGGCCGCGTTCGTCCAGGTCCAGCACCGAACCGGCCAGTGACAGCGAGGCCGCCAGGCGCGACGGGTTATCCCCGGACGCTTCCGAGCCCGAAAGCTTCAGCGCTATCGAACCCAGCTTCGCGCCCTCGGCCGCCGGGGCTGCCTCGGTCGAACGGCCCTCGCCGGAACCAGCAGCGCCGGCTATCTCGAGGTTGGCATCCAGCGACGCGATCCGCCTTGCCGTCGCATCGCGGGTCGCGGAGGCGGTCAAAGTGGCGTGCCGGCCGTCGACGTCGGCATCGTAGGAGAACTGCATGCTTCCGGTGCCGGTCTGCGCGACGGTTGCCGAGGCGACCGTCACCCGCTTGACCAGCCCGGTGTCCGGCAGTTCGAACTCGACGTTGCGCAGATCGATCTGGCGCATTGAGTCCTCGCGCACGGCATCCAGCGCGTCGTTGACGCCAGAGAACACCGCCGCCGACACTTTCTCCGGGTCGACAAGACCGTCTTCATTGCGCAGCGCCGCCGTCCAGTCGCCTCCGCCGGAGGGCATGGCAGCCACCACGATGTGGGCGTCGGAAAATCTGGCGCTGGTCAGCCGGACATCGCCTGAAAGCAGCGGCAGCAGGCGCATGCCGAAACGGACGCGCCCGATATCGGCCATCGGCTTTCCGTCGGCCGTCTTCAGGCTGACATCGCTGACCTGCAGGGCGATGAAGCTCGATCCGTCGAGCGTCAGCCGCGCCGCGCCGACCGCGACGTCGACATCGATGCCGGCCAGCTTCTCGATGGCCGTTTCTGCCTCGGCCCGGAGCCGTTCCGTGCCGATGCCCGAGGCGCCAAGGACATAGACGCCCGCCGCCGCCAGAAATACCAGCGCGCAAAGCCCGGCAAACACGCGACCGAGGAAGCGGAAGCGGCGGCGCACCGCTGCCCGGCCGAGCGGCGGCACGCCGCACGCGGACGGAAGCCTCGCCAGGTCGGTGATCTCGTCACGCCTGAACCTGATCTTCTCGTGCTGCGGTTCTTCCTGATCCAAGCAATATTCCGTTGTGACGAACTCGTCGTGGACGAATCCCCGCTTCACGTTATATCGATGATTTCCCGCGCGTAACTGCGAACAAGGGCATCGATATGGCTGATCTCGACGTGGGCGACATTGCGCCGCAATTCGATCTTCCGCGTGACGGCGGCGGCTCTCTCAGCCTCGCCGCGTTCCGGGGCAAGCCGGTTGTACTCTACTTCTACCCGCAGGACGACACCACAAGTTGCACCAACGAGGCGATCGGCTTCTCGCAGTTGAAGCCGGAGTTCGAGAAGGCCGGCGCCGTGGTGGTCGGGCTTTCGCCCGATAGCGTGAATAAACACGACAAATTCAAGGCAAAGTACGATCTCACCGTCGATCTCGTCGCCGACGAGGAGCGCCAAGTGATCGAGGCGTATCATTTGTGGGTCGAGAAGACGATGTACGGGCGCAAATATATGGGTGTCGAGCGCGCCACCTTCCTGATCGGCAAGGACGGCCGCATCGCCCGCGCCTGGCGCCAGGTTCGCGTCAAAGGCCATGCCGAAGAGGTGCTTGAGGCGGTGCGCGCGCTCTGAGGCGGCAAACGCTTGGCCGTTCGCGCCGCCAGCTTTTGCCGGCCCGCATTTGTTGCAACTCGCCACCCGCGACGCGCGAATTGGTTATGCGACATTGCGGCCAGCAAAACTTTGTTAACCCTAATAATGTGTAATTCCGAGCTGTCGTTGGTCTCGTAACGAAAGCTCGGTCCCGTGAAATCAACCGGTCAGTCAGCGGTCTTCGGCAGGCGCAAGGAGCCCCACACGGTCATTATCGCCCGGGGCAATGAAATAAGGCACTTCACGATCCGACCCTGGCTTGCCGCCTTTATCGGATCCGCTTTGGCAGCGATCGCCATCGGTTACCTGCTCGCCACCTCTTACCTTGTGCTGCGCGACGACCTGATCGGCGCCACCACGGCCAGGCAGGCGCGCATGCAGCAGGCCTATGAGGACCGCATCTCGGCCCTTCGTGCCCAGGTCGACCGCATCACCAGCCGTCAGCTTCTCGACCAGCAATTGATGGAGACCAAGGTCAGCGAGCTGCTGGCGAGGCAAACCCAGCTCAGCGAGCGGCACGGGCGGCTCGGCCCGATCCTCGAGCGCGCCGAGAACGAGGTCGGCGACGCACCCACGACAAGCGCGGCGACGCCAAAGCCCGACGAACACGCCGAGGTCACCGGCAGTCTTTCGAAGGCGCCCACCTATTCCGTCGCCAGCCTGAGCGCCGGCGACACCAGGCCCTTCTCGCTCTGGTCGACAAGGTCCGATCCGCTTGACGGCGAAACGGCCGCCGATCGCGCCGACAAGCTGTTCGTCTCCATCAACGCATCGCTGAAGGCCATCGAGAACCAGCAGCTTTCGCGCATCACCACACTTGCCGACAGCGCCTACAAGAATGCCGATGCCATCGCGCAGGCGCTGGAAGCGGCAGGCCTGCCGGTCGACAGCGAACTCAACAAGAGCGATGTCGGCGGCCCGCTGGTTCCGCTTGATCCCTCGCTGGCCTTCGACGGCAAGGTCAAGGAGTTGGACGAAGCGCTCGACGCGCTCGACGGGGTCAAGAAAGAGGCGCGCAAGCTGCCGCTCACCAATCCCGCCCCCGGCCATACGGTGACCAGCCCGTTCGGTGTGCGCACCGACCCGATCCTTGGCACCGCCGCCTTGCATACGGGAATGGATTTCAGAGCGCCGATCGGCATGCCGGCCAAGGTCACGGCCGCCGGTGTCGTCACCCGGGCCGGCTGGGCCGGCGGCTACGGCCGCATGGTCGAGGTCGACCATGGCAACGGCTTTGCGACACGCTACGGGCATTTGAGCGAGATCGACGTGGCCGTCGGCCAGAAGCTTGCCGCCGGCGACGTCATCGGCAAGACCGGCAGCAGCGGCCGCTCGACAGGTCCGCACCTTCACTATGAGGTCCGCCACGACGGCGAGGCGGTCGACCCGCTGCGCTTCCTGACCGTCGGCAAGAAGGTCGCGCAGTATCTTTAGCCACTCGCCGATCCAGAGTTTTCACTCACAACGTTTGTGAAGCGACTTTCCGGCGATTCACTGTGCACCGGAATTTTCCCATTGCCCCGCCAGGAACATCGTTGCCGCCGAAACCAAAGTAAGCGCGCCATTTTTGAGGGCAGCCTCGTCGACGCGAAACCTGGCGTGGTGAAGCGGATAGACCGACCCAACCTCTTCATTGCGAATGCCGAGCCGGAAATAGACCGACGGACGTCTCTCGCTGTAATAGCCGGTTTCGATGTCGGGCGCTGCGTCATTTGCCGAGGAGGGCCGGTCAGGATTTGACATGGATATCCCGCGGGAACTTCGTCAGCGTCTCGTTGCCGGCGTGGGTCACCAAAATGGTTTCGCTGATCTCGATACCCCAACCGTCCATCCACATGCCCAGAATGGAATGAACGACATTGCCGGGTTGAAGCACCGTCTTGTCGCCGGGTCTCAGGCTGATCGTGTGCTCGCCCCAATCGGGCGGATAGGCAACGCCGATGGAATAGCCGATGCGCGATTCCTTTTTCAGACCGTGGCGCGCGATGACCTTGCGCCAGGCGGCTTCGACCGCTTCGGCGGTCGTGCCGGGCTTCACCGCATCGAGCACCGCATCCATGCCCTCGACCACGGCCTTTGCCGTATCCGAGACGCGGGTCGGCGTCTTGCCGAGTTGCATGGTCCTGGCGAGCCCGGCGGCGTAGCGGCGGCAGACGCCGGCAAGCTCGAGAGCGATCGTTTCGTCCTTTCCGAACCGCCTGTCGCTCCACATGATGTGTGGCGCCGAGGCATTTTCGCCGCCTAGGATCGTCGGCGGCAACGCCGTGATGTCGCCGGCGAAATCGGGACTGCCGGCGATCTGCGCCGCCTGGATGGCAGCAATCGCATCGCATTCGCGCACGCCCGGCGCGATAACTTCGAACGCCCGCGCGACCGCTGCCTCGGCCAGCCTCGATGCCTTGCGCAAATAGGCGATTTCGGGCGCCGACTTGACCGCGCGGATCCAGTTCACAAGGAGATCGGCATCGTGCCATTTCGCATTGGGCAATCCGGCGACGAGATGCGCATGCGCCTTCGGCGAAAAATAATAGGCTTCGAGCTCGATACCGATCTGGCGGCGGCCCCAGCCCTTGGCGACGATCCAGGCCGCGATCCAGTCCATGGGATGCCGATCCGCGCGCTGAACATGGTCCTCCGGGAAGCCGACCACATTTTCCGGCTTCATCCAGGCTGTGAGAAGACCGCCGGCCGCATCCATGGCGCGGCCGATCCAGACCGGCTCGGTATCCTCGATTGGAACAAGCACCACCTGAGGCGTGTAGAACGACCAGCCGTCATAACCGGTGATATAGTGCTGATTGGCGACGTCGTTGACGATCAGGAGCTCTAAACCGCGCTTGGCCATCTCGGCTCGGATTTTTCCGAGCCGCTGCTGATACTCTTCGCGGGCAAAAGGCAGTTCGACCATTTCTGCTCCGTTCTTGTTGGATCGACGATTGACGCCGCCATGATTCGCCGCGGTTTCGGCGACGGCACTTCCTTCGACGGCGCTTACTTCGCAAGGTGGGCCAGCGACGGTCGCGATTGCAACAACTGGCTCATTCATCGCCTATTCAACCGGGCTGCTGTAGGATGCGGCCTGAATCGCATGGAGGACAAATCGTGTCAAAAACCCCAACTGCCTTGATCCGAATGGCGTTTGCAGTCATTTGCCTCGTTGGCTTGGCTGCGACCGCCACCACCCTTTTCCCCGCCACCGCATCGGCGCAGCAGCTGCGCCGATGCGCGAATGAAGGCGGTATCTGTCGCTTGCCCTACCCTGCGGAAGTGGCCTACGGCGCCCGGGGCCGAATGACCTCCCGGTTCTTCGACCGTCGGGCCGTGCCTTGCTCAAATCGCGTTTTTGGCGACCCCGCGCCCGGCCGCGATAAGGCTTGCTATTTCGTGGCGCGCGGTCGCGGCGACTATGGCGGTGACGACAACTACGGCGACGACGATTCCGGCTCGCGCCCGGACCGCGGCGAATGGGTCGCCTGCGCCAGGGAGGGTGAGTTCTGCGATTTCCGAGGCCGCGCGATGGTCAGATACGGCGCACGTGGCCAATACGCACAGGATGTTTTCAGGAACGGTGTGAGATGCGGCAACGACGCTTTCGGCGATGATCCCGCTCCGGGCGCTCACAAACGCTGCTACGTCAGGCAGTAGCAGCCTGGACCGGCGCCTCGACAAGGTGGTGGCCCGGCAAGGGCCGCTGCCTCATTTCGTGTCAGCTTGTCTGGCAGGCTGGTGGGCGATGACGGGCTCGAACCGCCGACATCTTCGGTGTAAACGAAGCGCTCTACCAACTGAGCTAATCGCCCGCTTGAGCGCGGACCTTTAAGCAGTTAGAGCCGCGTTCGCAAGGCCAAATGAACAGACGGCGCGCCCATCGCCGGGAGGATTTCCCCAGCCTCGGCGCCGCTGTCAAAAAACCTTCTCCTGTTTGCTGTTATGCTTGAATGCCGCGCTTGACACCCGCAGGCGAACCCCTTATCCACCGCCCCAACGACGAACACGCCTGACACGTGCTCGTCAAGTGCGCGGGTGTAGCTCAGTCGGTTAGAGTGCCGGCCTGTCACGCCGGAGGTCGCGGGTTCGAGCCCCGTCACTCGCGCCATTTAAGTTCCTGAAGTCCCTACCAAATTGATTCCCTGCCCTAACGGCGGGGGAGAATGGTTTTGGGCTGCGTAAGCACCATGTAAGCAAAGATCCGGAAGCCGAACCCACCGGGACACAAATGAAACGCAGGGCCATGTCGGGACGACAATAGTGAACGCGTTGACGCTCGGTTGACGTTGCGTTAACTTCTTATTAGCTGACGCTAAAGAAGGTGACCCTAATGAAAATGGTTATCGTTTGCGTGGCTTTTGTCCTAGCCGCGTCCAGTACCGCTGTGGCTCACGAAAAGAAGAAAACGGTCGCTGCCAACGCATGTGCCGGTCTGTCGATAAAGGCGGCCGTGGCAGCAAAATTGGACTGCAATGCAGCCGGTACCGCCGTATCGCCACAAGCTGACGCAAAGCCGCGCCTTGGATACGATACGAGCCCATGGTTTATTTCCTCGTTTGGGCTTTGACGTACTGCTGCATTTCTCCTGCTAAAGAAAAGCCCGGCCACCTGAGCAGCCGGGATAAACCTGCAAATTTGCAAGTTTGATCAGACGCGCCAGAGTGCGGAGCGCTCGGCCTCAAGGACCTCGCAGGCCGCGACATGCACCGCGAAGCAACGATCGCATTCGGTCTTCTTGAGTGGCTTAACCCGCAAGCTCGCGCTGTACGCATTGGCTGCCGCGAGGGATGCTAGGTAAGCTTCCTGCCACGCCTTCGTCCTGTCGACCACTCCAGTCGGATCTGCCTGGGGCATGTCGACGACGGCAGGCAGAGCTGCCGTTGCCAGGAAGTCCAGCGGGAACGTGCGCAGAAGCTTTCGTCTGGAGAGCGCGCTCATGGATGATCCACTTCTCGCTCGTGGTCGCCGCGCGCACCGTCGGCCCAATGGGCTTGTGAAACAACAATGCTCCGGCGCTCCCAGAGATGGCTCCTCGGTGCCGTTGTCCTCGTCGTCGCTGTTGCTCCCGATCATCATTGGTGCCTGACCATCCCGCCAGACGAGCTCGCCTTCCAGGAATTGCCGCGGGTTGGCGAAAGCGTGTCGATACCGGTCGAAGGATCGAGCAAAGACCTTCGCGTTTTGCGCGTCGTGCATATACCGGGCAGCGAGCAAGGCGCAACGACGATGCTGGAGCTGACCAGCAAGATCCTTTAGCGGCAGCCCCTCTTTTTGGTTCACTCGCCCAATATGACGCCCGAGGCGACAATCTGGGCGGTTCGCTCGGTGAGCTTCTGGCGCTTCACAAGCGTGGGCTTTTCATAAGGCTTTTTCATCTCACCGTTCCGGAATCGGCACAGCACAGTGAACGCGTTCGCTCCGGTTTGCGTTCCGAATGGTGAGTTACGGCCGGTTGCGCAGCCTTGCGTGCGCGAAAATCTACAATCTCGGAGGCTGAGACTTCCTGATGCCTGGAAGCAGCGGGTGCTGCCGGAGCTTTCCCAGGTCCCCTGGAATCGGTGGGGCATTTGCGGATGCCAAGCCTGTCCCGGCGCCTTTCGATCCCTGTCGGTAGATCAAGCAGACGATCAAACCGGCGTATCCAGCCTGAAGAATGATCAGTGCCAGAATGGCCCAGCCAAGCGCTAGCCAGCCAGAACCAGTCTGAAAATCAGCCCAGATCGCCATGATGAATGAGGTCGCGAACATGCCAACCAAATACTGCGGAAAATACATGGCTCTATCCAGCGTCGAACGCTTTGGCGGTTGGGCGGCTTTCCGATCAGTCGTTAAAGACCCGCCGCTCCATTTGCGGAGCGGCGGAGCCCCCGAATTTGCCCCCCGACGGCCGGGCAAATGCTTGACCCCGGCATCGCAGACAATGCAATTGCAGTGCCACATACGGTGACCCATTACGGGACATCTCTGCCCATAGCGCAAGACCGGATAAGTGAATAAGATTATGCGTTGCTAATATACAACGCTGGGTCGGAAGCGCAGAGAAGTGTCTCTCAAGCCCTCGCCAACAGCGCCTCGACCTCCTGCGATGTAGGCATCGATGGCGCGGTGCCGGGGCGGGTCACCGAAATGCCGGCGACCGCGCAGGCAAAGCGCACGGCCTCCAGCGGCTCGACGTCTTTTGCGAGGGCCGCGGCGAGACCGCCATTGAACGCATCGCCCGCCCCCGTCGTCTCGACCACCGAGCCCGCATTGACCGCGCCGATATGGTCGGAGCGATCCTTCGTATGCAGCAGCGCTCCTTTTTCACCGAGCGTCACGATGACGGCGCCGACGCCCTTGGCCAGCAGGCTGTCTGCGGCATGCCGGGCGTCGTCGATCGACGATACCTTGATGCCGGTGAGCCCTTCGGCTTCGGTCTCGTTGGGCGTGACATAGTCGCAAAGCGTGTAGATGCGGTCGGGCAGGCTTGCCGCCGGCGCCGGGTTCAGGATGGTCGTCACCCCTGCCCCGCGCGCGATCTCAAGCGCCTTCAATGCCGCGTCGATCGGCTGCTCGAGCTGGGTGACGAAGACGCCGGCAGACCGGATCAGGCCGGCATGCGCCTCGATATCTTCGGGCGAGATCAGCATCGCGGCACCCGGACTGACGATAATGGCGTTGTTGCCGCTGCCTTCCTCGATGAAGATGTAGGCAGCACCCGTATAGCTGTCCGGCGTGTCGATCACCGCACATTTCACGCCTGCGTCCTTCCAGGTCTGCTTTGCCATGTCGGCGAAGGCATCGACGCCGAGCCTGGTCAGGAAAGTGATGTCGGCGCCGAGCTTGCCGGCGGCCACGGACTGGTTCGAGCCCTTGCCGCCCGGGCCGAGCTTGAAGGAATTGCCGAGGATCGTCTCGCCCATGCGCGGCTGGCGATCGGCGCGGTAGGCGGTGTCGGCGACAAACACGCCCAAAATCACAACAGGCTTGCCGGTGGCCATTGTCTCACTCCGCATCCGGCGGCACGACGCCCTTGCGGAAAGCAAAGCAGCCATAGAACCGGCGCTCGCCGGTCTGGATCACGCAATAGGCTTTCCTGGAGCGCTCGTAGAAGGCGTAGCGCTCGATCGAGATCATTGGCCAGGGCTTGCCCTCGGCCGCGTTGACCTCCTTCTGAACCTCTTTCTGCACCGGAGGGATTTCGTTCGGCTTGCCGACGATCTCCATGCGGGCGGCCGCGTCGTTGACGAAAGTATCCAGCGGATAGAGCGACAACACCGCCTTCACCACGTCCGCCGCCGTCGCATCGATGCGTAAAAGCTTGCCGAGAACGGTCTGCCGCGCCACGGAATCGGACGGGAAATTGGTATCGGCGATGATCAGGTCGTCGCCATGGCCCATCGCCCGCAGCGCCTGGAGCACATCGGCATTGAGCAGCGGATTGATCCCTTTGAGCATGGTTTCCTCTTGAAGACTTGTGTGCGGTCAGAGACGCTTGCCGGTGCCGGCGTCGAAGAGGTGGACCTGGTCGAGACGCGGCTTGAGCTTCAGCGTGTCGCCCGGCTTGAAGTCGTGGCGTTCGCGAAACAGCGCCACCATCTCGCCCTCGCCGAAGCGCACGAACACCAGGGTCTCGGAGCCTGTCGGCTCGACCACCGAGACCTTGGATTCGACACCGTCCGGATGGATCTCCAGGTGTTCCGGCCGCACGCCATAGACAACGGCCTGGCCATTCTCGACAGCGGCCCCCGACGGCAGCGGGAACGCCGTGCCGGCGATCTCCACGACCGCCTTCTCAGCCTTGTTCACTGTGCCCTTCAGAAGGTTCATCGAAGGCGAGCCGATGAAACCGGCGACGAAAAGGTTCGCCGGCCGGTCGAACAATTCCAGCGGCGCGCCGACCTGCTCGATGCGGCCGTCGCGCATCACGACGATCTTGTCGGCCATGGTCATGGCCTCGATCTGGTCGTGGGTAACGTAGATGGTGGTGGTCTTCAGCCGCTGGTGCAATTCCTTGATCTCTGTGCGCATCTGCACGCGCAGCTTGGCATCGAGGTTGGAAAGCGGCTCGTCGAACAGGAACACTTGCGGATTGCGCACGATGGCGCGGCCCATGGCGACGCGCTGACGCTGGCCGCCGGAAAGCTGGCGCGGGTAGCGCTTGAGATAGGGAGCGAGGTCGAGGATGTCGGCGGCGCGCTTGACCCGCTCGGCGACGATGGCCGGATCGGTGCCGCGCAGCTTCAGCGCGAAAGCCATGTTCTGCTCCACCGTCTTGTGCGGGTAGAGCGCGTAGTTCTGGAACACCATGGCGATGTCGCGCTTCGCCGGTGGCAGATTGTTGACGACGCGCTCGCCGATCGAGATCGTGCCGCCGGAAACCGTCTCCAGCCCGGCCACCATCCTCAAAAGCGTGGACTTGCCGCACCCCGACGGGCCGACCAGCACGACGAACTGGCCGTCGGCAATATCGACGCTGACCTCGTGCAGGACCTTGACGGTTCCGAACGCCTTGGCCACACTGCTGATCGCGACTTGAGCCATCGTCTCCCCTTTATCGTTTGCGGTGAAGCTAGCCATTGCCAACGCCAACGGCAAGTCGGCATCTTATAGTTAAAAAGCCAATGTTGTTGACAAGGTAATCGATTACGCGAATAGTGGCGAGTGCCAATCCGACAGCTGGTATTATACTGGGATATCGGACTCCGGCGACGCAGGGTGGGGTCCCACGTCCCCGTATGATCGAGGAGAACCGTGAGACGTTTCGACGTCCGAGAGATTGGCACTTCAATTCAATCGCTGTTGTTCTGGGAGGAACCTGTAGATGAGAGTCGACCTGTATGAGAAACTGATGCGCGCCGGCGCGAGCCGTCGCGATCTGTTGAAAGGCGCGGCCAGCATGGCCGCAATCGCCGCCGCGTCCGGCGCCGGGCTCGGCGCGCTGACGAGGCCTGCCATGGCCGATGACAGCCTGCGGGCGAAAATCCTGCAGATCCCCGGCGTCGGCAAGGGCCAGCCGACCGATGCCGACTTCCAGAAAGTCGGCGAGCTCTGCCTCGACGCGACCAAGGCCAATGTCAAGGAAGGCGAGTTCGCCGGCGTCGAGCTCACCTTCATGGGTCTAAACAACCAGAATCTGCACAACGTGCTGTTCCGTGGCTTCCTGAAGCCGTGGGAGGCCTATACCGGCGCCAAGATCAACTGGATTGACCTTGCGCAGGCCGATTACAACCCACGCCTGCAACAGGCGATCGCCACCAATACGATCGACTTTGATATCGTCGAGATGGGCGCGCCCTTCGAGGGCGATGTCTGCGGCAAGGGGTTGACCTCCGAAATGCCAGACTGGGTCAGGAAGCAGATCGATATGGACGACTTGGTGGCCTATCTGAAGCCTCCGGTCGGCACATGGAACGGCAAGCAGTATCGCGTGACCATCGACGGCGACACGCACAACTTCAACTACCGCACCGACGTGTTCGCCGATGCCGACCTCGCCAAGCAATGGAAGGACAGCGGCGCGACCACCGAATGGGGCGTGCCGAAGACCTGGCAGGAAGTGCAGGCCGTCACCAAGTTCCTCAAGGGCAAGAAATTCAAGGGCCAGGACGTCTATGGCTATCTAGACGCGCCCAAGCCCTGGGGCGGTTTCGGCTTTTACTTCCTCGGCAGCCGCGCCTCCGCCTATGCCAAGCATCCCGATGACAAGGCCTGGCTGTTCGATGCCGACACGATGAAGCCGCGCATCAACAATCCGGCCTGGGTGCGCGCCATCCAGGACGTGATCGATGCGCTGCCTTCCGAGCCGAAAGATCAAATCAACGCCGATCCGAACACGACTGCCTTCCAGCAGTTCCTGGCAGGCACCGGCTCGATGATCCCCTGGTGGGGCGACGTCGGCTCGAACGTCAAGACCAATGACTCCTCGGTCATCGGCGACGTCACCGGATTCTCGATCCTGCCGGGCTCCGACGACGTCTACAATTCAAAGACCGGCAAGTGGGAAAAGCTCGCCAGCGGCCCGAACTATGCGCCGAACTGCGCCTATCTCGGCTGGGGCGTCTATGTCATGGCCCGCGTCGATAAGGACGAAAAAAAGAAGAAGGCGGCATGGTCCGCCGCCGCCCATCTCGGCGGCAAGGACCTGTCGATCTGGACGGCGATGTATCCGTCGGGCTTCCAGCCTTACCGGAACTCCCATTTCAACATTCCGGAATGGGTGGCGGCCGGCTATGACGAGGCCTTCATCACCTCCTACCTCAAGTCGGAAGGCGATAGCTACAACCATCCGAACGCGGCGATCGAGCCGCGCATCCCCGGCATCTTCCAGTACTATTCCGCCGCCGAGGACATCCTGGCCAACACCTTCGCCGGCAAGATGAAGGCACAGGAAGGCGCCGACGCCATCGCCGCCGCCTGGGAAAAGCTGACCGACCAGATCGGCCGCGACAAGCAGGTCAAGCTCTACAAAGCCTCGCTCGGCATGTAAGCTGTCTTAAGGAAGTCGCGGCCCGGCGACGCCAGTCGCCGGGCCGCATCTTTGACCGGCGGTAGCCGGTCGTTGCTCAAAGAGGCGAGAAGCGTGGCTGAACAGACTTCGACCGCGAATGCCTGGCCGGCAAATACCGCCGACCTGATCCCGGCCGGCCGCAAACGCCTCGGCTGGGGCCTTCTGGCCGTCGCAACGCTTGCGCTGTTGGCGATCATCGTCGTGCAGATCCTCTACAAGACCGAGATGTCCACGGTCGGCTTCGACACCTGGCGCCCGGTCGTCTATGCCTATGTCCTGTGGGGTATTGCGCTCGGCGCCTGGCAGGTGTTGACGCGTGGCGAGGACGGGCAGCGCGCGCTGTTCCTCTTGCCGGCGCTGCTCTTCACCATCGCCATGGTGATCTTCCCGACGCTGTTCGGCTTCTACATCGCGCTGACCGACTGGAACCTCAGCTCCTTCGCCGGGCGCAGGTTCAACGGCCTCGACAATTTCTGGCAGATGCTGGCCGATCCATACTACCGCAACGCGCTGTTCAACATGGTGTTCTATGTGCTTGCGGTGCTGGTCGAATATGTCATCGCCTTCGGCCTGGCGCTGCTGCTCAACGCGCAGATCCAGGCCCGCAAATTCTTCCGCGTCGTCTTCCTGCTGCCGCTGATGCTGTCACCGGTCGCCGTATCCTGGATGGTCGGCAAATCGCTGATGGAGTACCGGTTCGGACCGGCGGCAACGTTGGCGCGTCACCTCGGCTGGGACAACCCTGCCTTCTTCTCCGATCCGATCACCGCACGCATCTCGATCATGATGCTCGACGCCTGGACCTTTATCCCGTTCATGATGATCATGCTGCTTGCCGGCCTGCAGGCGATGTCGCGCGAGGTGCTGGAAGCCGCCCGCGTCGATGGCGCGACCGCATGGCAGACATTCTGGCAGGTGACCTTTCCGCTGATGCTGCCGGTGTCGGTGACGGCGGTCATCCTGCGCATCATCTTCAAGCTGAAGCTTGCCGACATCATCATCACCTTGACCTCCGGCGGCCCCGGCGGCGCCACCGATTCCGTGTCGAGCTTCATCTATCGCGAATATCGCGACCGCTCGAATGTCGGCTACGGCACCATGCTGGCAATGGCCTATCTGGTCATCATCGTCGTGTTCGTGACCTGGCTCTTGAAGTTCGCCAGTCGCTTCGTGCGCAACGTCAACTGAGCGGCCATCATGAGCGTCCAAACCACCGACTACACCGTTTCCGAAATCCGCTCCCCGGCGGCGTTCATCGCCAGCCGCGTCTTCATCTATGGCGCGCTGGTGTTCTGGGCCTTCGTCTGCCTGTTCCCGATCTACTGGACGATCACCACCTCGTTCAAATCGGCGGTCGACGTCACGCAAGGCCATCTCATTCCCTTCGTCGACTTCCAGCCGGACTGGAAGGGCTGGCGCTCGCTTGGCTTGTCGCCGGATTCGATCTTCCAGACATCGACCGTGCGCGACGAGTTCCTCAAGCGCTTCATGAACTCGGTCATCACCTCGGTCAGCGCATCGGGCCTCGCCATCATCATCGGCAGCCTCGCCGCCTACGGCCTCGTTCGCTATCGCTATAAATTCGCCTGGTTCAAGAACGAGGACATCTCCTTCTTTTTCCTGTCGCAGCTGATCCTGCCGCCGGTCGTGCTGGCGCTTCCCTTCCTGGTGCTCTACCGGGAAGTCGCACTTCTCGACACCCGTATCGGGCTCGTGCTCCTCTACACGCTGATGGTTCTGCCGATCGTCATCTGGATCATGCGCGACCAGTTCAATTCGATCCCGGTCGAGCTCGAGGAGGCGGCCCTTGTCGACGGGCTCTCGATTTGGGGCGCCTTTTTCCGCATCGTCATGCCGATCGCGCTGCCCGGCATGGTCGCTGCTTTCATCCTGGCGATGGTGCTGTGCTGGAACGAGTACTTCTTCGCCGCCCTTCTGACATCGACGGATGCCAAGACCATCCCCGTGATGGTGGCGAGCCAGACCGGCTCGCAAGGCATCAACTGGTGGTCGATGGCGGCCCTTGCCACCGCCGCCATCGCGCCGCTGGCGATCATCGGCATCGCGCTCGAGCGCTATCTGATCATGGGCATGACGGCCGGCTCGGTGAAATAGCGGTGGCACTTCTTCTTCTCCCCATGTGGAGAAGAAGAACCGCGCCCTATCGCACCAATATCGCCCTGAGATGGTCGAGGATCATGGCGACGCCGATCTTGCCGAGACCCGCCGACGCTTCCGCGGCGGTTTTCGTGTACCAGCCGGTGTTGTCGGCGAAACGCTTCTCGTCGACAGCCTCGGGGCATAGCGCCAGCATCAGCGAGGTTTCGCCGATGCCGGCATGGTCGAACGGATATTTGCCGTTCATCGTCGCCGGCATCAGCGGATGCACCTGCACCCAGTTGAAGACGTTTTCGCCCTGGGCATGGCCGGCATAGTAATCGGCCATTGCGTTCGATCCCCACCAACCCTCGCCGCGCTCCTTTTCGAGGAAGCGGAAGATCGCCTGCCGCCCAGCGGTCTTGAAGGCGAGATCGGTCGGCATGCCCGCCGCGAAATTCTCGGTCTGGTGATGGATGATGGCGTGGATATTGCGGAAGCCGATGCGCAGCAGGCCGTGGAACAGCTCCTCCGCGAAAGGCGAAAGCACCGGGCCGCCGACCTGCACCGAGCCGCTGCCTTCGGGCGCCGCCACCGCATAGCTTGCCGCGCCGTAGTAGAAGGGCGGCAGGATGACGAGGTCCCTCTCCTTCTCGATCAGCTCCACCGTCTTGATGACGGCCAGCGTGTCCATGCCGACCGCCATGTGCTCGCCATGGTATTCGAGCACGCCGAGCGGCAGCACGACCGGCCAGTTCTCCTCGATCGCCTTGCGTATCTGGTGCGGCAGCATGAGCTCGTAGCGCATCCCCTACTCCATATTGGTGTGCCTGGCGCGCATCGCTTCCGGCGCGGCGTTGGTCAGGCGTTTAAGCTTCAGCACCATGATTTCGAACAAAAGGAACAGCGCGCCCTCGAACAGCGAGCCCATCGGCAGCATCGAGGTTCGGGCGGCGCCCTGGTCGCTGGCCATGGTCTGCGCCGGAATGAGCAGCGTGAAGTCGGCGAGCTTCGCGGCGCTGCTTGCCGCTTCGGCCGTCAAAAGCAGCACCTTGGCGCCGGCCTCGCGGGCAACCCGCATCAAGGTAAGCACCGTGGTGGTTTCGCCTGGCCCTGAACTCACCAGGAAGACATCACCCTGTCCGAGCGGCGGCGTGGTCATGTCGCCGACGACGGCGACCGGAAGGCCGAGATGGTAGAGCCGCATGGCGAAGCCATTGACCTGCAGCGCCTCGCGGCCGCAGCCATAGACGGCGATCTGGCCCGCGCCGGCAAGCATTTCGGCGGCGGCTTCGATCCGGGCTTGATCCACACGCGCCAGGACCGCGCCGAGTTCGTCCAGCGCGGTCGCGAACATCCCGGATCCGGCTTTGGTCATGACGGCTCACCCTGTCTGCCGAGGTGTCGCTAGGCGCTACGAATCCGCGGTTCGCCCCCGGCGAAAGGCTCGTTTTTGTTCATGCTATCATCGCGAAAATCGCTGTCCAACGAGCCTCGGCACTTTTGCTGGGCCACGAGCGTGATAGTGTCATGTCAGACAAATCACTCCGGGACATCGTCAGACATGAAGACACGGCATTTCGACCGCATCGGCAATGGCGGCATCACCTTCAGCGAGCTCGGCTTCGGCACCGCGCCGCTCGGCAATCTGTACCGCGCCATCTCCGACGAGGACGCCAATGCCACCCTGGAGGCGGCGTGGAAGGCGGGCTGCCGCTACTATGACACGGCGCCGCTTTATGGCCTCGGCCTGTCGGAAACCCGCCTCAATCCTTTCCTGCGCGGCAGGAAGCGCGACGACTATGTGCTGTCGAGCAAGGTCGGCCGCATCATGCGCGTCGTCCCGCCGGACCAGCGCACCGGCATCGGCAAGTTCTTCGAGACGCCCTCGCGCCGGGAAGTCTACGACTACAGCTATGATGGCGTCATGCGCTCCTTCGAGGCCTCGCTGGAGCGCCTCGGCGTCGACCGCATCGACATCCTCTTCGTCCACGACGTCGACATCTTCACCCATGGCAGCAAGGAAGCCTCGGATGCCCGCATCGAGGAGTTCATGTCGTCCGGCTATTACGGGCTGCTGGCGCTGCGCGACCAGGGCGTGATCA
The DNA here is from genome assembly GCF_033977145.1 of Mesorhizobium montanum. Classification (NCBI taxonomy): domain Bacteria; kingdom Pseudomonadati; phylum Pseudomonadota; class Alphaproteobacteria; order Hyphomicrobiales; family Phyllobacteriaceae; genus Mesorhizobium; species Mesorhizobium montanum. The sequence continues at coordinate 91,075 of NZ_JAVIJF010000019.1, read as the reverse complement.
AGGCCTTCGGCGGCGGCATCAACGAGTGGCAGGTCGCCCAGACGCTCGCCGAGCGCGGCGACTTCGACCTGTTCCTGCTCGCCGGACGCTACACGCTGCTCGAGCAGGAAGCGCTCCAATCGTTCCTGCCGCTTTGCCAGAAGCGCGGCATCGGCATCGTGCTGGGCGGCCCCTACAATTCCGGCGTGCTTGCGACCGGGCCGAAGCCAGGCGCCTTCTACAACTACAGCGAGGCGCCGAAGGAGATCCTGGATCGCGTGGCCCGTATCGAGGCCGTCTGCAAGCGCCACAACGTGCGGCTGATCGAGGCGGCGCTGCAGTTCCCGCTGCAGCATCCTTCGGTGATGTCGGTGATCCCCGGCGGCCAGCGGCCGGCCGAAGTCGAAAGCAACCGGGCGCTGCTCGACACCACGATACCGGCGCCGCTGTGGGCGGATTTGAAACAGGAAGGCCTGATGCGCGCCGACGCGCCGACCGCCTGAGCTGCGGGAGCAATTCCAGGAAAAGTGTGAGCGGTTTTCCGCCCGGAATTGCGTCAAACAAACAGATAGAGCGGTTCGCCGTTTCCGTGAAACGGTGAACCGGTCTAGCGATTAGCCGAAAAAAGAAAAGCCGGGCAAGCCCGGCTTTTCTGCTCTTAAGGAAAAAGGTCTCAGTTGACCGCGTCCTTGAGGCCCTTGCCGGCTGAGAACTTCGGCACGGTGCGGGCCGGAATCTTCACTTCCGCGCCGGTCTGCGGATTGCGGCCGGTCGAAGCAGCGCGTTTTGACACGGTGAAATTTCCGAAGCCGACAAGCCGGACATCGCCGCCCTTCTTCAGTTCGCCGGATATCACGGAGAACACCGCATCGACGGCGGACTGCGCATCAGCCTTCGAAAGGCTTGCGGAGTCGGCGACAGCGGAGACCAGTTCGTTCTTGTTCATAAAAATTCCCTTCCATGAGAAAACCGGAACCTACGACTCATCCGGCAGGAAACGGACTTTAGAAAGAAGCGTTGCGGAACCCAAGCCGAAAACCGCGGAATTCCGGGCTTTCTTGCACTTTTTTGTGGCTTTTTCACACGAAAAAGCCGGGCTTGAGGCCCGGCTCTCTCTTTGTGCACTGCATCTTTAACATTTGTTAGTGCGCGAGCGACTTTCCGGCATCGTCGCCACTGTCCACTGGGGCCGGCGCGTTGACCGGCTCGACCCACTCGATCGGCTCCGGCATCCTGGTGAGCGCGTGCGCGAGCACCTCGCCGACCCGCGAGACCGGGACGATCTCCATGCCGTTCTTCACATTGTCCGGAATTTCCGCCAGATCCTTGACGTTCTCTTCCGGGATCAGCACCTTCTTGATGCCGCCGCGAAGGGCCGCGAGCAGCTTCTCCTTCAGGCCGCCGATCGGCAAGATGCGGCCGCGAAGCGTTATCTCGCCGGTCATCGCCACATCGGCCCGGACCGGAATACCCGTCAGCACCGACACGATGGCAGTGGCCATGGCCGCACCCGCGGACGGGCCGTCCTTCGGGGTCGCGCCTTCCGGCAAGTGGACGTGGATATCACGCTTGTCGAACAGCGGCGGCTCGATGCCGAAATCGATCGCCCGCGAGCGGACATAGGAGGCCGCCGCCGAGATCGATTCCTTCATCACGTCGCGCAAATTGCCGGTCACCGTCATGCGGCCCTTGCCGGGCATCATGACGCCTTCGACCGTCAGCAACTCGCCGCCGACTTCCGTCCAGGCAAGACCCGTGACCACGCCGACCTGATCGTCGGCCTCGACCTGGCCGAAGCGGAAGCGCGGGACACCAAGATAGTCGGCGAGGTTGTCCGCCGTGATGTCGACCGCCTTCTTCTTCGTCTTCAGGATCTCGGTCACCGCCTTACGGCCGAGCTTCATCAGCTCGCGCTCCAGGCTGCGCACGCCGGCTTCCCTCGTATAGGTCTGGATGATACCGCGGATCGCGTCCTCGCCGACGGAGAACTCCTTCGGCTGCAGTGCGTGATCGCGGATGACCTTGGGCATCAGGTGACGCTTGGCGATCTCGATCTTCTCGTCCTCGGTGTAGCCGGCGATACGGATGATCTCCATGCGGTCCATCAGGGGCGCGGGAATGTTCAGCGTGTTCGCCGTCGTCACGAACATCACGCTCGACAGGTCGTATTCGACCTCGAGATAATGGTCCATGAACGTCGAGTTCTGCTCCGGATCGAGCACCTCGAGCAGGGCCGATGACGGATCGCCGCGGAAGTCCTGGCCCATCTTGTCGATCTCGTCGAGCAGGAACAGCGGGTTGGACTTCTTGGCCTTCTTCATCGACTGGATGACCTTGCCGGGCATCGAGCCGATATAGGTCCGCCGGTGACCGCGAATCTCGGCCTCGTCACGCACGCCGCCGAGCGCCATGCGGATGAACTCGCGGCCGGTCGCCTTGGCGATCGACTTGCCGAGCGAGGTCTTGCCGACGCCGGGCGGGCCGACGAGGCACAGGATCGGTCCCTTGAGCTTCTTCTGGCGGCTTTGCACGGCGAGATACTCGACGATGCGCTCCTTGACCTTGTCGAGGCCGAAGTGATCGGCATCGAGCACGTCCTGCGCAAAGGCGAGGTCCTGCTTGACCTTGGAGTTCTTGCCCCACGGGATCGACAGCAGCCAGTCGAGATAGTTGCGCACGACCGTCGATTCAGCCGACATCGGCGACATCGAGCGCAGCTTCTTCAATTCGGCTTCCGCCTTCTCGCGGGCTTCCTTGGAAAGCTTGGTCTTCTTGATGCGCGCCTCGATTTCGGCGGCCTCGTCGCGGCCGTCCTCGCCCTCGCCGAGCTCCTTCTGGATCGCCTTCATCTGCTCGTTAAGGTAGTACTCGCGCTGCGTCTTCTCCATCTGGCGCTTGACGCGCGAACGGATGCGCTTTTCCACCTGGAGCACGGAGATTTCGGCTTCCATGAAGCCCATCGCCTTCTCCAGACGCTCCTTGACGGAAAGCGTGGCGAGCATCTCCTGCTTCTCGGGGATCTTGATGGCGAGATGCGAGGCAACCGTATCGGCGAGCTTGGAATAGTCGTCGATCTGGCTGGCGGCACCTACCACTTCGGGCGAGATCTTCTTGTTCAGCTTGACGTAATTCTCGAAGTCGGTGACGACCGAACGGGCAAGCGCCTCGATCTCGACCTCTTCCTCTTCCGGCTCGGCCAGCGCGGTGGCGCGGGCCTCATGGAAATCGGCGCGGTCCGTGAACGAGACGATCTTGGCGCGCGAGGCGCCCTCGACCAGCACTTTCACGGTGCCGTCGGGAAGCTTCAAAAGCTGCAGCACATTGGCGAGCGTGCCGATGTCGAAAATCGCATCGGGCTCAGGATCGTCGTCGGCTGCATTCATCTGGGTGGCTAGCAGGATTTGCTTTTCCTGACCCATCACCTCTTCCAGCGCCTTGATCGACTTTTCACGGCCCACGAAGAGCGGAACGATCATATGCGGGAACACGACGATATCGCGCAGTGGGAGGACTGCGAAAACGCCGTCGCCGGAAGCCTTGGATATCTTGGCCATTGTCCAACCTTTCATGTCGCGGCTGCTTATTTAGCCAACCGCGAATCTCATATTAACGACCGAGTGTCGTTCCGCCTACCACCGTTTGTGACGGGAGTTTTACAGCACAGAATTCGGCGCCTCGGCCTTCTGTTGTTAGGTGGATGTAGCCGAGGCAAAGATCAAGGGTTAACACGGTTGCTCGATCCCTTCCATTGCGCGACCTTACCCCTCTCACAGCAAAACGGCGCCACGCGGGCGCCGTTCCATGAAAATTGCAAGGTCCCAGATGCCATTTCAGGCGCTGACGTTGCCCTTCTTTTCCTTCTGTTCGGAATAGATGTAGAGCGGCCGGGCGCTGCCGGTCACCACCTCTTCCGAAATCACCACTTCGCGCACGCCTTCCAGCGCCGGAAGCTCGAACATGGTGTCGAGCAGGATCGCTTCCATGATGGAGCGCAGGCCGCGCGCGCCGGTCTTGCGCTCGATGGCGCGCTTGGCGATCGCCGACAGCGCGTTTTCGTGGAAGGTCAGGTCGACATTTTCCATCTCGAACAGCCGCTGATACTGCTTGACCAGCGCGTTCTTCGGCTCGGTCAGGATCTGGATCAGCGCCGGTTCGTCGAGGTCTTCCAGCGTCGCCAGAACCGGCAGACGGCCGACGAATTCCGGGATCAGGCCGAATTTCAAGAGATCCTCGGGCTCGACCTGGCGGAACAGATCGCCGGTGCGCCGATCCTCGGGCGAAGCCACGGTCGCGCCGAAGCCGATCGAGGTCTTGCGGCCGCGATCCGAGATGATCTTGTCGAGACCCGCGAAGGCGCCGCCGCAGATGAACAGGATGTTGGCGGTGTCGACCTGCAGGAATTCCTGCTGCGGATGCTTGCGCCCGCCCTGCGGCGGCACGGAAGCGACCGTGCCTTCCATGATCTTGAGCAGCGCCTGCTGCACACCCTCGCCAGACACGTCGCGGGTAATCGAGGGATTGTCCGACTTGCGCGAGATCTTGTCGATTTCGTCGATATAGACGATGCCGCGCTGGGCGCGCTCGACATTGTAGTCGGCCGACTGCAGCAGCTTCAGGATGATGTTCTCGACGTCCTCGCCGACGTAACCGGCCTCGGTCAACGTCGTGGCGTCGGCCATGGTGAAGGGCACGTCGATGATGCGGGCGAGGGTCTGCGCCAGCAGCGTCTTGCCGCAGCCGGTCGGGCCGATCAAAAGGATGTTCGACTTGGCCAGCTCGACGTCGTTATTCTTGCCGGCATGCGCCAGGCGCTTGTAGTGGTTGTGGACCGCCACCGACAGCACGCGCTTGGCGTAGGGTTGGCCGATGACATAGTCGTCGAGGACCTTGAGGATCTCCTGCGGGGTCGGCACGCCCTCGCGCGACTTCACCATCGAGGTCTTGTTCTCCTCGCGGATGATGTCCATGCAGAGTTCGACGCATTCGTCGCAGATGAAGACGGTCGGGCCGGCGATCAGCTTGCGGACTTCGTGCTGGCTCTTGCCGCAAAACGAGCAGTAAAGCGTGTTCTTTGAATCCCCGCTATTATTGCCGACCTTGCTCATTTTTCTGTCCTTTCACCAACGCCGGCCGGTGGTCTGGCTCGAGTGACGTCTCACCAATCTATCGCGGGAATCCGCCACCGCCAGTGTCCCGGCTCACACAGCGCATTCCGTACGAAACACGAAATCAGAAAACGCGGCAATGATTCGCAGCAACCCCATGCAAAGCTAAGCCGTCGAAAATCAACATAGCCTTAACGTAGGCAATCCCAACGCCTGAGGGAACAGCCAAATGTGGCCGAAATGCCGCAAGAGGCGCCAAAAGCGCGTTATGCTGCCATTTGGCTGCTGATAGCCAGGCTCAGGCGGTGGCTGCCTCGACGGGCTCGCGGCTTGAGATGACCTTGTCGATCAGACCGAAATCCTTGGCCTCGTCCGCGGTCATGAAATGGTCGCGGTCGAGCGTCTTCTCGATCTCGTCATAGCTCTTGCCGGTGTGCTTGACATAGACCTCGTTCAGGCGGCGCTTCAGCTTGATGATGTCCTGCGCATGACGTTCGATGTCCGAAGCCTGGCCCTGGAAGCCGCCGGAGGGCTGATGGACCATGATGCGGGCGTTCGGCGTGGCAAAACGCATGTCCTTGTGGCCGGCGGTCAAAAGCAGCGAGCCCATCGAGGCGGCCTGGCCGATGCAGAGCGTCGACACGGCCGGCTTGATGAACTGCATGGTATCGTAGATCGCCATGCCCGAGGTGACGACGCCGCCCGGCGAATTGATATAGAGGTTGATTTCCTTCTTGGGGTTCTCCGCCTCGAGGAACAAAAGCTGTGCACAAACCAGCGTCGCCATCCCGTCCTCGACCGGACCGGTGATGAAGATGATGCGTTCCTTCAAGAGGCGCGAGAAAATGTCATAGGCACGCTCGCCGCGATTGGTCTGTTCGACCACCATCGGGACGAGGTTCATGTAGGTTTCAACGGGGTTTTTCATGGACTACCCTTGTTGGAGATGAATTCCGGCACCGTGATATATCAGCAATCGCGCGGAATCGTTCTGGATCGGTTACGATCTAAATAGGATGCCGGCTCACCCTAGCGCAAGGCCGCCTCTCCTAGCCATCTGGTTAAGTCGAATCAAGCGTTGCTGTCCGCCGAGCCGGGAACGATTTAATCCTGCGGGACGGACCCGGTACCGGTTGGCCCACCCGAAGCCACCGGCAAGGTAGCAATTCCTTAACCGCGCCGCTTAACGAAAAGCCTTGAAATCGCTGCCCACCCTTGGACCTTCCGCTACAGTCCTGCGTTGTGAAGGCGTCCTTTTTCAACGGGGGAATATCATGATCCGCAAAAGCTCCGCATCGCTGGCAGCAGTCGCGATGCTTGCCACTGTCTCCGAAACCGCCGCCGGGAGCCGCGCGCTCGAATGTTATGAGCCGATCCACCGACCGGCGCTTTACGACACCGTCTATGAGGACGTGATGGTCAGCCCCGGCGGACAGGTGGTCGATTACGACGCGCCGATTTACGGCACCTACCAGGGCGTGGAGCAGATCGCGCCGCCGCGCGTCACCTATGAAACCGTCCCGGCGGTCACACGCACGGTCTACCACACCGTCAAGGTCGACGAAGGCGGCTATGCCTGGGAATGGCGCATCATCCATGGCCGCAAGGTGCTGTGCAAGGTGTGGCGCAAGGCCCGCTATGCGCGCCTCGCCGAAACCCTCGTGGTGCAACCGGAGCGCGTCCGGCGGATGGTTCTGCCGGCGGAATACGAAGGCGTTGCCCATGAGGTGCTGGTGCGGCCGGAGCAGGTACGCATCCGGGACATCCCGCCCTCATACGGGACAGTGGCGCGTCGGGTTGTGGTGCGGGAAGGTTCGACAAGCTGGCGGCGGGTGCATATCCCGCGGCATTGCCAGAACTAGGTCGCAATCGGCCGGGAGGCGGTGCCGCACGCCCCGGCCGAAGCTGGCTTAGGCCAGATCGATGTCGAGAATGGCCATCGAGAAATTATAGTCGCCGTCGTCCTCGTCCTTGAAGACGATGCCGAGGAACTCGTCGCCGACATAGACCTCGGCCGAATCTTCCTTGCGCGGACGCGCCTTGACCTGCAGCTTGGGATTCTGGAACGCGCGTTTGAAATAAGCGTCCAGCTTTCTGATTTCGTCAGGCTTCAAAAGTCTTCTCCGAAATGTCGGCCTTGTTCGTTGGAACGCGCTTCTGACACGCCAACAATGGCCATGTAAAGGCAAGACGGCACAATTGCATAGGACAAGCGGGTCGGAACCGGGCGGCCGGATTTCAGCAGTCCCGACGGCGGCTTACGTCAGATGTCGAAGCTGACCACGTGGTCCATGCTCTGCGACGGCAGGAGCTGATCCATCTGCCGCGAGGGCTGGTCGCAGCCGGTTTCGCCCACGACGCGCGCCGGCACGCCGGCGACAGTCTTGTTGTGCGGCACAGGCGACAGCACCACCGAGCCGGCGGCGATCTTCGAGCAGTGACCGACCTCGATATTGCCGAGGATCTTGGCGCCGGCGCCGATCAGCACGCCGCGACGGATCTTCGGGTGACGGTCGCCATTGGCCTTGCCGGTGCCGCCCAGCGTCACGCCGTGCAGGATCGACACGTCATCCTCGATGACCGCCGTCTCGCCGACGACCAGGCCGGTGGCGTGATCGATGAAGATGCCCTTGCCGATGCGCGCGGCCGGGTTGATGTCGGTCTGGAACACCGACGACGACCGGCTTTGCAGGTAGAGCGCGAAGTCCCGGCGGCCCTGCTTCCACAGCCAGTGCGCCAGGCGGTGCGTCTGGATGGCGTGAAAACCCTTGAAGTAGAGCACGGGCATGATGAAGCGATCGCAGGCCGGATCGCGGTCGTAATAGGCTTGGATGTCGACGCGAACCGTGCTGCTCCACTCCGGATCGTCGGCCAGCATGGCCTTGAAGGTCTGGCGGATGAGGTCGGAGCCGATGTCCTGATGATCGAGGCGCTCGGCCAGCCGGTGAATGACCGTCTCCTCCAGGCTCTCCTGGTTGAGGACGGTCGAATAGAGGAAGGCCGCCAGCAGCGGATCGCGGTTGACTGCTTCCATCGCCTCGTCGCGGATCGACCGCCAGATCGGATCGACCGGCTGCACCATGCTGGGGCGGGCAATCGTAACGCTGTTCATCGACGCTCTCCGGGCCTTGCTCATTCTCCGGCGGCACATATAAGCCAGATCATAGCACGGTTGAACTCAATTTTCCTTAGTGCTTTGTCAAATGGATGTGGTTCACGCAAATTCAAGCGACGATGGAAAACGAACCCTTGATCGACGACGCGCTGAAAAGCGAGCTGGCCGCGCTCTATCAGGCCGAAGATCGCCACTATCACGGCCTGGCTCACATCGAGGCCATGCTGGCGCAGGCGACCGAATACCGGCACCTTTTGCATGACCCCGAGGCCATCGAAGCGGCGATCTGGTTCCACGACGCCGTCTATGACAGCCGCGCCAAGGACAATGAGGCAAAGAGCGCGGCGTTGGCCGAAAGCAAACTCGCCGGCCGCACCCGCCCTGAGCGCCTTGCCCGAATCCTGGCCATGATCAACGCCACGGCCACGCACCAGTTGCCACCGTTCGAGGACAAGAATGCCGCCAGCGACGCGGCCCTTTTCCTAGACATGGACCTGTCGATCCTCGGCGCCGGGCCGGATATCTTCGACGCTTACGAGAAGGCGGTCCGGCTGGAATATGGCTGGGTGGAGGAGCCGATGTGGCGCGCCGGCCGCGCGGCGGTCCTGAAAAGCTTCCTCGCCCGCCCGCATATCTTCCACACATCCGAGTTCCGGCAGCGTTTCGAGACCAGGGCAAGGACGAACCTTGAGCGCTCGCGCGCGGCGCTGGAGGGCTGAAAAGCCTAATCCGGAAAGGTCTCCATCCGTTGCGCATAGGGCTTGAATCCCGCGCGTCTGTAGACTGACTGCGCCGCCGGATGATCATGGGTGTCGGTGTGAAGCCAAAGCCTTTCCGGCTGATGCGACCACGCCGCGCGCAACGCCCGGTCGAGCAGGAACGGCCCCAGTCGCTTCCCCTGGAAAGCCGGAACCAGTCCGAAATGAACGAGCTCGACAGCCGCCTGCCCGATATCGTTGAACTCGCAGAAGCCCGCGGCCTCGCCGTCGACGCGCAGCACATGGATATGCGTCGAGGTGGTGGCAAGCACCGTTCCGAGTTCCGCCTCCGGCATGCGCAGGCGCTGATCCCATTGCACCGGTCCGCCGACCGCGCGGTAGAGATCGAGATAGCTGGAAGGGTCAAGTCTTTCGCGGGCCACGATGGCGCCGGGCAAAGGTGAGGCGCGCGCCGCGCCCCGCGGCGCCGCCAGCATCTCCATATAAGTGACGAGAAGATCGACCATGGTCGGCCCCCGAGAAGCGCCACGCGCTCAGAGCGGGTTTTCGGCGTAGAACTCGAGCACGCGCTGTTTGAAGCTCTTATCGCCAACGGCGAGCATGTGGTCGCGACCCTCGATGTGGAAAGCCCTGGCGTTGGGCATCAGGGCGGCGAGCTCCTCCGGCGAGCCGCCGATGTCGTCCGTAGTGCCGACGGCAATCAGCGTCGGCTGGGCAATGCGCGCCATATCGTCCTCGCTGAGCAGCTCGCGCGAGGTTGCAATGCAGGCCGCGAGCGCGCGCCGGTCGCTCCGTGTCTGGTCGGCGAAGGCGCGGAAGGAGCGGCCCCGCGGATGCGTGGTTTGAGAGGGATCGTCCACCAGAAGTGCGGCCGCGATCGGATCCCAGTCGCCGACGCCGTCGACCATGCCGATGCCTAACCCGCCGAATACCAGTGTCGCGACCTTTTCCGGATCCGAGAGCGCCAGGAAAGCCGAGACGCGCGCGCCCATCGAATAGCCCATGACGTGCGCACGCTCGATGCTCAGATGATCGAGCAGCGCGGCCGCATCGGAAGCCATCTTGGCCGGCGTGTAATCGGCCTCGTCATAGCTCTTCGACGACGAGCCATGGCCGCGATGGTCGAAGGCGATCGCCCGGTAGCCGGCGTCGTTCAGTGTCTTGAACCAGCCCGGCGAGACCCAGTTGACATAGTGACTGGAGGCAAAGCCGTGGATCATCAGCACGGGATCGCCATGCCCCGACGCCGGCTGGCGATCGAGATAGGCGAGTTCGAAACCGTCATGCGACAAAAATTGCATCGGCAGAAATGGCTTTTCAGTTGGAACCAGCGCCGATGGCCGGATGACGCAAGAGATCGCCTTCCTTGATGCCATCTTTGGCGGCCGTGCCTGCCTTCAGTTCAAGCACGAAGCGCACGGGCTGTCCTGGTGAGATGATGGCTTCGGATTCCGGCTCGCCACGTTTGATGGCTTTGATCCTGCCGTCCTGGCCGATGAAGATGAGGTCGAGCGCCATCGGTGTGTTCTTCATCCAGAAATCCACCTCGCCCAGCCTTTCGAAGACGAACAACATGCCGTGATCGTCGGCCATGGTCCGCCGAAACATCAGTCCCGCCTCGCGTTCGGCGGAGGTATCGGCGATCTCGATAAAGAAAGAGCGCTCGCCCGAACCGGTCGACACCACAAGCGGTGTCCGATCGATGGGCAGCATCATCGCATCCGCCATGCCTGGCTTCAGGCCGGTGAAATAGGCAGCGAAAACGATCGCGGCGCAGAGCGCGCCTGCAGTCAGCCAATTGCGATGAGCCATATGGGGTACCTCGTCCGGGCCTGTCCTAAAGCGCGTCGCGATGAAACGGATTCAGGCGACGCGCTTTAAGTCTTTGTTTTGATGCATGTCGTTGTCCCAAAACCGCTGCGCACTTTTGGGCGACATGCATTAAACCATGATCCGGACAAGTGGAACCGGTTTTCGGACAAGACGGTCCTGCCGCAGCAAAGGGACAGCTCGACTGCGTCGAGAGGTCCTTAATGCGAGACCGACAAGGTGCCCATATCGGGGTGGATTTCGGCGGCCATAAGGCCTTTGTCGCCGCGTCCGAAGCGGACGAGCACAACCTGGCCGGGCCTAAGCTCTGTTATGCCGTAGCGCCGCAGGGTCTCCATGTGGACGAAGATATCTTCGGTCCCCTCGCCCCGCGTCAGGAAGCCAAAACCCTTGGTGCGGTTGAACCACTTGACCAGCGCCCGCTCGAGGCCGCTCTCCGGGGTTACGGTAACGTGGGTGCGCTGTTCCTGCTCAGCCGGGTGGACTGCCGTCGAGGCATCCATCGAAAGGACCCGGAAAGCCTGCAGCCCGCGCTCGCCCTGTTTCACCAGGCAAACGACCCGCGCGCCTTCGAGCGCCGTCTGGAAGCCGTCCTTTCGAAGACAAGTCACATGGAGGAGGATATCACCCGAGACGCCGTCGTCCGGAAGAATGAAGCCGTAGCCTTTTGCCACGTCGAACCATTTGATAGCGCCGGCGATTTCGACAAGCTCGGCGGAGTCGCCGCCATCGTCTCGCTGCAAGGCGTCGTCAAGGCTTCCGTCCCGCCTCGTGAAAGAGGCTTTTTCCCCCATAAGAATGCCCCCTTTTTTCAACTGAACCGCAACTGATTCTTGGCAAGAGATTAACACTGCGGCTTCCGGGGTGTGCAAGGGCTGACGTGCCTTTTTTCACCGTTGAGCACCGGAAAGGCTCAAATGTTGTTTGCCGGCGCTTCCGGAAGCCGAAATGGCAAGGCCCGAAATCGATCCCGCCGCCTCAATTGTCGGACGATTGCCCTTTCGCCGGGGGGCTCCTATGGTGCCCGCAACCCCAACACTGCGAGGAAGCCGCCATGCGCTATCTGCACACAATGATCCGCGTCGCCGATATCGACCAGTCGCTCGATTTCTACTGCAACAAGCTCGGCCTGAAGGAGGTGCGCCGTTACGAAAACGAGCAGGGCCGCTACACGCTGATCTTCCTCGCCGCGCCGGAAGACGAGCAGAGCGGCATCGATGAAAAGGCGCCGCTGGTCGAGCTGACCTACAATTGGGACCCGGAAGATTATAAGGGCGGCCGCAATTTCGGCCACCTCGCCTATGAGGTCGACGACATCTACGCCACCTGCCGGAAGCTGATGGACAGTGGCGTGACCATCAATCGTCCGCCGCGCGACGGCAACATGGCCTTTATCCGCTCGCCCGACGGCATTTCGATCGAGCTCCTGCAGAAGGGTCCCGCCAAGGCGAAGGCCGAACCATGGGCCTCGATGCCCAACACGGGTGTTTGGTAAGGCCGGCGATCCCACGCCGATTTGACCGGCGGCCGCTGGCGTTTCGCCAAGTCTTGCCTATCTATCTGCATTGGCGCCAGCCTCGTCCAGGCTGGCGTTTTCTTCATCCGCCAGGAGAATTTCATGCTGACCAGCCGCGCCGATGTCGCCACCGAACATGCCAGCCGCTATCTGCAGCAGCTCTGCAAGCATTGGTCACACAAGTTTCCGGTCGAGTTCGATCCGCGGCACGGCGCCATCCAGCTCTCGATCGGCCGCACCGTGATGGACGCCGACGACACGGCGCTGCACATCGCTTTAGCCGCCGACGATCAAGCTTCGCTGGAGCGGTTGGAGGCAGTGGTCGCAGACCATGTCAAGCGCTTCGCTTTCCGCGAGGAATTGAGCTTCGACTGGCAAAAGGCCGCTTAAGTCCCGAAGCAATTCCAGGAAAAGTGCCTGGCGGCTAGGCTCGGCGTCTTCGCCGGAATTGCGTACAATGATGATCAGTCAGCCGCCTGCCTTGCCGGCCATTTCGAGCAAGGCGAGCACGCTACGCCAGTTGCGCGCGGTGCCCGGCACCTTCAACGTGCGTGGGATGAGATTGGCGAACACCGATTTGCCGAGCCCGTCCGGCGCGTGCAGGTAAAGCACGTCGCCCTTGATCTCGAACCGCTCCGGACCGGTGCATTTGTCCGCGAGCCGCTTCGTCTCCCCGGCGGTCGGCTCGCGCTCCAGCGCGTAGGCGTGCAGCTTGGTCGGTTCGCCGGCAACCTCCGGATAGGGATTGTCCTTCACCAACCGCTCGAACCAGCCGGCATCGCGCACCATGATGCGCGAGTTGAAACCCCACTTCTTCTCGAAGGCTGCCTCGAGTTCCTCGGTCAGCGCCGCTGCGTCCCCCTTCTTCGCCCTGAATACGACATTGCCGCTCTGCACATAGGTCGCGACGTCGGTGAAGCCGAGGCTCTCGAAAAAGGCTTTGAGCTCGGCCATTTTGACGACGCGGTTGCCGCCGACATTGATGCCGGAAAACAGCGCCACGAAGATCGTCCCTTTCGCGCTCATATGATGAACCCCGCCAGCGTCTCGTTGTCGGTAATGTCCTGATATTGCACGCCCTCGGCGTCGAAATTGGCCTTCAGCAGGTCGAAATTGCGCCGGTCCTTGGTCTCGATGCCGATCAGCACCGAGCCGAAATTACGCGCCGACTTTTTCAGATACTCGAAGCGGGCGATGTCGTCGTCGGGACCGAGCATGTCGAGGAAATCGCGCAACGCGCCCGGCCGCTGCGGGAAGCGGATGATGAAATATTTTTTCAGCCCCTCGAAACGCAGCGCCCGCTCCTTCACGTCCGGCAGCCGCTCGAAGTCGAAATTGCCGCCGGAGACGACCGCGACGATGGTCTTGCCCCTGATCTCCTTGCGCGAAAAATCCTTGAGCGCGTCGATCGCCAGCGCGCCGGCCGGTTCCAAGACGACGCCCTCGACATTGAGCATCTCGATCATTGTGGCGCAGAGCCGGTTCTCCGGAACCAGCCGGACCGCATCGGCGGTGAAGTCCTTGAGATGGCGCAGCGGTTCGCGGCCGATCTCGGCCACCGCGGCGCCGTCGACGAAATTGTCGACCTTGGCGAGCTTGACCCGCTTGCCGCCGGCAAGGCTCTCGCGAAGGCTCGGCGCGCCTGCCGGCTCGCAGAACACGAAGCGCGTATCGCGATGCTGGTCGGCGAAATAGTGGGTCACACCGGCCGCAAGGCCTCCGCCTCCCACGGGCAGCATGACGATGTCCGGCACGCGCCCGCCCGGCATCTGGGCAGCGATCTCATAAGCAACCGTCGCCTGACCCTCGATAATGTCCTTGTGGTCGAAGGGCGGCACCATATGCGCGCCGGCGCTCTCGGTGAACTCGAAGGCGGCGCGGTAGCAATCGTCGAAGAAGTCGCCGACCAGCCTGATCTCGACGAAATCGCCGCCGAACAGCCGCGTCTTGTCGATCTTCTGCTGCGGCGTCGTCACCGGCATGAAGACGACGCCCTTCTTGCTGAAATGGCGGCAGACGAACGCGAAGCCCTGCGCGTGATTGCCGGCCGAGGCGCACACAAAAAGCTCGGCATTGTTGCCGGCGGCGAGCGCCTTGCGGAAGAAATTGAAGGCGCCCCTGATCTTGTAGGAGCGCACCGGCGTCAGGTCTTCGCGCTTCAGCAACACACGGGCGCCGGTCTTCTTCGACAGATAGTCGTTCTCCTGAAGCGGCGTTTCCGGGAATATCCCCTGGATCGCCTCGGCGGCTACGGCAACGCGGGCGGAAAAGCTGTTCACGACAAGTCCCTCATTTCGTTTTTGCCAACCCGCAATGGCACGTGCCGGAAAGGCTCATCATACGCCGCTGCCTCAGCGACTAACTTCCTGCCGCCGTTTTGGATTTTGCGCAACACTGCGATGGCCGCCGCCGGAGGGTGAGCGAATTTCCGCTGGACACGACTTACTTCCGCCTCACTTCCCCTGTCGGGGAGATTTCCGCGGAGGTGGATGGCCAATCATGGCCAGAGTGGACATGCCGGTGAAAGTGTCGACGTGCATTTGAAGACGATCCTGATCATTGCCCTTGCCTTGCTGATGGCGGGCTGCGCGGGCCACCAGACTCAGGAAATCCTGGGCAGCGTCGTCGTGCCGACGCAGGCGACCGAGATCGCCGGCAACCACTCGATCTTCATCACCACCACGCGCAAGCGCTCTGACGACCCGAACAAGGTCTTCGACGGCGAACGCTCGGCGACGCTCAACTATGCCCGCGTCAACGTCACCGTGCCGCCAGTTCATCAGACCGGCCAGATAGAGCGCCGTTCGCGCGGCAAGTCGAACGACCCGACCAAATATTTCATGGCCTCGGAAGTCGTCGGTTACGACACGCAGCCGAAATTCGCCAGCGCCCTCAATGCCGACATCGATGCCCGCGGCGGCCGCGTCATGGTCTTCGTCCACGGCTACAACACCGGCTTCGACGATGCCGTCTACCGGCTGACCCAGATCGTCCACGATTCCGGCTATCCGGGCACGCCGGTGCTGTTCTCCTGGGCTTCCGGCGCCAAGACCACCGACTATGTCTACGACAAGGAAAGTGCCGCCGCCGCCCGCGATCAGCTGGAAGTGACGCTGAGGATGCTGGCGCAGAGCGGCGCCCGGCGCATCGACATCGTCGCCCATTCGATGGGAACCTGGGTGACCATGGAGACGCTGCGCCAGCTCGCCATCACCGGCGACCGCGATCTCAGCGGCAAGCTCGGCGACGTGGTGCTCGCCTCGCCCGACATCGATGTCGACGTCTTCAAGAGCCAGATGCGCCGCTACGGCAAGCCGGACAAGCCCTTCATCCTGCTCCTGTCGGACGACGACCGGGCGCTGAGGCTCTCCGGCCTGATCGCCGGCTCACGGCCGCGCGTCGGCGATTACAGGGATGCCGCGGACCTCGCCTCCTACGGCGTCACGGTGGTCGACCTTTCCAAGGTCAAGGGTAGCGACAGCTTCAACCACACCAAGTTCGCCGACAATCCCGAGCTGGTGAAGATGATCGGCCAGCGTCTGCGCGAGGACGATGGCTTTGCCAGCGATCGAGACGTGACCGACCGCATCGGCCAAGCCACGCAGTAACCGTATCCGCGCGGTTTCCCGCATCGCATCGACTTTGAACTGGACCTGGCTGCCCTCTGGCTCTATCGGAATAACTGGAGAGGTTTGCCGCCCTTGGGGGATCCCGGGTGATCGTGCGTGTTGAGATCGTGCTAGGTCTTGCGTTTGCGCTCGCCGTTACCGGCTGCGCCGGCCAGGGCGCGCATGACCTTCTCAACCGCAAGCCGGTTACGGCGACGGTCTCCGACATCGCCGCCAGGCACGAGATCTTCGTCGCCACGACCCGCCAGCAGGCGACCAAGGATCCGCGCCAGGTGTTCGACGGCGACCGTTCGCTGACCACCCTCTATGCCCGCGTCGACGTCACCGTGCCGAAAATCCACCAGGTCGGCGCGATCGAGCGCGCCAAGGGCTCGGCCGACGCCAACCCGGCCAAGCAGTTCACGGCCACCGATGTCGTCCACTATGGCGACGCGCAGCAATTCGCCAAGGCGGTCGGCGCCGACATTTCCATGCGCGGCGACCGCGCCCTGGTGTTCGTGCACGGCTTCAACAACGGTTTTGACGACGGCATCTACCGGCTGACGCAGATCGCGCATGACACCAAATATCCGGGCACGCCGGTGCTGTTCTCATGGGCATCGAGCGCCAAGGCGACGGGCTACATCTACGACAAGGACAGCTCGACCGCCGCGCGCGACGACCTCGAGGCGACGCTGAGGATGCTTGCCAAGACACACGTCAAGAGCATCGACATCATCGCCCATTCGATGGGCACC
Organism: Mesorhizobium montanum; assembly: GCF_033977145.1. NCBI lineage: Bacteria > Pseudomonadati > Pseudomonadota > Alphaproteobacteria > Hyphomicrobiales > Phyllobacteriaceae > Mesorhizobium > Mesorhizobium montanum. The sequence goes on along the minus strand of NZ_JAVIJF010000019.1, from coordinate 74,445 downwards.
TGGCTGACGATGGAGGCGCTGCGCCAGCTCGCCATCACCGGCGACCGCGATCTCAATGGCAAGCTCGGTTATGTCATCCTCGCCTCGCCCGACATCGACGTCGATGTCTTCAAGAAGCAGATGATCCGCTACGGCAAGCCGGACAAACCATTCGCCATCCTGCTTTCGGGCGACGACCGGGCGCTGAAACTGTCGAGCTTCATTTCCGGCGACAAGCCGCGCGTCGGCGACTACGGCAACGCGGCCGATCTCGCCAATTACGGCGTGACGGTTGTCGACCTGACCCAGGCCAAGGGCGGTGACGGCGGCCTGAACCACGCCAAATTCGCCGACAACCCGATCCTGGTGCAGTTGCTGGGCAACCGGCTGCGCACGCCGGCCGGCCTTGCTTCGGACGAGCCCGATCCGACGCAGCTCAACAATATCGGCCAGGGCCTCGGCAAAGCGGTCGGTTCGGTCGCCGAGGTCGTCATCACCACGCCGTTCAGGGTGCTGACCATCGCTACCGGCGGATAGCTGGCGCTCAGATAAAAAGATCGACCTTCTGGAACGTCGTCACGTCGACCAGGCCGACATCCGAGATTCTGAGCTCCGGAATGACCACCAACGCCAGCAGCGAGTGCTGCATATAGGCGTTGTTGAGCGAGCAGCCGACCTTGCGCATCGCCTCGGTCAGTCGCTCGGCCTTGGCCGCGACGATCTCGGCGCGTTCGTCGGACATCAGGCCGGCGATCGGCATCTCGACCAGCGCCAGTTCCTTGCCCCTGGAATAAAGCACGACGCCGCCACCCACCTCGCCCAATCGGTTGACCGCTAGTGCCATGTCGTCCTTGTTGGTGCCGACGACGATGATGTGGTGCGCGTCATGCGCCACGCTCGATGCCATCGCGCAATCTTCCACGTAGCCGAAGCCGGAGACGAAGGCGTTGGTGACGCCACCCGTGCCGCGATGGCGCTCGACCAGCGCGATCTGGCAGACATCATTGCGGCGATCCATCGCGACCAGCCCGTCCTCGACCGGCAGGTCGGCCTCCAGCGCCCGCGTCGGCGCCTGGTTCTCGATCACGCCGATCACCCGCGCCCGCACCTCGTTGGCGCCCTGCGGCGCCGAAATGTCGAAATCCCCAGCCGCAAGCTTCTTGCCGAGCTTGACGGTGTTCTTGGCCGATTGCGGATAGTCATAAGCCGCAATGTCGATCTCTAGCTTGCCGGCTTTCGCCAGCCTGACGCCGTGGCCATAGACCTCGTCGATAGTCATCCGGGCGAGATCGGAAACGATCAGCAGATCGGCCAGTCGTCCGGGCGCGATCGAGCCGATCTCGCGCTCCAGCCTGAAATGCTGCGCGGTGTTGAGCGTCGCCATCTGGATCGCCGTCACCGGCTTCAGGCCCTGGCTGATGGCGTGCCGCACCACCCGGTCCATATGGCCTTCATGCACGAGCGTGCCGGAATGGCTGTCATCGGTGCACAGGATGAAATTGCGCGGGTCGATGCCGCCTTCGGTCACCGCCTTCACCTGTGCCGCGACGTCGTACCAGGCCGAACCCAGCCGCAGCATGGCCTTCATGCCCTGGCGCACGCGCGCGATCGCGTCCTCGGCGCGCGTGCCTTCGTGGTCGTCCTCCGCGCCGCCCGCGACATAGCCGTGGAACGGCAGGCCGAGATCGGGCGATGCATAATGCCCGCCCACCGTCTTGCCGGCCTTGACCGTCTCGGCGATCTCGCCCGACATTACCGGATTGTTGGCGGCGACGCCCGGAAAATTCATCACCTCGCCAAGCCCGATGATGTTTTCCCATGTCATCGCCTCGGCTACGTCGGCAACCGTAAGCTCAGCGCCGGCATGCTCGAGCCCCGGTGCCGACGGCACGCAGGACGGCATCTGCACATGCACGTTGACCGGCATCGCGACCGCCTCGTCATGCATCAGCCGCACACCCGGCAGCCCCAGCACATTGGCGATCTCGTGCGGGTCGATGAACATCGAGGTCGTACCATGCGGGATCACGGCGCGGCAGAACTCCGTCACCGTCACCATGCCGCTCTCGACATGCATGTGCGCGTCGCAAAGGCCGGGCACCAGATAGCGCCCGCCGGCATCGACGACCTTCGTCCCCTGCCCGATGGCGTGGCCGGCGTTCGGCCCGCAATAGGCGAAACGGCCGGCGGCGATCGCGATATCGGTGCCGGGGACGATTTCGCCCGAATGGACATTCACCCAGCGCCCGTTGCGGATGACAAGGTCCGCCGGCTTTCGGCCCATCGCGACATCGACCAGATGCGTCGCCACCTCCGTCCAGGGTTTTGGCTTTACGGCGCTTCTCGGTTTGGCATTCGTCATGAGCGGGTCCTCTTCTAAAGGCCAGTCTGGCAAATGTCGGCGCCCGGAGCCAGAGCCGTTCGCCCAGCGTCCGCGCTTGTTGACTATTCCAGGTAAAAGCCGATGCTGATTGTCGAACCGAACCGTCGGAGGGCAAGATGACCCGTTTCTGGAAAGCGTTCGCCGTCACCATCCTCTTGATCGCATCGACCACCATCGCCGCCGCCGAGGAGCGCTGGCTGACCCTGCCGGAACCGGCGGCGATGCCCAAACCAGAAGAAAGCGGCTATGCGCCGGTCAACGGCATCCAGATGCACTATGCCGTCTTCGGCAAGGGCGACCCAGTGCTGCTGATCCATGGCGGCCTCGGCCATGCCGACATCTGGGCGAGCCAGGTGGCGACGCTTTCCAAGACCCACAAGGTAGTCGTCGCCGACAGCCGCGGCCATGGCCGCTCGACCCGCACGGACGAGCCCTATGGCTACGACCTGATGGCGTCCGATTATCTGGCGCTGCTCGATTTCCTGAAGATAGACAAGACCGCCCTTGTCGGCTGGAGCGATGGCGGCATCATCGGCATCGACATTGCGCTTCATCATCCGGAACGGCTGACGAGGCTGTTCGCGCAGGCCGCCAATGTCACCACCGACGGCGTCGACCCGGGCGTCCTGACCAACAAGACCTTCGCCGCCTATATCGACCGTTCCGGCCGCGACTACAAGAAACTGTCGAAGACGCCCGACCAGTACGACGCCTTCGTCGCGCAGATCAGCCACATGTGGGAATCACAGCCGGCCTGGACCAAGGAAGAACTCGGCAAGATCACCACCCCGACAGCCATCGTCGCCGGCGACCATGACGAGGCCATCAAGCGCGCCCACACCGAATACATGGCCTCCGTCATTCCCGGCGCCAAGTTGATCATCCTGCCCAACGCCAGCCACTTCGCCATGCTGCAGGCGCCGGACGAGTACAGCCAGGCGGTGGTGGATTTCATCGACGCCAAGTAGCAGCGTCGGAGCCCGCAACGCCGCATGATCGCTTCCCGGCCGTTCGAGACGGCGGGCGTCAGGTCGTAAACCACTGTTGCAGAGATGCAATTCCGTTTCACGCCGAATAAGACTAGTCTGCGCCAAGGAGTCTTTCGGAACCGCCATTTCGGAGCACTCGATGCGTGGACTGACGCTCGCCAGTGCCGGCTTTCTTGCCCTGCTGTCCGGGTCCGCCTGGTCAGCGGACATGGGTAACGATCTGCCGATGACCGCGCCTGGCTTCGACTGGACCGGCTATTATGCAGGCATGCAGGCCGGCTATGGCTGGGGCCGGTCCGACATCTCGGGCAACGACGGCGGTCCGTTTTCGGTCAAGCCCGACATCGACGGCGGTTTCGTCGGCGGGCACGTCGCAGGGCTCTGGCAGTTCGATCAGGCTGTGCTCGGGGCCGAGGCCGATCTCAACTACGCCTCGATCGACGGCACCGCCGACGCCGGTCCGGCAAACACGTTCGGTACCGACATTAAGTGGTTCGGATCGATCAACGCCAAGGCCGGCTACGCCATGGATCGCGTGCTGCTTTATGGCATTGGCGGCGTCGCTTTCGCTGGCATCGAGACCTCGCAGGCGGCAGGCACGGCCTTTGCCCGGACCCGCGCCAGCACCGGCTGGACGCTCGGCGCCGGCGTCGACTATGCGTTGAGCAACGATGTCGTCGTCGGCGCGCAATACCGCTACTATGATTTCGGCAAGGAGCATTTCGATGCTCAAGACAATTTCACCGATCGCGACCAGGACGTGAAGCTGCAGACGCTCGGCGTGAATTTCAGCTATAAATTCTGAAAACCGCGCTGAAGCCAAGACAGGCATCGATAGTGGGTGCTTACGACGAATAAAGCGCTGATGCCCAGCGAGAGAAGGCCTGCGCGTCCAGCCTCCTGCTGCCGCCCTCGGGCTGAACCAGATAGTGGGCGCCGTTCATCGGCAGCCGGTAGCTGAATGGCGCGACAAGCTGACCCGATTCCAGGAACGACCTGGCAAAGCTTTCCAGAAGGATCATTGCCCCACCGCCTGAAATCATCGCCAGAACAGCGAGCAGCGAGGAATCATATCTGGCTGTCGTCAGTCGGGCCGGCAGCGCTTGATTGAAATGCTCCGACAGGCGCTGCCATTCGCTTTCGAAACCGACAACTTGATGAACGCATGTTTCCGAGAAGTCGGGGGCGCTTTGTCCGCAACCCAGCCTCAAGGCGTCCGTTGGGTGGCACACCAGGATCGCGTGCTCGTGGACGAGCCGTTCGGCCACTCCATCCGCCCAGTCGCCGTACCCCCAGCGAATGTCCACATCGCTGTTGTCCATTTCAAAACGGTCGGCCCAGACAAAGGTGGAAAGCCGCAGGTCGATCTCGGGATGCAGTTCGCGAAACTCAGCCAGCCTTGGCGCAAGCACCAGCGCGGCCCAGGAGATCGAGGCACGTACGCGCACGACACGCCTTTGCGGCCGCGCGAACAGGCCTTCGGTCGCTTGCTGCAGATCGGCAAAGGATTTCCGGACCGGCAGCGCATAAGCCTGCCCGATATCGGTCAAGGCAACGCCGCGAGGCAATCGATCGAAAAGCCGAACCCCGAGTTGCTTCTCCAGCAGCCTGATCTGCTGGCTGACGGCAGCCGCCGTCAGATTCAGCTCCTCCGCTGCGGCGCTGAAGCTATTGTGCCGCGCCGAGGCTTCAAAAGCCCTGAGCCATGTTACGTGAGGCGCTTTCACAGGCCAACCTGTAATGGAAATTCAGCCTATACAGAAAAAGGCATTGTTTGTGTTGTCAATAGACTCGCGCAATCGTGGCAGCCGGTAGCCGTGTCAGTCGTTGCCACGGCAGGAAAGGCTACACGATGTCGGACAGGAAAGAGTGGAACCATGTTCCGGACAAATTGCCCATTGAGGTCGCCCCGATCTGGCGGTGGCCGCTTGATCTGATCGAGATTTTTCGCTGGTACGTCGGAAGCTGGCTGCCAGTTTCGATCAATCTCTGCCTCGTTGCCTTGGCATACGCCGCCTACTACTGGGCAAGTCCGACTTTAGCCGGGGCAACAACCCCGGGGCTGTGGATTGCTGTGATTTGGCTGCGCAATCTGCTCCTGACGGTTTTGTTGGCACATGGGCTGCATTTGGTTTTTCACCGCTACCAATTGCAGACCACCGACAAGAAATACGATCCACGTCCCTACCCACGGAAAGGCCGAGCCTTCGACTTCGGCGATCAGCTTGCCGACAACGTGTTCTGGACGCTGGCTTCGGGAGTGACTGTCTGGTCGGCCTACGAGGCGTTGCTGTGGTGGGCGATGGCCAACGGCTATGCGCCAACGATCACCTGGTCCTCCAATCCGGTCTGGTTCGTCGCGACCTTCCTGCTCATCCCGATCTGGCAGAGCTTCTACTTCTATTGGATTCACCGTCTCCTGCACACGAAACTATTTTACCCAATGCATGCACTGCACCATCGCAATGCCGACGTGGGCCCGTGGTCAGGCCTCTCCATGCACCCGATCGAACATACGCTGTACTTTGGCTCCGTGCTCATCCATTTCATCGTCCCGGCTCATCCGGTGCACGTGATCTGCCATCTGATGTTCTACGGGCTATATGCCATAACCACGCATACTGGCTTCGAGGGCCTATGGGTCGGAGGCCGCAAGCGCGTTGACCTGGGCACATTCCACCACCAGATCCACCATCGCTATTTCGAAGTGAACTACGGAACGCTCGACGTGCCGTGGGACAAATGGTTCGGGACCTTCCATGACGGAACCGCCGCAGCAAAGGAACGGATGAAGAAGCGTCTGGCCGACCGACGCAGGGTCTAGCCATCACATTAACCGTTACAGATGAACAATTGGGTGGCCGGCGCCCGCAGGGGGCGGGGGAATGGGTAGGGGCCTGGTAGACGCCGGCCTCGGCGGATCGTCCGCCGCGGAGCGAACCTAGCGATCCCGCAGCGGACCGTAATTCCGCGATCACGCCATTTTTCCCGCCGGAACCGGATATGGCGGAGACGCCTCACCGATCGGCCGGTCGGCCCGAAACTGTCTTTCCCGGCGGCATCGCGGAGAGGCACTCCTCCAGCCGTTGGAGCCGTGCTTTTTGCCAACGCAGCGTGTGCGCGACCTCGTGCAGGTTCCATTTGGCCTTCGAGTTCGCGGCCCTGATCAGATCGAGCTCAAGCCGATCGATCTCGCTGCGCAGCTGCCGTGCTTCCTCCTCCCGCAGCCCCTTGATCCAGCCTGGCCCACGCATGGTTCCACCGTCAAAACCGGCCCGATGCTAACAGACAAACGCTAATGAGACGGGTCAGGGGAGTCTAGAATTTTAAATATCACTAATATTTAATTCACACCTCAGAGCGCGCGATGGCGGCTCGCGCAAAAATGCGCCGATCCGAAACATCGCTTGACGGCTCATATCAGGCATTTGAAAAGGGCACGCCTGCGGACGTGGCGGAATTGGTAGACGCAAGGGACTTAAAATCCCTCGATCTCTGATCGTACGGGTTCGATTCCCGTCGTCCGCACCACTCTTCGCTCTTCGACGAGTCCTCCGAAGCCTTGGCGAAGGAGGAGCTTCGGGTGGCAGCCACCCGAGGCTCGTTGGACGAAGTGATGTCCTTAGAAGCCTCGGCGGAGGACTGCCATCGCGATCGAAAACAGGCTCAAGCCTCGATCGGAATGAGCTTCAGATGCTGGATCAGGATGATCGTCTTGGCGTCGACGATCCGCCCGTCGCCAATGGCGGCCAGCGCCTCGTCCAATGGCATTTCCAGAACCTCGATGTCCTCGCCCTCCTCCGGCGCGCCGCCTCCGGCCGAGATGCGGTCGGCGGGTGAATAGCGGGCCACGAAGAACCAGAGCCGTTCGGTCACGCTGCCGGGGCTCATATAGGGCGAAAACAGCCGCTCCACGTCCTTCAGCCGGTAGCCGAGCTCCTCTTCCGCTTCCTTGCGAATGGCGGTTTCGGGGTCGTTTTCGTCAAGCAGGCCGGCGCAGGCCTCGATCAGAGGCTCGCGATGGCCGGTGACATAGGCCGGGAAGCGGAACTGCCGCACAAGAAGCACGGTCTGGCGTTGCGGATCGAACGGCAGGATTACAGCGCCGTCGCCGCGATCGTAGGTCTGGCGCGTCTGCGTCTCCCATCGGCCGTCACGGCGGCGGTAGTCGAGCACTGTCTTCTTCAGCACCGCCCAGTCGTCCGAAAGAACCTCCTCCGAGCGGATGCGAATGCGATCTTCCATGACGATCTCCGTATTTGGCGGCAAAGGGGTAACGGCGAACGGTGCCCTGCGCAATCCTGGAAACCGACTGGTCCAGCGGCAGTTTCACCGGCTCGTGTCTGGCACGACGCGCCGCGGCTGACTAGATAGCGGTATCTCTCCCAGGAGCCCGTTTCATGACGTCATCGCTTTTCCAGCCGATCACCCTCGGCGGCCTCACCTTCCCCAACCGCATCGCGGTAGCGCCCATGTGCCAGTATTCTGCCGAGGACGGATCGGCCAGCGACTGGCATCTCCATCACTGGATGAACCTCGCAATGTCCGGCGCCGGCATGGTTACCGTCGAGATGACCGATGTCGAGCGGCGCGGACGTATCTCGCATGGCTGCCTCGGCCTCTATTCCGACGACAACGAGGCGGCCGCCAAGCGCACGCTGGACGCCGCCAGGCGCGTCGCCGCACCCGCCACGAAATTCGGCGTCCAGCTTGCCCATGCCGGCCGCAAGGCCTCCAACAGACTGCCTTGGGAAGGCGGCGGTCCGCTGCAGCCGGGCGAAGATCCCTGGCAGACGGTTTCGGCCTCGGCCATCGCCTACGACACGGGCTGGAATGTGCCGCATGCGTTGGAGGAGGACGAGATCCTGCAGCTGGTTGCACGTTTTGCGACGGCGGCCGCCCGCGCCGAGCGCGCCGGCTTCGACTTTGCCGAGCTGCATGCCGCGCATGGCTACCTGATCTTCCAGTTCCTTTCGCCGCTCTCCAACCACCGCACCGACCGCTGGGGCGGGTCGCTGGAAAACCGCATGCGTTTCGCGCTCGAAATCGCAAGAGCGGTGAGGAAGGCCGCTCCGACCATGATGCTGGGCGCGCGCCTTTCGGTGAAGGAATGGGTCGACGGCGGTTTCGACGTGGAGGACGCCGTCGAGGTGGCCAAGGCGCTGAAGGCCGAGGGCGTTGCCTATCTGTGCTGCTCCAGCGGCGGCAATTCGCCCCTGCAGCAGGTGCCGCCCGGCCCCGGCTACCAGGTGCATCTGGCGGAAGCCGTGCGCAAAGGCGCCGGCATTCCAACGCGCGCCGTAGGGCTGATCGACGACCCCAGCCAGGCCGAGGCGATCGTCGCCGAGGGTCGTGCCGATATGGTGGCGCTGGCGCGCGCATTCCTCGCCGACCCGCGCTGGGGCTGGCGCGCGGCGGCGACCTTCGGCGAGGAAATCCATCCGGCGCCGCAGCTGGCGCGTTCGGTGACGACGATGCGACATTGGATGAAGGCCGCCGGCTAGAGCAATTCCAGGAAAAAGTGTGAACGGTTAGGCTCGGCGACTTCGCCGTAGCCTTCCGTCCGGAATTGCGTCTCAAAACAAAACGGAATTCGGCGGGGTCCTGAGGCGTTTGGGCGCAGGATCCTCGCCACAACTGCAACCAATTTGGCCGCTTTACGTTTGCGGCCATGATAGACAACAAACCATTTGAAAAACCGGTGGTGGTCGAGCTCGGCCATGTCGGCAAATATCGCCAGATAAGCAGCACCCGCGAGGCCGCCGAGTGCCTGATGACCGTTTGGCCCCTCAATCGCGGCGAGCGCCATCGTGATGCTCTCGACACTTGCCTCAAAGCGCTGGAAGGTTATCGTTCGACAGCGGACGCGCGTCGCGCCCTTGTCGAGGCAGCCAGGGAATCGGAAGTGCTGGTTCCCGAAGACAGGCTGCCCGACGGCAAGCTGCACTGACCAGGCTTCTTAACCGGAGGATTTCATGGCGAAGCTGACTTACAAGATCGTCGAGCATGATGGCGGCTGGGCCTACCAGGTCGGCTCGACGTTTTCGGAGACTTTCCGCACGCACCAGGAGGCGTTGCGCGCCGCCGAAATCGCGTCGGCCGAGCAGCAGGTTGCCGGCGCCACGGACGGCATCCAGTATGAGGATGCAGAGGGCAAGTGGCACGACGAACTGGCCGATGGCCGCGACCGCCCGCAGACCGAAGTATCCGACTGAGGATTGGAACCGCCCCGCGACCGGCAAAGCCCTGAGGCTTCATGCCGGCCGCCGGCGGCTATGCGTCACTATTTACCGCAGTAATGGTCGTTGACGTTCTGTTGCGAATTGGCATCCGGCCCGGGTGTGATGTCGGCGCACGGCCCGATGGCCCCGGTGCTGTTGCCCGAGGTACTCAAGCCAGAGCCTCCCGAGATGCTGCCTGTCGTGTAGGGATCTACTTGGTCGCTCGCCACGGGACGATGGTTTCTATGCCACCACCACCAGTCATCGGATGACTGCGCCATAGCCGCGCCACCCATGGCCAGCACCAGCGCCGAAGCTGCAATAAGTCTTGTAAGCATTGGATTCTCCATTCTCTTGATCGCCAGAATAGGTCGGGCGCCGAAGGCCCCTGGCGATGCCAACGAAACCCTGGGTTGGGTGCGAAGGTTCCACCGGAAATTCCAGGTGGGACAGAATGTCCGACACTTTTGTGTGACGCGGCGTGAAAAGCCGCGAGGCAAGGCGGTCGCGACCATCAGGGCGATCACGACGAAGGCCCAAGCCGGCGAACAGCCACAAGACAATCGATATCAGCATGTTTTCATCCAGATGCCTGACCGACCGCACCATATCGGCAACGAGCGCCGCCACAAGCGCGCATCCGGCTTTCGCATTGCGGCCGGCCGCGGGCCGCGTTATCTCAGGCGACCTTTCATGCCGGAGCCCGCCATGCCTGAAATCGTCACCGCCGCCATGCTCGTCATCGGCGATGAAATCCTCTCCGGCCGCACCAAGGACAAGAACATCGGCCACCTCGCCGACATCATGACGGCGATCGGCATCGACCTGAAGGAAGTGCGCATCGTCCCCGATGAGGAGGACGAGATCGTTGCCGCGGTCAATGCCGTGCGCGCCCGTTATACCTACGTCTTTACGACCGGCGGCATCGGCCCCACGCATGACGACATCACCGCCGATTCCATCGCCAAGGCGCTCGGCGTGCCCTGCGAATACGACGCCAAGGCCTATGCGCTGCTGGAAGCAAGCTATGCCGGGCGCGGTATCGAGTTCACCGAAGCGCGCAAGCGCATGGCGCGCATGCCGCGCGGCGCCGACCATATCGACAACCCCGTCTCCGTCGCGCCGGGCTTTCGTATCGGTAATGTCCATGTCATGGCCGGTGTGCCGTCGATCTTCCAGGCCATGCTCGACAGTGTCGTGCCGACGCTCAAGGCCGGCACGAAGATGCTGTCGGCAACGGTGCACTGCCCCGTCGGCGAAGGCCTGATCGGCGGCCCGCTGGCCGACATCCAGAAGGCGCATCCCGACACCATCATCGGTTCCTATCCCAAATATGGCGACGGCAAATTCTGGACCGAGCTCGTCGTCCGCGCCCGCAGCGAGGAAGCCCTCGAGGCCGCGCGCAGGGATGTCGAGACGATGGTGGCGGGCATCGCCAAGGCAGGCTGAAAAGGCAGGCTGATCCGCGGTTTCGGCTGGAACCAGTCAATGCGCTAAGGCGTTCCCCTTGCCGCGCGAGTGCGCAGGGCAACAATTGAGGGATCGGTCATGCGCTTCAAGACAATCGTCGCCATTTTGCAGAACGAACAGGATGCCGAGCGCGTTCTCGACTGCGCCCTTCCGCTTGCCGACAGGTTCCAGAGCCACCTTGTCGGCATCCATGCCGAGGCGCTTCCTGTCCCCTACACATCGGCCACCGGCTTCCCCGACACCGAATTCCTGCAGGTCTCGGCCGAGATGAACAAGGAGCGCGCCGACAAGTTGCAGGCGTATTTTCTGAAGCGCATCGAGGACTCCGGCCTGTCCTTCGAATGGCGAAGCCTGGAAAGCTTCTCGGGCGACAGCGCGTTGACCGGCATATCGAGCGTGCGCGCCGCCGATCTGATCATCGCAGCGCAGCGTGACGCCGGTGGCGACCCGAGCGCCGATGTCGACACCCTGGTTTACGATGCCGGCCGGCCGGTGCTGGTCGTGCCTCATGCCGGGCCGCTGGTCACGACCTTCAGGCGCGTGCTGCTCGCCTGGAACGGCAGCAAGGAAGCGGCGCGCGCCGCGTTCGACGCCCTGCCCTTCATTGCCGAGGCCGACAAAACGGACATTCTCGTCATCGACCCGCCGGAGACGCTGGATGAATCGCCGGAAACGGCTGGCGCCGAAATCGCCGCGGCGCTGTCGCGGCACGGCGCCAATGTCAGCGTCTGCGTGCAGAAATCGGACGGATCCTCGGTCGACGATATCATCCAGGCCCGGATAACGGAGTCCGGCGCCGATCTTCTGGTGCTCGGCGCCTACAGTCATTCCTGGCTGCGCCAGCTTCTGTTCGGCGGCGTCACCCGCACGGTGCTGCGCACGACGAACGTGGCGGCTTTCCTGTCGCGTTGAGCATGTCTTCCGAAAGTGGAACCCCGGTTTCTGGGCAAAGACCTGCGCAAATCAGAACTTAAAGTGCGTCGCCTGTATTCGTTTCAGCGCAGCACGCTTTAAGTCCACAGCCATCGCCAGCCCCTGCCCTTGCCAAGCCTGGCGCTTTCCGGCTAATTCCGCCTGCATTCCACCGATTTTGCGCGCCGCGGCGCGCGCTTGCGGAGTGCGCGAACATGTCCCTTCCCGAAAAAGCCTTTCCCGTCTCCTGGGACCAGTTCCACCGCGACGCCCGCGCGCTTTCCTGGCGGCTTTCTGGTGCCAACAAGGGACAGTGGAAAGCGATCGTCTGCATCACCCGCGGCGGCCTGGTGCCAGCCGCCATTATCGCGCGCGAACTCGGCATCCGGGTCATCGAGACGGTGTGCGTGGCTTCCTACCACGACTATACCAGCCAGGGACAGTTGGAGGTTCTGAAGGAGATTTCGCCGCCCCTGCTTGCCGATGACGGGGCCGGCGTGCTGATCATCGACGACCTGACCGATACCGGCAAGACGGCCGGCATCGTGCGCGCCATGATGCCGAAGGCGCATTTCGCGACCGTCTATGCCAAGCCGAAGGGCCGGCCGCTGGTCGATACTTTCGTCACCGAGGTCAGCCAGGACACCTGGATCTACTTTCCCTGGGACATGGGCTTCACTTACCAGAAGCCGATCGCTGACGATCACGCCGGCTGAGCGATCTTCATATTTTCCTGAGGATCGGGTTCAAAAGCGTGTCGTGTAATCGCGCCGATGAGCGCAACTACTTTGTGAGATCGACTTTTTCTGGTGGGATTTTCCGACAGAGTGATTTTTTTTACTTTTAAAGCCCACAATTCGCCGTAAGATTTGTAAGGTGGCAAACGATTCTTGAGGCTGGGGCAGCTTCTTCGATGTTGACGAGGCCGACAACACACGACCAGGTGGCTGAAAGGGTCCGGCGGCTCTTCGGCAAGGCGCCCTGTCGCCTGCAGGTTGCCGCCTTGCCTTGGCGTGAAGGCAAAAACGGCATCGAGATCATGCTGATCACCAGCCGCGACACCGGGCGCTGGGTGCTGCCCAAGGGTTGGCCGGAGGCCAGGGAGGCGCTTTGCGAAGCCGCCGCCCGTGAAGCAGGCGAAGAAGCGGGATTGCGCGGCACCGTCTCGCATCTCGAAGCTGGCCGCTATTTCTATGCCAAAGTCCTCGCCTCGGGCGAGGAAGTGCCTTGCGAAGTACTGGTCTTTCCGCTGCATGTCGACCGTGTCGCGGATCGCTGGAAAGAAAAGCGCGCACGAACGCGCAAATGGGTTGGCCCGACCGAAGCCGTTCAAATGGTCAACGAGCCGGACCTTTGCCAGATCATCGCCGGCTTTTGCGCCGCGCCGCGCAAGTTCGCCTGATTCAACGCAATTCCAGGAAAATGTTAAACGGTTGGGTTCAGCGCTTCGCCGTAGCACTCCGTCCGGAATTGCGTCCTATCAAAAGATAGATCGGCTTGGCGAATCCGGCCTTGCGTCACTCTTGCCGCATGACGAGAGTGCGGTTGCAATCGCGGACTTTGCAGACGGATTTGCTCGACCGTCATACTCTGAGCGGCAAGGATTTCGGACGTCACGCCCCGACGCTGCCCGCAGGACCGCGTCGGCGTCCGGCTCATCGGTAGCTTTGAAGCCAAAGCTGCAAAACGGCCGACGGCGCCCGGCCGAAACCGCGTGCCGTCCTTCCTCAGCCGACAAGCCCCTTGGTCAATTCGAGCGCCTGGCGTTCGAACAGCCGCCGGTAGATACCGCCCTTGAGCCGGATCAGTTCGTCATGCGAACCTTCCTCGGCGATACGGCCGCGATCGAAGACCAGCAGCCGGTCGAGCGCCCGCACCGTCGAGAGCCGGTGGGCGATAACCAGGGTCGTGCGCCCCACCATCAGCCGCTCCATCGCCTTCTGGATGAGCACTTCCGATTCCGAATCGAGGCTCGATGTCGCCTCGTCCAGGATCAGGATGCGCGCATCGGCCAGGAAGGCTCGCGCGATCGCCACGCGCTGACGCTCGCCGCCCGACAATTTTACACCGCGCTCGCCCACCAGGGTTCCATAGCCCTTGGGCAGATTGACGATGAAATCATGGGCGCTGGCAAGTTTCGCCGCATGCTCGATCTCCGCCTGCGTGGCGCCCGGCCGGGCATAAGCGATGTTCTCGGCCAGCGAGCGGTGGAACAGGATCGGCTCCTGCTGGACGATGGCGATCTGGCCGCGCAGCGACGCCTGCCCGACGTGCGAGATGTCCTGCCCGTCGATCAGGATCCGCCCCGCGTTCACGTCGTAGAGCCGCTGGATCAGCTTGACGAAGGTGGTCTTGCCCGAGCCTGAATGCCCGACCAGTCCGATGCGCTCGCCCGCGACGATATCGACCGAGAAGTCGCGGTAGAGCGGCAGCCGGTGATTGCCGTAATGGAACGTCACCTTGTCGAAAGCGATATGCCCATCGCTGATCCGGATCGACCGAGCGCCGGACCGGTCTTCGATGCCGAGCGGCTCGGACTGGAAATCGACCAGTTCCTCCATGTCGTTGATCGAGCGCTGCAGGTTGCGGATATGCGTGCCGATGTCGCGCAGATAGCCCTGCAGCACGAAGAACGAGGTCAGCACGAAGGCGACATCGCCGGCGCTGGCCTGGCCCCAGGCCCACAACATCAGGGCAAGACCGATCACCGCCGCGCGCATCAGGAGCAGCAGCGCCCCTTGCGTGGTGCCGTTGGCGGTGCCGCGCATCCAGGTGCGGCCGGTGCGCAGACGCCATTTGGCAACGACGCGCGCCAGCCGCGCTTCCTCGCGAGCCTCCGCGCCGAAGCCCTTGACGACGGCATTGCAGCTCACCGCGTCGGCCAGCGAGCCGCCCAGCCGCGTGTCCCAGCTGTTGGCGAGCCGGGCCGCCGGCGCGACATAGCCGAGCGACAGCGTCGCCGTGATGGTGATGAACAGCACCGAGCCGGCGGCCACGACAGCCCCCATCAGCGGCCAGAACCAGCCGAGCAGCAGCGTCGAACCGACAAGCATGACGATCGACGGCAGAAGCGCGATCAGGATCGTGTCGTTGAGCAGATCCAGTGCCCACATGCCGCGCGTAATCTTGCGCACCGTCGATCCGGCGAAGCTGTTGGCGTGCCAGTCCGTCGAGAAGCGCTGCACCCGATGGAAGGCATCGGCGGCAATGTCCGACATCATCTTCAGCGTCAGCTCGACGATCCACAGGAAAGCGACATTGCGCAGCACGACACCGGCCAGCGCCAACGCCATCAGGGTCGAGAATGCCGTGACCGCGGCATTCCAGGCGACTGCGTCGGTTCCGGCGCCGCTGGCGACCGCATCGACCAGGCGGCCGGAATAGAAGGGTGTCAGCACGTCGGCGAGCGTCGAAAGCAGGAAGGCGCCCATGATGAGCGAAAGCCGTCGCGGCTGGCGGCGCCAGTGGCGGAGCGTAAAGCCAAGCACGCTGCGAAAGGCGCTGGCGCGCAGGTCGATCTTGAAACGAGCCATAATGTCATCCGGGCGCAAACAAGCCCGGTCCCGATAAAGTCAAATTGGAAAACCCGCGTCTGCGCCTTGTGGCGCCTCTGAAAGCGGGAGGTTCAGTATGGCAGGCCGCCCGCTCGGAGGCGGCGGCCGGCGGCAGATGCCTGTTCTGCGTCTGGCTCGCCGAAAAAACTTCGGAAAGCCCGAGCAGACCTAGGCTTCGCGGCCTCGCATAACGATGTCAAATCCTGCCATACGGTCCTCCCGGAAGGGAATCGCGGAGAGGCTCTTATAGGGAGGCATCAGCCGATCGCCAAGTCGGCCAAACGCCAAAACGATATCTGGTCCAAGCACTGAGACGAATTTGCAACAACGGCGCGTTGCGCGCCGCGCTGGCGCAATCTTAGGGTCGCGGACTAACCGCGGTCCCGAAACCGGTTCGTGATCGGATAACGGCGGTCGCGGCCGAAGTTCTTCCTCGTGATCTTCACGCCAGGTGCCGCCTGCCTGCGCTTGTATTCGGCGATGTAGAGCAGGTGCTCGACACGGTTCACCGTGGCGCGGTCATGGCCGCGCGCGACGATGTCGTCGACGCTCATCTCGTTCTCGACCAGGCATTCGAGGATATCGTCCAGCACCGGATAGGGCGGCAGCGAATCCTGGTCGGTCTGGTTTTCGCGCAGCTCCGCCGACGGCGCCTTGTCGATGATGTTTTTCGGGATCACCTCGCCGGACGGTCCGAGCGCACCTGGCGGCACATGCGAATTGCGCCAGCGCGACAGGCCATAGACCTGCATCTTGTAGAGATCCTTGATCGGGTTGAAGCCGCCATTCATGTCGCCGTAAAGCGTTGCGTAGCCGACCGACATCTCGCTCTTGTTGCCGGTGGTGACCACCATCGAGCCGAACTTGTTCGAAATCGCCATCAGGATGGTGCCGCGCGCGCGGCTTTGCAGGTTTTCCTCGGTGATGCCTTCCTGGGTGCCCTCGAAGAGCTGCGTCAGCGCATGCTTGAAGCCTTCGACCGGCTCGGAGATCGGCACGATGTCGTAGCGACAGCCAAGAGCGCGGGCGCAGTCCTCGGCATCCTTCAGCGAGTCCTTCGACGTATAGCGGTAAGGCATCATCACCGTGCGCAGCCGCTCCTCGCCGAGCGCATCGACAGCCAGGGCCGCGCAGATCGCCGAGTCGATGCCGCCGGAAAGGCCAAGCACCACGTTCTTGAACCCGTTCTTGTTGACGTAGTCGCGCAAGCCCAGCATGCAGGCGCGGTAATCGGCCTCTTCGCGCTCCGGGATCTCCGACATCGGGCCTTCTGAGCAGACCCAGGTCTCTCCTCTTCTTTTCCAGGTGGTGACGTCGACCGCGTCCTCGAACTGGCTCATCTGGAAGGCAAGCGTCTTGTCAGCGCCGATAGCGAACGAAGCCCCGTCGAAGATCAACTCGTCCTGGCCGCCCAGCTGGTTGGCATAGATCATCGGCAGGCCGGTTTCGATGACCTGCTTGATGACGACCTGATGGCGGACATCGATCTTGGCGCGGTAGTAGGGCGAGCCGTTCGGCACCAAAAGAATCTCGGCCCCGCTTTCAGCCAGGGTCTCGCACACGGCGACCTCGCCCCAGATGTCCTCGCAGATCGGAATGCCGATGCGCACACTGCGGAAATTGACCGGACCCTGAAGTTCCGGCCCGGCCTGGAAGACGCGCTTCTCGTCGAACTCGCCATAGTTCGGCAGGTCGAGCTTGTAGCGCTCGGCGATGATCTTGCCGCCATCGGCGAAGACGATGGAATTATGCGTGCCGCTCTTGCGCTTCAGCGGCGTGCCGATGATGACGCCGGGCCCGCCGTCGGCCGTGTCCTTGGCGAAATCCTCGGCCGCCTTCTCGCAAGCCTTCAGGAAGGAAGGCTTCAGCACCAGGTCTTCCGGCGGATAACCGGCGAGGAACAGCTCGGTGTAGAGCACCAGATCGGCGCCCTGGCGCGCCGCGTCCGCCCTTGCCTCGCGCGCTTTTGCCAGGTTGCCGGCGACGTCGCCGACGGTCGGGTTGAGCTGGGCGACGGCGATGCGCAAGATATCGGGAACGGTCTTGGTCATGGAACGGGTTTAGCGTGGCCGAAATCGTCGGGCAATGGCGATTGCTTGTGCCAATCCGAGGTGCGCACGAAATGCGTTCAGGCCTAGTCGCCCATATACTCGCGCAACGCCTCGACCGAGCGATTCTCGCCGATCGACATCGCCAGGATGCGCGAGATATGGCGGCGCGGCAGGCCGGTCTCGGCCGACCACTGGTTGATCTGCGCCTGGATCTTGTCGAGGTCGCGCTTCGACGTCGGGCTTTCGGCGATATCGAGGCCGGCATCGCGCAAGGCTGACGCCATGTCGATGGAGACGACAAACGTGTCCCATTCCAGCCAGCGCAGGAAATATTGGCCGGTGTTGCCGCCGAGCCGGCTGCCATGCTTGGCAAGATAGGCGGTCAGCCCGACCTGGTCGTCGGCCGGCCATCCTGCAATGAATTTACCGAAGCTGCCATGCTCCTTCGAGACGCGATCGACGAAAGCGGCATTGTCGCGCACCGACTTGATCTTCTGCGGGTTGCGCACGATTCGGCTGTCGGAGGCCAGCTCGTGCCAGAAGTCGTCCGGCTGGAACAAAAGCCGCTTCGGCTCGAAGCCGAGGAACGCTTCCTCGAAACCCGGCCATTTCTGCTCGATGACCCGCCACACGAAGCCGGCGGCGAAAATGCGCTCGGCCATGGTGGAGAGAATGCGATCATCGGGAATCTTCGCCGCCGCCATATTGTCGGGCATGGGCCCGAGCAGCGAGACAAGCGTGCCATCTCCTCCCTTGCGCTTGGCCGCCCGGTCACGAATTTTCTTGAAATCGGGCATCCCGCTCCTCGCCAGTTCACATCAATCTATCACTTCCCGTGCGGCCCGGTAGCCTCTACCTCTATCGGAACCCAGACGATGGAGAAGGCTATGAACAAGACGGTCGAGGATCTGGCGAACCGCTGGCTGAGGCGAAAGTCGGATGGTCTGAGCCCACTCGAGAGCCGGGTGCTGCAGTCGACGCTCGAGCGCACGACCATCACCAGGGACACCAACAAGGCCGTCGCTTTTCACTCGACCTATGGAGACCGCGTCGCCGACACCATTGCCCGGATCGGCGGCTCCTGGTCCTTCATCCTCGCCTTCCTGGCCTTTCTCGCCCTTTGGACTGCCGGCAATGCCTGGCTGCTGACGCGCGACGCCTTCGACCCCTATCCCTTCATATTCCTCAACTTGGTGCTCTCCATGGTCGCCGCCCTTCAAGCGCCTGTGATCATGATGTCGCAGAACCGACAAACCGAGCGCGACCGTATCGACGCCGCCCATGACTATGAGGTCAATCTGAAGGCCGAGATCGAGATCATGGCCCTGCATGAAAAGCTCGACGAGTTGCGCCATAGCGAGATCATCGGCATGCGTGACGAAATCCTGCGCATGGCCGAGCAGATCAGGCGCATCGACGAAAAATTGTCGGCGCGGCCGGCAACAGAATGAGCGAGACCATCCACCGCCTCATCGAGCAGTACGGGCTGATCGCGGTCTTCCTCGGCTGTGTGGCGGAAGGCGAGAGTGCGGCGATCCTTGGCGGTTTCTTCGCCCATCAACATATTTTCGTGCTGTGGCAGGCTTTCCTCGCCGCCTTTTTCGGCGCCTTCGCCGGCGACACCTTCTTCTTCACCCTCGGCCGCAGCTTCGCCGATCACGGCTACGTGAGAAGACTGCGCAGGCGGCCCGGCTTCAGCCGCGCCTATCACCTGCTCAACACCCATCCCAACATTTACGTGCTGACCAACCGCTATATTTACGGCATGCGCCTTGTCGGCGGCATCGCCGCCGGCCTGTCGACGGTGCCCGTGGCGCGCTTCGTCATCCTGAATGCCATCTCTTCCGCGGTCTGGGCGACCCTGTTCAGCGGCATCGGCTATGTCTTCGGCCTGGGCGCGGAGCACATTGTCGGTCAGGCGTTTGCCCGGCATGAGCGCCTGCTCATCGCCCTTGGCGTCGGCGTCGTCGTTGCAATCGTTGCCTGGCTGGTCGGCCATCACTTTGCCGTCCGCGAACGCGCCCGGGAAGATCGGGCGGGACCCTGATCGCCCGCGAGGATCAGATCGGCGCGCCGGTAAGGCGCTCGATGATGGCGATGGCCCAGACGCCGCCAGCGATGGCGATCGAAATCAACACCGCAAGCGAACCACAGTCCTTGGCAAGCTGGATGTCGATGTGGAATTCGCGCGAGATCGCGTCGCAGGCTGCCTCGAT
This sequence comes from Mesorhizobium montanum, assembly GCF_033977145.1. Taxonomy (NCBI): domain Bacteria; kingdom Pseudomonadati; phylum Pseudomonadota; class Alphaproteobacteria; order Hyphomicrobiales; family Phyllobacteriaceae; genus Mesorhizobium; species Mesorhizobium montanum. The sequence goes on along the minus strand of NZ_JAVIJF010000019.1, from coordinate 54,670 downwards.
GCCGGTGTTGAGCACTTCGACCATGATCAAGAGCAGCACCGCGCCGATCAGCAGGGCATAGCCGCTCCAGGAGACCGAAATGAACCAGCCGGCCGGCAGGGCAAGAGCGAGCAACAGCAGTTCCTGCTGGAATGCCTTTTCGTGAGCGGCCAATTTGCGGAAGGCCCGAACTGAATTGATGAAGGCATCGATCAGTCGCTGCATGCCCCTGCCCCTATGCGAGTCACCGGCAGGGGATATCGCAATGGCGGGACCAAGGGAATAAGGCAGCCGCTGCAAAATTCATCCGTCCGCGACCTTTATCGACGGTATCGATTTTTCGAACTGCGGCAGCCCGTCCTCGATCGAATAGTAATCGCCCTTGTCGCCGACGAAGATGTGGCTTTCCGCGGACAGACCACTCGGCCTCTCGAATGAGCCGGCCATGATGGAGATCGTGTCCAATTCATTGTGCTTCCAAAAGAGCAGCGAACCGCAGGTGCGGCAGAAGCCGCGTTTCGCCACGTCGGAGGCACCATACCAACTGAGCGCGCCGGCCCCCTCCATGACGATATCGGCATCCCTGGAGGCGGTTGCCGCGACGAAATGGCCGGTTTGCCGACGGCACTGCGAGCAATGGCAGTAGACGACGCCGCGCAACGGGCCGCTCGTCCTGAAACGCACAGCTCCGCACAGGCACGATCCGCTATGCTTGTCGTCCATTCCAGCCTCCTTCGACATCTTCCGCCCGAACGTTGCCGGATAGAATTTCAGTTTTGTGGTGGCCGGGCATAGGCAAATGCGACACCGAAGCGGCGCGTTTCAAAAGCCGTGCCTGCACGGCCTTACATCCTGGGGTAGCAAACATATTGAGGAAATGCAGGCTATTAAGGAAACTTTAGCGGGAGCGCATTTATGATTTCCACAAGCGATGGTCGTGATAGGGGACGCACCTTCGCAATCGCAATTCCGATTCGAATCCCCCGCGTGAGCGACTCCCGGCGGTGGCGGGTCTCCGGTCGCACTGAAGGGGCAGTGAACACAACATGCAACCGGCAGCCATTCCGACCGATAGAAATACCGACATTGCCAGTCAGGTCGTGGCGACGATGCGCCAGCTCGGCGTGCTTGGCCTGCCGCGCAACTACGAGATCTTTTACGAGGCGCTCAGCGGCAGCAATCATGAACTCAGCGTTGCCGTCGTCTCGTTGAGCAACCGGCCGACTCAAGACGACCTCGACCGCATCGGCCGCACCTTTTTCCCGCAGCACCACGGTCCCTCCATAGTCGAGCACGCTCGGGACATGATCGCCAAGGAATTAGAGGACGTAGCCGCGCTGTTGCGCAACGAGCGCACGCATATCGAGAAATACGGCCGTATTCTCGACGAAACCTCGAGCGGCTTGAGCAATCGCAGCCTGCTTTCGCAGGAACTGCTCCACAAGATCGCCGGCGCCATGTCGGCCGCCACCAACTCGACGATCGACCACAGCCGCCAGATCGCCAGCACGCTTAGCGAAAAGACGGCCGAGCTTGAAAGCGTCAAGTCGAAGCTCGAGGAATACAAGCGGCTCGCCGACACGGACCCGCTTACGCAACTTTGGAACCGCCGCGCCTTCGACAAGGAGATCACCCGGATCTACAACAGCAATCGCGGCATCCTGTTCAACGCCTTGATCCTTGCCGATATCGATCATTTCAAGGACATAAACGATCGCTATGGTCACCCGGTCGGCGACAGGATCCTGCAGATCATCGCCGAAATCTTCCAGTCGAGCGTGCGTCCCGACATCTTCGTCGCGCGCACCGGTGGCGAGGAATTTGCGCTGATCGTCGAAGGCGCCAGCGAGGACGCCACCTACGAAATCGCCGAGCGCATCCGCGCGCTGATCGAGCAGACCCCGTTCACCAGCAGTCAGACCGGCATGAACTACGGCACCGTTACCGTGTCGCTCGGCGTCTGCATGGCCTCGGAGGCGGAAAGCCCCGAAGATCTCTACACCAAGGCAGACCGGGCGCTTTATCGCTCCAAGGTCGGTGGCCGCAACCGGGTCACCAAGCATTCGACGATGGCAGGCCGGCCCGCCAAAAGCTGGCTGCTTTACAAGAAAGACTGACAACCGCCGAAATTCCCCCAACTGCCCTTTCCAGACGAATTTTTGTGGACTATATTTTCCACAGAAATAAAAGGGTGCGCTTATGCAACGTCCAGTCGCGGCCGCGACGGCGGCCGAGAACGCTGTCATCACCAAGGCCACGCTGCGCGCGGCCGACCTGCTTGACATCACCGCCAGGACGCTCGCCCTGGTCATCGGCGTGTCGGAAGCAACGGTCTCGCGCATGCGCAAGCAGGAATTCCTGCTTGAACGCGGCACCAAGCCGTTCGAACTGGCGGTGCTGTTCGTCCGCTTGTTCCGCTCGCTCGACGCCATCGTCGGCGGCGACGAGACCGTTGCCCGGGCGTGGCTGAAGAACCCCAACACCACGCTCGATGGCACGCCGCTCGAAAAAATCCTGACGATTGCCGGACTTGTCGATGTCATTGCCTACCTGGACTCCCGCCGCGCTCTCGTCTGAGGCCGTACGGCTCGAAGGCAGATACTGGCGGATGGTCGAGGCGCAGCACCGCGTTTCGACCCTCAAGCTCGTCGACACGCTCGACGAGCAGGCGCTGCTGGAGGACCTCATCGAGGACACCAAGCCGCAGATTCCGCTGGAATGCCGCCATCTCCACTATCTGCTGGCGACGCCCTTTCGCTACGGTTCTGTCTATCCGTATGGCTCGCGCTTCCGCCGCGCCGGCAAGACGAAAGGCGTCTACTATGCCGCCGAGACGGTGCTGACGGCGGTGGCGGAAATGGCCTTCTACCGCCTGCTGTTCTTCGCGGAATCGCCGGCGACGCAATGGCCGAACGACGCGGCGGAATACACCGCCTTTGCCGCGGCGATCAAATGCGACAGCGCGGTCGACCTGACGCGGCCGCCGCTCGATCGCGACGAGAAGGCCTGGACGCACGCCACCGACTACGCCGCCTGCCAGGCGATCGCCGACGTCGCGCGCGAGGCCGAGTTGCAGGCGATCCGCTATCGCTCGGTGCGCGATCCGAAGGGCGCCAACATCGCGCTGTTGACGTGCAAGGGTTTTGCCAGAGCAAAGCCGCTGGAGCCGCAAACCTGGCGCATCCGCATCGGCTCGTTCGGCATTCAGGCGATCTGCGAATTTCCGGACAAGCGGCTCGAATTCTCGCGCACTGCCTTTGCCGATCCGAGGCTGGCCGGCATGCGCTGGGAGCGAGGCCATTGAACTCGGAAGCCGCGTTGTGAATTCAAGCCGGGCCGGCAGACAGCTAGGCCAGAATGTTCACGGCCCGCGCGGCCACCAGCGCGATTGTCAGCAGCGAGATCATCGCTTCGGCCATCATCAGGAGCTTCGCGCGCTGCGTGAGCGGCAAGGTGTCGGTCGGCGAGAACGCCGTGGCATTGGTGAAGGCCAGGAAGACATAGTCGACGAAGCCCGGCAGCCAGCCCTGTATCTCGCGATCGGGCAACGTCATTTGCGGGAAAAGGAAGTCCGCCTGCGCGCGCTTGACCAGGCCACAGGTAGGCGGGCCGCCGCGGTCGGTGCTCCAGAACCAAAGCGCGAAGACGATCACGTTGGTGACCCAGATGTTGAGCGCGTCGACGAGTAGCGTCGTGCCGGCCCCCGCATGCCCTTCGAGCAGCGCCCGCACCAGCAGGACCAGCGATCCGCAATTCATGATGCTGATGACGCCGGTCATCACCAGCGCTGTGCGGCGGATCAGAACGCGAAACCGGCCGATCGTATACCAGTGCTCGTGGTCGACCGCCTTGCGTGTCGCCATTTGCGTCCAGGCCGTCGCGACCGACAAGGGTACCAGCAGCGCCGCCTCGACCGTCGGAGCCAGCCAGCGCGGCCCGAAGGACAGGTTGTTGATGACCAGAAGCTGCAGGCAGATGATGACGAGAACCGCCGCGCGTGCCGACCAGAAGTCGAGTGCGCGGTGGTGGATGATGGCATGCTCGTGACGCGTGGCGGGACCTGGATGGATGACAGGGTCCGGACGGTCGGCCGGGCCGACAAGGGCGAGCCGGTGACGACCATCGCCCGGACGGTTGAGCGCACACGGCGGCAATTCCATCGCAATCTTGGTTTTACAATGTTGCGCAAGCATACATTTTCGTAAGCTTTTGCTATCGGACTGTTCAGAAATCCACCGGTGTGATTTTAGGCCCGTATGTCGAGAACCAGCGAATCCGTTCATCTTTGGCCGGCGGCGGCCACGGCGGACGGCAATCTGTCTTCCATCTGGAACGGCCTGGTCCTGCACCCATGGCGGTTGCTGGCGCTTTTGTGCCTGACCCAGATCATCTGCTGGACCGTCATGCCGGCGCTCGTCAACGTGGGGCCGCCGCACGATGTTCTCGAGGGCTTCATGTGGGGTCGCGAATGGGTCCTGTTGACCTACAAGCATCCGCAACTTCCATGCTGGCTGCTCGAGATCAGCCATCTTCTGACCGGCTCGTTCCGATGGCCGCAATATCTGCTGTCGCAACTGACGGTCTCGACCACCTTCGTCCTGGTTTATCTGCTTGCCCGCGACATGATGGGGCCGACCCGGGCCATAGCTGCCGTCTTGCTGATGCCGTCGATCTACTTCTTCGGCTGGCCGACCCCGCAATTCAACCACGACTACGCGCAGATGCCTTTCTGGGCAGGGATATGCTGGCTGTTGTGGCGCTCGGCGCGCGACGGAAGGCCAGGGTGGTGGCTTGCCCTGGGGCTTGTCTGCGGCGTCGGGCTCTACGCCAAATTCTCCACCGCCTTGCTGCTGTCGTTCGGCGGCGTTTGGATCTTGTACGATGCCCGCGCGCGAAGCCGGCTCGCCACGCCCTGGCCTTGGCTCGGCCTTGCGGTCTTTCTCGCCGTTGTCACGCCATTGGCCCTGGCGCTTTACCGCATGGACTTCCTGCCCCTCACCTATGCCGCGAATCGAGACGAATGGGTGCTGGCCCATCGCGCCCGCCTCTATTACATCGGCGTCCAGCTTGCCGGTTTGTCCGGCTTGCTCATCGTTCTTGGCTTGTCCGGACTTTTGCGACGCCGATCCTCGCCCGAAAAATTGGCCTCGCCGCAGCATCCGGCGCCCGAGCCGGGCGCGGTCATCTATCTCATGTGGATGGGCCTCGGTCCGGCGCTGCTGATCATGGCCGCTTCGCTGTTTACAGGCACGGGCGAGGCCTGGGGCGCGACAATGTACAATCTCGTCGGCGCCGTAGCCGTTGCTCTGCTTGGCCGGCGGATCGGAACCGCGGAGCTTCGCAAGCTGGCGATCCTCGCGCTGATATGCATTGTCGGCGTATCCAGCGCCTATGCGGCCGTCCGCTGGACAGGCTGCAACGTCCGTGGCCGCCTGCAGCCCTTCTGCTGGCCGGCGCGATCGATTTCGGACACGGCCGAGGCCATCTGGCACGAGCAGGTGCCCGGGCGGCTGGCCATCGTCGGCGGCGAGGACGGGGTGGCCATGCTCGCCGGACTGAATGCCCAGGACCAGCCGTCGGTCTTTACGAACCTCGACAGGCGGCTCGCCCCCTGGATCACGGACCGGCGCCTGCGCGAACAGGGCATGCTGCTGGTCTGGCTACGTGGCATGCCGCCCCCCTCGCAGTTGCGTGCCTGGGCCGGTGACCTGCCGGTCAAGACCGTGCTTTTCAACTGGTCGCTCAATGCGCGGCCGATGGCGGTGAATTTTGTCGTCATCCCGCCCGGGAGAAAAGACGTGCCAGGCGATCCGCCCGGCCCTCCTAACCCTGAATGACGGGGGCGAGACCCGCCCGATCGACCCAAAAAAGGCGCCGGATTTTCCGGCGCCCTGATCGCGGCGATTGGCTGCCGGAAGTCCTCAGGCGTTGGCGGCCTGTTTGTGCTGGACAGGATGGCTCTTCTTGAGCAGATCCGAGACCAGGAAGGCGAGCTCGATCGCCTGGTCGGCGTTGAGGCGCGGATCGCAATGGGTATGATAGCGGTCCTGCAAATCTTCCGCGGTAATCGCGCGGGCGCCGCCGGTGCATTCGGTGACGTTCTTGCCGGTCATCTCGACATGGATGCCGCCCGGATGCGTGCCTTCGGCACGATGCACCTCGAAGAAGGTCTGCACTTCCTTGAGGATACGGTCGAACGGCCGCGTCTTGTAGCCGGCCGCCTCGATCGTGTTGCCATGCATCGGGTCGGACGACCAGACAACACTGCGGCCTTCCTTCTTCACCGCCCGCACCAGCTTCGGCAGGTGGTCGGCAACCTTGTCGGAGCCGAAGCGGGCGATCAGCGTCAGCCGGCCCGGCTCGTTCTCGGGATTGAGCAGGTCGATTAGCTCCAAGAGGCCGTCCGGCGTCAGCGACGGCCCGCATTTCAGGCCGAGCGGATTCTTGATGCCGCGGCAATATTCGATATGCGCATGGTCCGGCTGGCGGGTGCGGTCGCCGATCCAGATCATATGGCCCGAGGTCGCGTACCAGTCGCCCGAGGTCGAGTCGACGCGGGTCAGCGCCTCTTCATAGCCGAGCAGCAGGGCTTCGTGGCTGGTGTAGAAATCCGTCTCGCGCAGGGCGAAATTGGTTTCCGACGTGATGCCCACCGCGCGCATGAAATCCATCGTCTCGGTGATGCGGTTGGCGAGCGCACCGTATTTCTCGCCCTGCGGACTGTCGGCAACGAAGCCCAGCATCCAGCGGTGCACGTTCTCGAGGCTGGCATAGCCGCCCTGGGCGAAGGCGCGCAGAAGATTGAGCGTCGCGGCCGACTGGCGGTAGGCCATCTCCTGGCGGGCGGGATCCGGAATGCGCGACTTGGCATCGAACTCGATGCCGTTGATGATGTCGCCGCGATAGCTCGGCAACGTCACGCCGGCCTTGGTCTCGTTATCGGACGAGCGCGGCTTGGCGAACTGGCCGGCGACGCGGCCGACCTTCACCACCGGCTGGGCGCCGGCGAAGGTGAGCACCACCGACATCTGCAGGAAGACGCGGAAGAAGTCGCGGATGTTGTCGGCGCCGTGCTCGGCAAAGCTCTCGGCGCAGTCACCGCCCTGGAGCAGGAAGGCCTCGCCGGCGGCGACCGCGGCCAGCTGCTTTTTCAGCTTGCGCGCCTCGCCGGCAAAAACCAGCGGCGGAAAGGTGGCAAGTTGGGCTTCCGTGACCTTGAGCGCCACAGGATCCGGATAGGCCGGGACCTGCTTGATCGGCTTTGCTCTCCACGAATTCGGCGACCATTTCGTCATCGCTGCACCCAAACGCCCTTTCGGAGCAACTCCTGGGAAAACTGTCGAATTTCCATCGGAATTGCGTCAAACAAACCAGCGAACGTCCTTGTCCGCCATTCCTGCCTCGATACGAGGTCGCGGCTCCTTACACGAAGCCGATTACCTATTCTAGCCGGGTTTTTCAGCGGTGGCGAATGGTCCTATCGGCTCGCTATGCCCGCGTCCGCCATCGCCAGACAAAATAGGCCCAGTCCCAGCAACAGACAGGAAGGGCTGTAGAGCAAGCTGTCATATCTGCCGAAACGGGTGTTCCTGACGCGTTTGAACAGCCCGAAATATCTCGACCAGCTCAATGCCCGTAGGGTGAATATGAGCGCCCACAAGATGAGACCGATCTTCAGCAGCCTGCGCGGTATCGGCAATTGGATCAGGCCGGCGAAACCAAGAAGGAGCAGCAGAACCAGCACCAGAACCACCCCAACTGCCAAGGCGCCGGCGGCCGTCTCCTTCACCGCCGGACTGCCGTCCTCGCGTTGAGGCAGCGAAACGCCGGCGCCGGTGCGGCCGCCCAAACCCCAATAGACGTGAAACCCGGCCCCAAGCAGCAGCACGGCCGAGCAGGCAGCGACAATAGCCGTTTCCATGCCTATCTGCCCGCCTCGTTCAGGCGCCTCAGTTGGCGCCCGAGACCGCCCGTCAAGTCGAGCGCAAGCATGCGAAGCAGGGCAATGGCACTCCACAAAGGCCGTTCCGCGTAAGGTTTGTTGCTGTTGTGCTCAAGCAAAGGATGCGTGAACAGCGCGGCAAGGTAGAAGACGGGGATGATGACCAGAAAGGCCCACCAGACCACAAGGAAGGATGTCGCGACGCCGACGATCGGCGCAAAGAAAAGGCCGAGGTAATGGATAAAGCGAGTAGAAAGCTTTGAATGGCCGGCAAGGTAGCCGAGCCAGTATTCATCGAAGGTTTGCGGGTTCACGGATTTTCCCTACAGCGATGACTTCCAGAGGCAATTGAACCCATTGCACAAAAATACTGCAATAGCCCCAATCGTCGCAGGTCTTGCAACGCCTCAGATCTTTGCGGGCAGGTTACTATTTCCTTGCAAGGGCGCCGGCTGCTGCAACCGGCGCCCAACGCAGTTCGTGCACTTACGCGGCCTTGTCGACCAGCCGGGCCAGTTGCGTCATCACCACGGCCGATCCTGCCAGGCGCTTTTCGGCATTCGGCCAATCGCGCATGAAGACCACGCTGTGGTCGGCCCTGATCTTGGCCTGCGAGCCCTGCTCGCCGATGAATTTGACCAGCCCGACCGGATTGGGGAACTCGCGCTTGCGGAAGTGGACGACGACGCCCTTGGGACCGGCGTCGAGCTTCTCGACATTGGCCTTGCGGCAGAGCGCCTTGATGAAGACGATCTTCAACAGATGTGTCACTTCCTCGGGCAGCGGCCCGAAGCGGTCGATCAGTTCGGCGCCGAAGCCGTCGATCTCCTCGGTGTTTTCGAGGTCCCCAAGCCGGCGGTAAAGCGCCATGCGGAGTTGCAGGTCAGGCACATAGCTTTCGGGGATCATCACGGCTGTGCCGACGGCGATCTGCGGCGACCAGCCGCCATCCTGCGCCTCGCCCGTATCCTTCACTTCGGCCACCGCCTCCTCCAGCATCTGCTGGTAGAGCTCGAAGCCGACCTCCTTGATGTGGCCCGACTGCTCTTCGCCCAGAAGATTGCCGGCGCCGCGGATATCGAGATCGTGGCTGGCAAGCTGGAAGCCGGCGCCCAGCGTGTCGAGCGACTGCAGCACCTTCAGCCGGCGCTCGGCCGTATCGGTCAGCTTGCGGTTGGCCGGCAGCGTGAACAGCGCATAGGCACGCACCTTCGAGCGGCCGACGCGGCCGCGCAGCTGGTAGAGCTGGGCCAGGCCGAACATGTCGGCGCGATGGATGATCAACGTGTTTGCAGTCGGAATGTCGAGGCCGGATTCGACGATGGTGGTCGATAAAAGCACATCGTACTGGCCGTCGTAGAAGGCGTTCATGATGTCGTCGAGCTCACCCGGCGGCATCTGGCCATGCGCCACCGCGACCTTCAGCTCCGGCACGGATTCCCGAAGGAAATCATGGATTTCGGCCAGGTCACTGATGCGCGGCACGACATAGAAGGAATGGCCGCCGCGATAGCGCTCGCGCAGCAGCGTCTCGCGGATGACCAGCGGATCGAAGGGCGAGATGAACGTGCGCACCGCCATGCGGTCGACCGGCGGCGTGGCGATCAGCGACAGTTCCCGCACGCCGGTGAGCGCCAGCTGCAGCGTGCGTGGGATCGGTGTCGCCGACAGCGTCAGCACATGCACGTCGGACTTGAGATCCTTCAGGCGCTCCTTGTGCTTGACGCCGAAATGCTGCTCCTCGTCGATGATCAGCAGGCCGAGACGCTTGAACGTGATGGAGCTGCCGAGCAGCGCGTGCGTGCCGACGACGATGTCGACAGTGCCCTCCGCAATGCCCTTCTTGGTCTCGGCTAGCTCCTTGGCGCCAACCAGGCGCGAGGCCTGCGCGATGCGGATCGGCAGACCGGAAAAGCGCTGCGAGAAGGTCTTGAAATGCTGGCGCGACAGCAAGGTGGTCGGCACGACGATCGCGACCTGAAAGCCTTCCATCGCCGCGATGAAGGCGGCGCGCAATGCCACTTCCGTCTTGCCGAAGCCGACATCGCCGCACACCAGCCGGTCCATCGGCTTGCCGGCGCCGAGATCGTCCATGACGGAATCGATCGCCGTCTGCTGGTCGTCCGTCTCCTCGTAAGGAAACCGCGCGGCAAACTCGCCATAGATTCCTTCGGCGGGAATCATGGTTGGCGCAGAACGCATCTGTCGCTCGGCGGCGATGCGGATCAACTGCCCGGCCATGTCGAGCAGGCGCCGCTTCAGCCTCGCCTTGCGCGCTTGCCAGGCGCCGCCGCCGAGCTTGTCGAGCGTCGCTTCGGCGGAATCCGACCCGTAGCGCGACAGAAGCTCGATGTTCTCCACCGGCAGGAACAGCCGGTCGTCGCCGGCATAGTGGATTTCGAGACAATCATGCGGCGCACCCACGGCTTCAATGGTGCGTAGGCCGATGAAACGGCCGATGCCGTGATCGGCATGGACGACGATGTCGCCGGAAGACAGCGATGAAGCCTCGGCGATGAAATCGGAAGCCTTCTTCTTGCGCTTCGAACGCCGGATCAGCCTGTCGCCGAGAATATCCTGTTCGGCGACCACGACCATGTTGTCGGTCTCGAAACCGGATTCGAGCGGCAGCACGGCAAGACCCGCCTGCCCCGGCTCGAGCTTTTCGACCTCGGCAAGTGTCGCGACCGGCTTCAGATTGCCAAGATGATGCTCGGCCAGAATCTGGCCGAGGCGGTCGAGCGAGCCTTCCGTCCAGCCGGCGACGATCACCCGGCGACGCGCGGCGCGCTCGTCGGCAATGTGCCTTACGACGACATCGAAGACATTGATGTTCGGGTCGGCGCGTTCCTCGGCGAAGCTGCGGCCGGGCCGCGAGCCGGCGTGAAAAACCTTCTTGGCCCCGACATCGGGCGCATCGAAGACCGTGAAATCGATGTCTTCGCGCGGTCCGAGCGAGGATTTGAGATTCTCCGGTGAGAGATAAAGCAGGTCAGGCGCCACGGGCTTGTAAGGCACGGCGTCCTTGAGCGCGCTGTCGGCCTGCTTGCGGCGCGCCTCGTAGTGGTCGAGGATCAACGTGTGGCGCTCTGCCAGGGCTTCATGCGCCAGATGGTCGAAGACGACGGGCGCATCCGGCAGATAGTCGAAGACTGTCTCCAGCCGTTCGTAGAAGAACGGCAGCCAATGCTCCATGCCGGCGAAGCGCCGTCCCTCGCTGACCGCCGCATAGAGCGCATCGTCGCGCGACGGCGCGCCGAAGGCCTCGATGTAGGAGCGGCGGAAGCGGCTGATTGTCTCCGGCGTCAGCGCCACCTCGCTCATCGCCTGCAGCGACATCGACTTGCGCTGCCCGGTGGTGCGCTGGGTCGCCACGTCGAAGACGCGGATCGATTCCAGCGTGTCGCCGAAGAAGTCGAGACGCAGCGCCTCGCTCCATCCCGGTGCGAACAGATCGAGGATGCCACCGCGCACCGCGAACTCGCCGAGGCCGCGCACCGTCGGCACCCGCTCGAAGCCGGAAATCTCCAGCCGCGCGATCAGCGCGTTCATATCGATCTGGTTGCCAGGTCTGGCGTGAAAAGTCTGCGCCTCGATCAGCTCGGCCGGCGGAATGCGCTGCAACAGCGCATTGGCGGTGGTGAGGACTACGGCGCGATGCGGCTTCCTGGCCAGCGCGATCATGGCGGAAAGCGCGTCGAGCCGCCGCGCCGCGGCATCGGCGCCAGGTGAAACGCGGTCGTAAGGCAGGCAGTCCCACGCCGGCAGCTCCAGCACCGGCAGGCCGGGCGCCGCAAAGGCAAGCGCTTCGATGATCGCCGGCAAGCGCTGGCCGTCGCGCGCCACGAACAGCACCGGCTTGTCCGGCGCGATCTCGTGGGCCGTCCGCACCAGCGCGAAGGCTTCGTAGCCGTCGGCGACGCCGTCGACGATGAACTGGCCGGCGCGGCCCTTGGGCAGGCCGATGGAAGGAATGAGGCTCATGGATATGCTTGCTTCAAAATGTCATGGTTCGCCGCGACGCCAGGATCTTCTGCAGCACCGCGCAATCGACATCGGGCGGAACCGGGCGCTCGCCGGTGACCATCAAGAAAAATTCGGTGTCGGGAATTTCGAGAAGTCTTTCATATTGGTCGATTTCGTCGCCGGTCAAGGCGCCGATCTCGGCATCGGCGAAGGAACCCAGGATCAGGTCCATCTCGCGCATGCCGCGATGCCAGGAGCGAAACAGAAGCTTGCGGCGGCGGGCGTCGAGCCCCTCGCTTGATCGCTGTGTTCCGGTCATGGCGCCGCATCCCTGTTCAAAGCGGCGCATATAGCGTGGATAGAGGCCGGTGTCAGCCTTGCGCTGCCGCCGTCGCGACATAAGCTGACACGATGCGCCCTTCCATCCTCGATCCTTTGTTCATCCCGATTACCTCGCTTGCCGGCGTCGGCCCGAAAGTTGGCTTGCTGATCGAGCGGATCGTGCCGGTCGATCTTGGCGATCGCGCCGCGCGCGCCGCCGACCTACTGTTCGTGCTGCCCAACACCGTGATCGATCGCCGCAATCGGCCCGGCATCGCGCTGTCGGCCGAGGGCCAGATCGTCACCCTGGAAGTGCGGGTCGACCGCCATCAGCCGCCACCGCGTGGCAACAGGTCGGTGCCATATCGGGTTTACGCCCATGACGACACCGGCGAGGTCGCGCTGACCTTCTTCCATGCCCACGCCGCCTATCTGCAGAAGATGCTGCCGGAAGACGAGCATGTGGTGATTTCTGGCCGCATGGAATGGTTCAACGGCCGCCCCACCATGGTCCATCCGGACCACATCGCGCCCATCGACGAGGCCGAGGGGCTGCCGCTGGTCGAACCGGTCTATCCGCTGACCGCCGGCCTGTCGGCCAAGGTGCTGCGCCGCGCCATCGGACAGGCGCTGGCCCGCCTGCCGGAACTGCCTGAGTGGCAGGACGACGCCTTCATGCGCCGCCATACCTTCCCGCCCTTCGGCGACGCGCTTGCCCGCATCCACCATCCGCAGGACCCGATCGACATTGCCGTCGATGGATCGGCCTGGCGACGCCTTGCCTATGACGAATTGCTGGCCGGTCAGGTGTCGCTGGCGCTGGTGCGGGCAAAAATTCGCCGGCTGTCGGGGCGGCCCCTGGTCGGCGATGGCAGCATCGTCGAGAAGCTGCGCGCCGCTCTGCACTACAAGCTCACGCCCTCACAAGAATTCGCGCTTGGCGAAATCAACGCCGATCTCGCCGATCCCGAACGCATGCTGCGCCTGCTGCAGGGCGATGTCGGCTCCGGCAAGACGGTGGTGGCGCTGCTGGCCATGGCGCGCGCGGTCGAGGCCGGCGGCCAGGCGGCGCTGATGGCGCCGACCGAAATCCTGGCGCGCCAGCATCTGGCGACCATCGCGCCGCTGGCGGAGAAAATCGGCCTGCGCCTCGCCATTCTGACAGGGCGCGAAAAGGGGCGCGAGCGCGCCGAAACGCTGGAAGGTCTCGCCAGCGGCGCGATCGACATCGTCGTCGGCACGCATGCGCTGTTCCAGGAAACGGTGACATTCCATGACCTTGTGCTCGCCGTCGTCGACGAGCAGCACCGCTTCGGCGTCCACCAGCGGCTCGCCATCACCGCCAAGGGCGACGCGCCCGACATGCTGGTGATGACGGCCACCCCGATCCCACGCACGCTGGTGCTGACCGCCTTCGGCGACATGGACGTCTCGAAACTGACCGAGAAACCGGCCGGCCGGCAGCCGATCCGCACCGTGACCTTGCCGATGGAACGGCTGGACGAACTGGTCGGGCGCATGCGCGATGCGGTTGCCGAAGGCCAGAAAATCTATTGGATCTGCCCGCTGGTCGAGGAATCCGAAGAGATCAAGCTGATGTCGGCGGAGGACCGTTTCGCCTCGCTGAAACCGCTCTTCGGTGACCGGATCGGGCTTGTGCACGGGCGCATGAAAGGCCCCGAGAAAGACGAGGCGATGCGCGCCTTCAAGCAGGGCGAGACGCGTATCCTGATCGCCACCACAGTCATCGAGGTGGGCGTCGACGTGCCGGATGCGACCATCATGGTCATCGAGCATGCCGAACGTTTCGGCCTTGCCCAACTGCACCAGCTGCGCGGCCGCGTCGGTCGCGGCGACAAGCCGTCATCCTGCGTGCTGCTCTACAAGGACCCGCTCGGCGAGACCGCAAAGCGCCGACTTTCGGTGATGCGCGAGACCGAGGACGGCTTCCGCATCGCCGAGGAGGACCTGAAGCTGCGCGGCGAAGGCGAGTTGCTGGGCACCCGCCAGTCCGGCACGCCCGGCTTTCAGGTGGCGCGCCTCGAGTTTCATGCCGACCTGCTCGAAGCCGCGCGCGACGACGCGCGGCTGATCCTGTCGCGCGATCCGGAGCTGCAGTCCGAGCGCGGCGAGGCGCTGCGTCTGCTGCTTTACCTGTTCGGCCGCGACGAAGCGGTGCGGCTGCTCCGCGCAGGCTGAGCGGCGCCCAGGGCCGGATTGGCGAGCGGTCCTTCAAGGTGCTCGCCATTCAGCGTCACCAGCTTGGCTTTGATCTCCGGCGCCACCATGCCGGCGGAGACAATCAGCTTGGCGCCGTCCTCGATCGACATGTCGAGCGGCACGATCTCGGATTTGTGCACATACATCAGAAAGCCCGTGGTCGGGTTCGGCGTGCAGGGCATGAACACCGCGATCAGCGGATCGTCTTCCTGGTCGAGCTTCTGGTTGATCTCGGTCTCCTTCTCGCTGGCGACGAAGACCAGCGACCAGACGCCCTTGCGCGGATATTCGACCAGCCCGACCTGGCGGAACATGTCGCCCTTGTTCGACAGCACCGTCTCGAAAATCTGCTTCAGCGAGCCGTAGATGCCGCGCACCAGCGGCATGCGGCCAAGCAGCCGCTCGCCGAAATTGACGATGGCGCGGCCGACGATGTTGGCCGTCATGAAGCCGATGAAGGTGATGAGCACCAGAGCGACGATCAACCCGAAGCCGGGAACCGGAAACGGCAGATAGGTGTCGGGGTTGTACCGGGCCGGAATGTATGGCTTCACCCAGGAATCGACCCAGCCGATGAAGGACCAGCCGATATAGGCGGTGATCGCCAGTGGTGCGCAGACGATAAAGCCAGTCAGGAAATAGTTCCTGAGCCGGGTCATGCCTGAAGTCTTCGGGGCGTCGGACATGGGGTCACCGCGGCGCAGATTGCGACGCAACATTAGTGAACCGCGAGCCGGTTTGGAACTGCGAAGTTTTTAAAGAACGATCGTCATGCGGCTGCGTCCAGCGGTACGATCTTCTCGAGTTCCGCCGCTATTTTCCTCGCTTCGATCTCCAACTCGTAGGTCTTCTGGAAGTTCATCCAGAACTCGGGCGTGGTGTTGAAGAACCTGGCGAGACGAAGCGCCGTATCGGGAGTGAGACCAACCTCCTCCTTCACGATGCGCTCGATCCGAGTGCGAGGAAGATTGAGTTTCTTTGCAAGCGCCCCGGCACTCATGCCGAGCGGCACAAGA
This sequence comes from Mesorhizobium montanum, assembly GCF_033977145.1. NCBI lineage: Bacteria > Pseudomonadati > Pseudomonadota > Alphaproteobacteria > Hyphomicrobiales > Phyllobacteriaceae > Mesorhizobium > Mesorhizobium montanum. The sequence continues at coordinate 39,226 of NZ_JAVIJF010000019.1, read as the reverse complement.
TACTCCTCGCGCAGGAATTCTCCGGGGTGTATGGGGCGTGCGAACTTGAGCATAGCTCAGTATCCTCAAAAGGTTGGGGCGACTGCCCACTCAATGATAATCGACGATCTCCACGTCTTCAGCGCCAGCAGCGGTCCATCTGAAGCAGATGCGCCACTGATCGTTGATGCGTATCGAATGCTGCCCGGCACGATCTGCTTTCAACGTCTCAAGGTGATTTCCTGGCGGTGACCGAAGGTCGTTCAATTGGACGGCATTGTCGATTGCCCGAAGCCGGCGCTCGGCACGGCCGACCAAATCGGATGGAAATCCTTTTGGCGCCCTCCCCGCGGCCACCGCTTCCACCGTCTTGCCTTTGAACGAGACGATCAACGGCTTTCCCCCACGTTTTGTATCATACCTTGATACAAAATCAGGGGCAAGAGGCCTGTATCACTGATTGATACGGTCCGGCGTGGCGCCAGATGTCGCCTTACTCGACCGTCACCGATTTCGCCAGGTTGCGCGGCTGGTCGACGTCGGTGCCCATGAACACGGCGGTGAAATAGGCGAGCATCTGGATCGGCAACGCGTAGATGATCGGCGAGATGATCTCCGGCACATCGGGCAGGATGATCGTCTCCATCGTCTTGACGCCCGCCTGGGCCGCTCCTTTTGCGTCCGTGATCAGGATGATCTTGCCGCCGCGCGCCGCCACCTCCTGCATGTTGGACACGGTCTTTTCGAAGATGCGGTCATGCGGCGCGATCACGATCACCGGCATTTTTTCGTCGATCAGCGCGATCGGTCCGTGCTTCAGCTCGCCGCCGGCATAGCCCTCGGCATGGATGTAGGAGATTTCCTTGAGCTTCAGCGCGCCTTCCATGGCCAAAGGGAAATTGGTGTCGCGGCCGAGATAGAGCACGTCCTTGTAGCGGGAGAGCTCACGCGAGATGCGCTCGATCTGCTCGTCGAGCTTCAGCACCTGCGTCGCATAGCGCGGCGCTTCGGAAAGCTCGCGCACCAGCCGCCGTTCCTCGTCGCGCGAGATGGTGCCGCGCGCCACGCCGGCGCGCACAGCGAGCGAGGCCAGCACCGACAGCTGGCAAGTGAAAGCCTTGGTCGAGGCGACGCCGATCTCGGGCCCGGCAAGCGTCGGCAGCACGACGTCGGACTCGCGCGCCATGGTCGATTCGCGCACATTGACGACCGCGCCGATCTTCATGCCGGCCTTGCGGCAGTAGCGCAGCGAGGCGAGCGTGTCGGCGGTCTCTCCCGACTGCGAGATGAACAAAGCCGCATCGTTGGCAGACAGCGGCATCTCGCGGTAGCGGAATTCCGAAGCGACATCGATATCGACCGGCAGCCGCGCATAGCGCTCGAACCAGTATTTGCTGATCAGCCCGGCGAGATAGGCGGTGCCGCAGGCCGAGAGCGCCAGCCGGCCGATCTTGGCGAACTCGAACGGCAGGTCGAGCGGCTTCGACACACCGGAGACGAAATCCACGTAGCGGGCCAGCGTGTGCGAGATCACCTCCGGCTGCTCATGGATTTCCTTTTCCATGAAATGCCGGCGGTTGCCCTTGTCGACCATGAAGCTGGTCGAGAGCGACTGCTGGCGCTTGCGGCTGACTTTCTTGCCATCGATGTCGTAGATCGCGACGCCATTGCGGCGCACGACCGCCCAGTCGCCATCCTCGAGATAGGTGATTGAATTCGTGAAGGGCGCCAGCGCAATCGCATCGGAACCCAGGAACATTTCGCCCTCGCCGTGGCCGACGGCCAAAGGCGGACCGTTGCGGGCGCCGACGATCAGGTCCTCGTCGCCGTTGAACATGATTGCCAGCGCAAAGGCACCCGAGAGCCGCTTCAGCGCCGCATGCGCGGCTTCCACCGGCTTCAACCCCTTGGCCAGTTCGCGCGCCACCAGATGCGCGACGACCTCGGTGTCGGTCTGCGAGGAGAAGGTGTAGCCGTCGCGGGTGAGTTCGTCGCGCAGTTCGGCGAAATTCTCGATGATGCCATTGTGGACGATGGCGACGCCGTTGGAAAAATGCGGATGCGCGTTGGTTTCGTTGGGCACGCCATGCGTCGCCCAGCGCGTATGGCCGATGCCGATCGTGCCGTCGAGCGGCTCCTCCTTCAGCCGGCGTTCGAGGTTGACCAGCTTGCCTTCGGCGCGGCGGCGCCCAAGCTCGCCCTTCTCGATGGTCGCGACACCGGCAGAGTCATAGCCGCGGTATTCCAGCCGCTTCAGTGCATCGACAATGAGCGGCGCGACTTGGCTCCGGCCGACAATTCCGACGATACCGCACATGGCCGTTTGCCCCGATTTTTGTCACGGAAACCCAGCGCTATCTAAGGATTGCCGGGCCGCCGCGGAAGTCACTTTGCGTTTCGTTCCGTATCACCGGAAACAGTCGATGGTGCATGCACCATGCCATACCGTTCTTGCAATCCGATTATTGCAATTGCTCGGTTTTTCGCTTCTGAGTTTCGGATTATCGGATCGGGTCAGGATCGAAGGATGAACAATAGCCAAGTCACCGTGACGCTGTGGCGGCCAGTCGGGCCGCGGGAGCTGAAGCTGATCGAGGCAGCGGGGATGCGGGAGTTTCCGCCCCGACTGCCCGAGCAGCCGATCTTCTATCCGGTTCTTTCCGAAGCCTATGCAGTCCAGATCGCCCGCGACTGGAACGTGCCGGCGAGCGGCTCCGGCTTCGTAACGCGGTTCGAGGTTCAAAAGAGCTTTCTCGACCGCTATCGGGTCGAGCATGCCGGCAGCAGGGCGCATCTCGAATACTGGATACCCGCCGAGGATTTGCCCGCCTTCAATAAGGCGATCGTCGGCAGGATCGAGGTAACGGCTTCGTTCGGCAACACCGTCGAAGACACCGTTTGAGGATTATTCCGCCGCTTTCTTCCTCGCCGCGGCGGCCGAGGCAAAGCGCTCGCGCAGCTCCTTGCCCTTGCCGGGGATCGTCTTCTGGCGGGCGCGGCCGAAGGCGAGCGCGTCGTCGGGCACGCTTTCGGTGATCACGCTGCCGGAAGCGATATACCCGCCCTTGCCGATCGTGACCGGCGCCACCAGCGAGGAATTCGAGCCGACGAAGACGCCCTCGCCGATATCGGTGAAGAATTTCGAGTAACCGTCGTAATTGCAGGTGATGGTGCCGGCGCCGATGTTGGCACCGGCGCCGACACGCGCGTCGCCGATATAGGTCAGGTGATTGACCTTGGCGCCTTCCTCGATCGTCGCCTGCTTGACCTCGCAGAAATTGCCGACCTTGGCCTTTTGTTTCAGATCGGCGCCCGGACGCAGCCGCGCGAACGGCCCGACATCGCAATTCGAGGCGATCGTCGCGCCCTCGATATGGCTGAAAGCGTGGATCTTGGCGCCCGCCGCGATCCTGACGCCCGGCCCGAACCAGACATTCGGCTCGACGACCGTATCGGCGCCGATTTCGGTGTCGTGCGAGAAATAGACGGTCTCGGGCGCGATCAGCGTCACGCCTGCAAGCATCGCCTCGCGCCGCCGGCGCGTTTGCCAGATCGCTTCCGCCTCGGCGAGCTCGGCCCGGTTGTTGATGCCGAGCGCGTTCTCGAAGCTTGCTTCCGTCGCCACCACATCGAGGCCTTCCGCGTCGGCGATCTCGACGATGTCGGTGAGATAAAACTCGCCCTTGGCGTTCTTGTTGCCGACCTTGTCGAGCAGTTGCAGCGCGTGCTTGCCAGCCACCGCCATCATGCCGGCGTTACAGAAGCCGATCTTCTTTTCGTCTTCGGAGCAGTCCTTCTCCTCGCGGATGGCGACGAGACGGCCGTCCTTTTCGATCAAACGGCCATAGCCGACCGGGCTCGGCGGGCGGAAACCAATGACCGCGACGGCGGCACCCTCCGCCAGTTTCTGTCGCGCGCTGGCCAGCGCTTGCGCGTCGATCAGCGGCGTGTCGCCGAACATCACCAGGACATCGTCATAACCCTTTGATATCGCTTGGCGAGCGGCGAGCACGGCATGCGCGGTGCCGAGCCGCTTCTCCTGCACGAAAGTCTGAGCCTTCGGCGCGAATTTCTGTGCCGCCTTGCGCATTTCCTCAGTGCCATGCCCGATCACCAGCGCCAGACCCGTGGCCCCAGCCGCTTCGGCGGCCTTCACGACGTGAGCGACCATCGGCAGGCCGGCAATGGCGTGCAGCACCTTGGGCATCGCGCTTTTCATGCGCGTGCCCTCCCCGGCGGCGAGGATGACGGACAGGCAGGATCTCTGGCTCATGGATGGGCAACCGTATGAAATGGTTTGAATCAACGCATGTTAGCAGCGCAGGCCATGCTGCACCAATGCGGTTAAATTCCGGTGAGATGGTTCCGGTGAGATGGTGGAGCAGCTGACTCTTGATCAGCGGGTCTATGAGGAGAATCGCCTCTACAACAGCCCGTGCTTCTTGAACACCGCCTGCTCGTCGCCGGTGATCCAGCCAAACACTTTCAGGCTGCCGTCGCGCCGTTCGACGAGATAATCGACCTCGAAATCGATGGTCACATTTTCATTGTTCTTGCGCTCATACTCGCCCGACCATTGCACCTTGGCCACGCAATGGTCCTGGTCGATAGCCGTCACCGAGACATCCTTGCAGGTCATCGTCTTGCTGCCCATCGCCCGATAGGCTTCAAAACCCTTCCTCATCATATCTTGAAATTGCTTGCCGTTCTCGCCGGCCATAACGCCGGCCGGCGTGACCGAGACAAATCCGGTCGAATACATCGCTCCAAAATTGTCCATGTCGACATTGCCGTCGACAGCGTCGTTGTAGACCTTCCCATAGGCCTTGAAGAACTTCTGAACATCGGCTTTGTCTATCACGATCGCCTCGCCGCCTTTTGCCATCGATCGCCGCGCTTGCGCACGGATAACGCCGGCCTTCAAGCGTCGTTCCGGATTGAAGCTTCAGCCCAGCCGTCCCAGCACCGGGAAATTCTCCAGCAGCCAGTAGGACGCACTCTGCACCCCGCCGGTCAGGAAGAACACACCTGCCACCACCAGCAGCGCGCCGATCGCCTTCTCGACGCGGCCGAGATGAACGCGGAATTTTCCCAGGAAACGCATGAAGGCGCCGGAAAACAGCGCCGCGATCAGGAACGGAATGCCGAGGCCGAGCGAATAGGCGGCAAGCAGCAGTGCGCCCTCGCCCACTGTCTCGCGCCCGCCGGCCAAAGTCAGGATCGGCCCCAGGACCGGACCGATGCAGGGCGTCCAGCCGAAGGCGAAAGCCAGCCCCATCACATAGGCGGCAACCATGCTGGCCGGCTTGCCCTGCGACTGGAAGCGCGCCTCGCGCGACAACAGCGGAATGCGCAGGATGCCGAGGAAGTTCAGGCCCATGATGATGATCAGAACGCCCGCCGCCATCGCCAGCGGCTCTTGCCAGATGCGCAGAAGCCTTCCAATCGTCGATGCCCCCGCGCCGAGCGCGACGAAGACGGTGGAAAAGCCGAGCACGAAGGCCAAAGAGGCATAGAGCAGCGCGCCGCGCGCGCCTTCCTTTGCCGTCACGCTTTGATTGCCGCGGAAATCGTCGACCGAAACGCCGGCCATATAGCAGAGATAGGGCGGCACCAGCGGCAGAACGCAAGGCGACAGGAACGAAATCGCCCCTGCCCCGACCGCGCTGACATAGCCGATGTCCAATGCCATTTGTTGAGCCCCGATTGTGCTGGCGCCGATATAGCGATGCGAAAGCCTCCCTGCCAATCACCATTGTGTGGCACGTCGCCGCTTGGCCCAAGGAAGAAACGGCCATCCCGATGCGTTGTCAGGATAAGCGCGCGATTGCCGCGTGCTTGTTCTCAGGGAGATTCATCATGAAAGCGATTGCGCTCGGGCTTGCCGCGTTTTTGCTCGGCACCGCCGCGTCCCATGCCGCGGAAGCATGGAAGGAAGCCGAAGTGGGCGGCACCAAGATCTACACCGATGCCAAAGGCATGACGCTTTACACCTTCGACAAGGACGAGAAGGGCAAATCCAACTGCTACGACAAATGCCCCGCCAACTGGCCGCCGCTGAAGGCCGAGGCCGGCGCCAAGGCCGATGACGAGTGGACAGTCGTCGACCGCACCGACGGCACCAAGATGTGGGCCCATGACGGCAAGCCCGTCTATACCTTCGTCAAGGACAAGAAGGCCGGCGACATGACCGGCGAAGGCGTCGCCGGCGCCTGGCACGTCGTCAAGGCTGATTGAGTTCCTCCCACCGCTGACATGCGGAAAACTGCCTGGCTGCCGGATTTGTTTTAATTTGGCAGCCGGCGATCTTTCCGGGCGCGGGCCAGCACCTCGGCACTACCTCGACTCGGCCGGCCGGCGCAGGTCGTCAGGCGCGATACGGGACGTGGACGCCTCGACCCCCAAAAAATGTGATCTTTGCCATACACTCTAAGAGTGTATCGACGATTGGCGCTTCGCAAATTGGCCGCCTCCCCTTGACCGATTGCAAAAGCGCGGCCATGTGAGCGACGAAAAGAGTGGGATTTCGTCGTGCACCGCGGAGTTCTTCCGCCACCTCCTAATTGATAAGAGACCTCATGGACGTCGTCGTCGTCGAATCGCCGGCCAAGGCGAAGACAATCAACAAATATCTCGGCAAGAACTATAAGGTCCTGGCCTCGTTCGGCCATGTCCGCGATCTGCCGGCCAAGGACGGCTCGGTGCGCCCGGACGAGGACTTCGCCATGTCCTGGTCGGTCGACACCGCGTCCGGCAAGCGCCTTGCCGACATCGCCAAGGCGGTCAAGGATGCCGACGGGCTGATCCTCGCCACCGACCCGGATCGCGAGGGCGAGGCGATTTCCTGGCATGTGCTGGAAGTCCTGAAGCAGAAGCGCGCGCTGAAGGACAAGCCGGTCAGCCGCGTCGTGTTCAACGCCATCACCAAGGCGTCGGTGCTGGATGCGATGGCCAATCCGCGCCAGATCGATGCGCCGCTCGTCGACGCCTATCTCGCCCGCCGCGCGCTCGACTATCTGGTCGGCTTCACGCTGTCGCCGGTGTTGTGGCGCAAGCTGCCGGGCGCCCGTTCGGCCGGTCGGGTGCAGTCGGTGGCGCTGCGCCTGGTCTGCGACCGCGAATCCGAGATCGAGCGCTTCATCCGCGAGGAATACTGGCAGATCGCCGCCATCCTCAACACGCCGCGCAACGACAATTTCGAGGCGCGGCTGACCGCCTTCGCCGGCAAGAAGCTGCAGAAGCTCGACATCGCCAACAAGGCGCAGGCCGACGACATCAAGGCGATGCTGGAAGGCGCTGTATTCAAGGCGCTTTCGGTCGAGGCCAAGCCGACCAAGCGCAATCCCGGACCGCCCTTCACCACCTCGACGCTGCAGCAGGCCGCCTCCTCCGGACTCGGCTTCTCGGCCACCCGCACCATGCAGGTGGCGCAAAAACTCTATGAAGGCATGGATGTCGGCGGCGAGACCGCCGGCCTTATCACCTATATGCGAACCGACGGCGTGCAGATGGCGCCGGAGGCGATCGACGCCGCCCGCGACGCGATCACCAAGGAATTCGGCCCGAAATACCTGCCGGAAAAGCCGCGTTTTTATACCACCAAGGCCAAGAATGCCCAGGAAGCGCATGAGGCGATCCGCCCGACGGATTTCATGCGCACGCCGGCTTCGGTGCGGCAATATCTCGATGCCGACCAGGCGCGGCTTTATGAACTGATCTGGAAGCGCGCCATCGCCAGCCAGATGCAGCCGGCCGAGATAGAGCGCACCACGGTCGAGATCGAGGCGGTCAATGGCGCCCGCACCGCCGAGCTGCGCGCGATCGGCTCGGTCGTCCGCTTCGACGGCTTTATCGCCGCCTATACCGACCAGAAGGACGAGGACGCGGAAGACGAGGAAAACCGCCGCCTGCCAGAGATACGCTCCGGCGAGCAGCTTGCCCGCCAGGCGATCAACGCCACCCAGCACACCACCGAGCCGCCGCCGCGCTACTCCGAGGCGTCGCTGATCAAGAAGCTGGAAGAGCTCGGCATCGGCCGACCGTCGACCTACACGGCAATCCTGAAGACGCTCGAGGATCGCGATTACGTCACCATCGACCGGCGCCGGCTGGTGCCGCAGGCCAAGGGCCGGCTGCTCTCGGCCTTCCTCGAAAGCTTCTTCGAGCGCTATGTCGAATATGACTTCACCGCATCGCTCGAGGAAAAGCTCGACGAGATTTCCGACGGCAAGCTCGCCTGGAAGGATGTGCTGCGCGACTTCTGGAAGGATTTCTCCGGCGCTGTCGACGACATCAAGGAACTGCGTGTCACCGACGTGCTCGACGCGCTCAACGAAGAACTCGCGCCGCTGGTGTTCCCGGAGCGCGAGGACGGTTCCAATCCGCGCATCTGCCCGAAATGCGGTTCAGGAAATCTCTCGCTGAAGCTCGGCAAATTCGGCGCCTTCGTCGGTTGCTCGAACTATCCGGAATGCTCCTACACCCGCCAACTCGGCGACGCCGCCAATCCCAACGGGGAGAACGGCAATGGCGAGGACGGCGTCAAGCTGCTCGGCAAGGATCCTTACACGGCCGAGGAAATCACGCTGCGCAGCGGCCGTTTCGGCCCCTATATCCAGCGCGGCGAAGGCAAGGAGGCCAAGCGCTCGAGCCTGCCCAAGGGTTGGACGCCCGACTCGATCGACCACGAGAAGGCGCTGGCGCTGCTGGCCTTGCCGCGCGATGTCGGCAAGCATCCGGAATCCGGCAAGATGATCTCGGCCGGCCTCGGACGCTACGGCCCGTTCGTGCTGCACGACGGCACCTATGCCAATCTGGAAAGCATCGAGGACGTGTTCTCGATCGGCTTGAACCGCGCCGTCTCGGTGATTGCCGAGAAGCACCAGAAGGGCAAGGGCGGCCGCAATGGCGCCACGCCGGCGGCGCTGAAGGAACTCGGCGACCATCCCGACGGCGGCGGCAAGATCGTCGTGCGCGACGGCAAATACGGGCCCTATGTCAACTACGGCAAGGTCAATGCGACTCTGCCCAAGGGCAAGGACCCGCAATCGGTGACGATGGAAGATGCGCTCGCCCTGATTGCCGAGAAGGAAGCCAAGGGCGGTGGCGGTAAAAAACCCTTCCGCCGGGCCGCAAAGAAGGGATAGCAGGACGTGGCGCGCAGGATCTCCGGAAGAAGCCACGGCGATCCGCGCAACGCCGACACGAGGGCCAAGGTCAAGGACGACTACCGGCCTTCGCGCGACGAAATCCTGCGCTACATCGCCGAAAATCCCGACCGCTCCGGCAAGCGCGAGATCGCCAAGGCCTTCGCGCTGCGCGGCGAGGACCGCATCTGGCTGAAGGACCTGTTGCGCGACCTGCAGGACGAAGGCCTGCTTAACAAGGAGCGGAAGCGCCTCACCCGCGCGGGAGCCGTGCCTCACGTCGCCGTGCTCGATATTTTCGGCCGCGACGACGATGGCATGCTTCTGGCGCATCCGAACGAATATACCGGCGCCGGTTCGCCGCCCGTCATCGCGATCCGCATCTCGCGCGGCGCCGGCGGCCCGGTGCCCGGCATCGGCGACCGCGTGCTCGCCAAGACCTTCCCGACCGACGATCCGTCAGGCCCTGCCTATACCGGGCGGGTGATGAAGATCTTCGAGAAGCGCAGCGAGGCGGTGCTCGGCATCTTCCGCGTGCTGAAGGATGGTACGTTCCGCATCGAGCCTGTCGAACGGCGCCAGCCCGAACTGATCGTCGACAAGGAATTCCAGAACGGCGCCAGGAACGGCGACCTCGTGGAGGTCGAGCCGGCACGCGCCTCGCGCTTCGGCCTGCCGCGCGCCAAGGTGCTGGCGGTGCTGGGATCCTTGAGCAGCGAGAAGGCGGTCTCGATGATCGCAATCCATGCCCACGACATTCCCCATGTGTTTCCTGCGGACGTGATTGCCGAGGCCGACGCGGTGAAGCCGGCAACGCTTGATCACCGCGAGGACTGGCGCGATCTGCCGCTGGTGACCATCGATCCGGCCGACGCCAAGGACCATGACGACGCGGTTTTCGCCATGCCGGATCCAGACGAGAAGAATCCCGGCGGCGTCATCGCCACCGTGGCGATCGCCGATGTCGCAGCTTACGTCCATTATGGCACCGCACTCGACCGCGAGGCGCTGAAGCGTGGCAATTCGGTCTATTTCCCCGATCGTGTCGTGCCGATGCTGCCCGAGCGCATCTCCAACGACCTCTGCTCGCTGCGCGAAGGCGAGGACCGGCCGGCCATCGCGGTCCGCATGACCTTTTCGGCCGAGGGTCGCAAGCTGCGCCATTCCTTCCATCGCGTCATGATGAAGTCGGCGGCCAAGCTCGCCTACCCGCAGGCGCAGGCCGCGATCGACGGCGTTCCCGACGACAAGACGCGGCCGATCCTGGATAACGTGCTGAAGCCGTTATGGGATGCTTATGCCGTGCTGAAGCGCGGCCGCAACGCCCGTCAGCCGCTGGAACTCGACCTACCCGAGCGCAAGATCCTGCTGAAATCCGACGGCACGGTCGATCGTGTCATCGTGCCGGCGCGCCTCGACGCGCATAAGCTGATCGAGGAGTTCATGATCCAGGCCAATGTCGCGGCCGCCGAGACATTGGAGGGCAAGAAGGGGGCCCTCGTCTACCGCATCCATGACGCGCCCTCGCTCGCCAAGCAGGAATCGCTGCGCGAGTTCCTGCAAACGCTCAGCCTGTCCCTGGCGCGCGGTGCGCAGATGCGGCCGAGCCAGTTCAACGGCATCCTGGAACGCGTGCGCGGCGCGGACAATGAGGCTTTGGTCAATGAGGTGGTGCTGCGCTCGCAGAGCCAGGCCGAATACTCGCCGAAGAACATCGGCCATTTCGGCCTCAATCTCAGGCGCTATGCGCATTTCACCTCGCCGATCCGCCGCTATGCCGATCTGATCGTGCACCGCGGGCTGATCGCGACACTTGGTCTCGGGCCTGGCGGTCTGACGCAACAGGAGGCGGACCGGCTGGAAGAGGTCGCCGCGCTGATCTCGGCCACGGAGCGCCGCGCCATGGCGGCCGAACGCGATACCGTCGACCGCCTGATCGCCGCCTATCTCGCCGAGCGCGTCAACGACGCATTCGACGCGCGCATCTCCGGCGTCACTAAGGCAGGACTCTTTGTCCAATTGCCGCAGTATGGAGCGGACGGCTTTATTCCGGTGTCAAGTTTGGGCGGCGATTACTATATCTACGACGAAACCGCCCGATCGCTGTTCGGGGAACGCACCGGCAAGGGCTATCAGCTTGCCGATCGCGTCGAGGTCAGACTGATTGAGGTCGCGCCGATGGCTGGCGCGATGCGTTTCGAGATGCTGACCGACCCGAAGCCCCTGCCCGGGTCGAAGCGGTCGTTCCACAAGGCCAAGGGCCGCGCCCGCGCCTCGCAATCGCGTTCGGGACCGCGCGGCAGGAGAAGATGATGCCAGGCGACTTGCAGATGGAAGAACAGGTTTTCGGTGGCGAGCATCACTCCGGCCGCGTCGCCCGTCCGCTGTGGACGGCGATGAAGCGCGGTCTGCTCGGCCGCTGCCCGCATTGCGGCAAGGGAAAGCTGTTCGGCGCCTTCGTGAAGCCCGTGGACAAGTGCGAGGTCTGCGGCGAAGAGCTTCATCACCATCGCGCGGACGACCTGCCTGCCTATCTGGTCATCGTCATTGTCGGCCACATCGTGGTTGGCGGCTTCATGGCCGTCGAGGCTACCTCGACGCTCTCGACTTGGCAGCACGCGCTGATCTGGGTGCCGCTGACCATCATTCTCGCGCTCGTGCTGTTGCAGCCGGTCAAGGGCGCCGTCATCGGCCTGCAATGGGCGCTGTATATGCACGGCTTCGGCGACGCGAAGGACGAGTTCGAGAGCCATTGATAAGCTTGGCGGCACCGCTGTCGGCCCTGGTGCAAAGGCCGCGACGCGCAAGCCACTTTCGCAGCCGAGAAGTTTCCGCTAGGTCGAGCGCATGGAAGGAATGACCAAGGCGGATGTCGACAAGCTCGATAAAGGCCTGGCCGTGCGCAGCGGCCGGGCATTGCGTCCGCGTGATGCCGCGACCCTCATTCTGCTCGATCGCAGGGACAAGGATGTTCTGGTGCTGATGGGCCGCCGTCACGCCGGTCACGCCTTCATGCCCGGAAAATTCGTTTTTCCCGGCGGCCGCACCGACCCGGCGGATAGTCGCATTTCCGTAGCCGCCCCGCTGCATCGCGAGGAAGAGACCAAGCTGGCCACTGGCCCTGGTCGTACGAACGCTACACGGGCACGCGCCATCGCTTTGTCGGCGATTCGCGAAACCTATGAGGAAGCCGGTCTGCTGATCGGACGCAAAGGCGCCTTCTCGACCTCAAAGCGCGACTGGCAGGGTTTCGTCGAACATGGCGTCATGCCATCGCTGGACGTGCTCCGCCTCATCGCCCGTGCCATCACCCCGCCCAATCGTGTGCGCCGCTTCGACACGCGTTTCTTCAGCGCCTGGCGCCACGACGTTGCCGTGGAATTGCCCGACGGCGGCCCGACCAACGAATTGGAAGAGCTCGTCTGGCTGCCGCTTGCCGAGGCGCGCAAGGCCGATATTCCCGACATTACCCGCATGATCCTGGAAGAACTGGAGACGCGGCTCGCCGACGATCCCTTGCTGCGACCGGGGCGCGCAGTGCCGTTCTTCCGGCTCATCCGAAACCGCTTCGTCCGCGAAGTCCTTTAGAAGCAGAGCATCCATATCCATGACGGTCGATACCCAAGAACAGGGCGACGAACGCGTACACTGGCTGCCGATGATCGCGGCGATCTCCTCGATCAGCGTCGTCGGCATCGCCATCGGCCTCGGCATGCCGCTGCTTAGCGTCATTCTGGAAAGCCGCGGCCATTCCGCGTCGATGATCGGCCTCAACACGGCCGTCGCCGGCCTCGCCTCGATTGCCGGCGCGCCTTTAGCCACGCCGCTTGCCATGCGGCTCGGCGTCGCCTGGACCATGCTTTTGATGATTGCCATCGGCGCGCTCGCCTTCGTCGGCTTCCATTTCGCGCCGGACTTCTGGATGTGGTTTCCGCTCCGCGTCGCCCTGCATATCTCGCTGACGGTGCTGTTCATCCTGTCGGAATTCTGGATCAGCACCTCTGCCCCGCCGAGCCGGCGCGGCCTTGTGCTTGGCATCTACGCCACCGTGCTGTCGCTCGGCTTCGCGGCCGGACCGTGGCTGTTCGCCCATCTCGGCAGCACGGGCTTTCTGCCATTCGGCGTCGCCATAGCGCTGGTGACGCTTGCCGCCATTCCAGTGCTGGCGGCCCGCAACGAGAGCCCGACCATCGTCGCCGACAGCGAAACCAGTCATTTCCTGCGCTACATCTGGCTGGTGCCGACCGCGACCTTCGCCGTTCTTGTTTTCGGCGCCGTCGAGACAGGCGGCTTCTCGCTGTTCCCCGTCTATGGCAGCCGCATCGGCTATTCGGAGGCCGACGCGGCGCTCCTGCTGACGATGATCGGGCTCGGCAATGTGCTTCTGCAGATCCCGATCGGCATGATCAGCGACCGTGTCTCGGACCGGCGCCATCTGCTTCTGGCCTGCGCCACCGTCGGCCTCGTCGGCACCATTTTCATGCCATACTTCGCGCAGAACTGGCATCTGATGGCCGCCCTCCTGTTCGTCTGGGGCGGCGTCGTCGCCGCCATGTACACGATCGGCCTTGCCCATCTCGGCTCCCAGCTTTCCGGCCATGAACTGGCGTCCGCCAATGCGGCCTTCGTGCTTTGCTATGGCGTCGGCATGGTGCTGGGTCCGCAGGCGATCGGCATCGGCATGGATGCCTTCGGTCCATCCGGTTTCGGCTGGTCGCTGGCCTTGTTCTTCGCCGCTTATATGGTTCTGATCCTGGTCAGGCTGGTGCGCAGGATCATCTAGCACCCGAACGTCGCCGGTACTGGCTCTGCTGACATCACCGTGTCAGTAGCACCCCTGCTATACCCTGCCTCCAAAACGCAGGCAGGAGAATTGCGATGATCGACAGTGGCTTTGAAACCAAATCCCTCAGGATGGAATTGCTTCTGCTCGTTACATTCCAGGCGCCGGCCGCCGATGTCGAGCGCATTATGGAGGCTGTAGTGGCCATCACGCCGCTGCGCATGGGCAAGTATGACTCCAACGCCTATCAGTCGGCGCAAGGCATCGAGCGTTACCGGCCGCTCGAAGGCGCTGCCGCCGGCGCCGAGACCGACTTGCGGCGGCGGCCCGGCACCGTCGAAGTGTCGTTCGAGATCGCCGACGACCAGGCCCTCGCCGCCCATGTCGTTGAGGCGATATTCCAGGCCCATTCCTACCAGGAGCCCGTCATCCGCATCCAGCCGCTGCTCGCCAGCCGTTCCAAGGGCCTTGACGATCGCGCCAATCCGAACCGCTGGTGGAACACGACGGGCGACTGGAAAAAGGCGGGTCGGCTGATCGGCGAGAACGCTTGAAGCGGTAAAATCGGCCGCGCCGGACGAGGCAAGGAGGGCACCCGGGCTTGACTTTCCGGGCGCGTTCTTTATGTGTCGCGCCAAGTTTCCCGCGTCCGGGTGTTTTCCCCGTGCTCCAGCGGCCAAAACTCCACGAACATTAACGGACGAACATCATGGCCAAAGCCGCAAACATCAAGATCAAGCTTCTGTCGACCGCCGACACCGGGTTCTTCTACGTGACCAGCAAGAACAGCCGTACCAAGACGGACAAGCTCTCGTTCCGCAAGTACGATCCGATCGCCAAGAAGCACGTCGAGTTCAAGGAAACCAAGATCAAGTAATCTGGTTATCCCGAGAAATCAAATCGCCGCCCTTTAGGGCGGCGTTTTTGTTTTGCGGAGAGACCGGGCGACAAGGGAACCGCGCCGCTGTTCAGCGCAGGTTCCGATGTCGGTTTTTCAAAAAGGGGGCCGGTCGGCGTTTGGCAGCGGTACGAGGAGGCCACTATGTGCCAGCGCCGGCCGGCCGACCCCACGGACCCAGGAGATGCGGCGGACCTGAGCATCATGGGGTATTTTTAGATCGGGCCGGTTAGTCTACCCTCGTGCCGGCCTCGTCTTCTGTCTATGCCCAGCAGATTTGCGCAAGACCTTATAAAAATCAACCATTTCTTAACCACCGCTCGCGAATCGCTTGGGTTAAGGTAAATTCGTAACCCTGTCGGGACGACCGAGAGTCAGCGCCTTTATCAAAGTATGTCTCACGAAAGCGGGAACTGGTTTCGGGACAAAGACATGCGCAAAATCAAAATCTAAAGTGCATGGAACGAGCCTGAAGGATCGCGACGCGCTTTAATGCATGTCGCCCAAAAGTGCGCAGCGGTTTTGGGACAACGACATGGATCAAAACAAGGACTTAAGCGCGTCGCCTGAATCCGTTTCATCGCGACGCGCTTCAGGCAGCCTTGGCGACCACCCGGTTGCGGCCGCCGCTTTTGGCTTCATAGAGCGCAAGGTCGGCACGCTTCATCAGCGCGGCGACGCTGTCGGTCCCTTTCAGCAGCGAGGACACGCCGACGCTGACCGTGACCTCGATCGCCTTGCCGTCGTTTCCGATGGCAAACGGCGCCTGCGCGATCTCGGCACGGATGCGCTCGGCAACCTTCTCGGCGACGGCGCCGTCGGTGTCGGGCATCACCACGACGAACTCCTCGCCGCCGAAGCGGCAGGCGAGATCGATGCCGCGCACATTCTTGCGCAGCCGCCTGGCGAACTCGCGCAGAACATCGTCGCCGCCGTCATGGCCGTGGGTATCGTTGATCGACTTGAAGCGATCGAGGTCGGTGATCATCACCGACAGCGGTCGCCGCCGCGCCACGGCGCGGTCGAACAGCGTCTGCAGATGGCTGTCGAGGTAGCGCCGGTTGTGAAGCCCGGTCAGCCCGTCGATCACCGCCATCTCGATGGTCTGGGCCACGCTGGCGCGCAATTGGTCGTTATAGCGCTTGCGCCGCACCTGCGTACGCAGGCGCGCCGTCAGCTCGTGCTGGTCGATCGGCCGGATCAGGTAGTCGTTGATGCCGAGTTCCAGGCCGCGCAGGATGCGGCCTTCCTCGCCCTCGTCGGCGAGCAGCATGATCGGCAGGAAGCGGGTGCGGTCGAGCGAACGCAGCTGCGAGCAGAGTCTCAGCGCATCGAAGTCGGCGAAGGCGGTCGAGATCAGCACGCATTCGTATGCCGTCTCGGCGGCCTGGAAGAACCCGGCATTCGGATCGGTCGCGACATCGAGTTCGGCGCTATGGCGCAGCATCTTCCGGATGCGTTCGACCGAAGACCTGCGCTCGTCGATAAGGAGCACCTTCGGCTTGACGTCCTCGGTCGCGAAATCGCGGCTTAAGAGTTCTTCGATGCCGATATTGCGCGTGGTCGAGGAGCGCAGCCGCAACTCGTCGGTCAGCGACTTCAGCCGGACCAGGCTTTTCACGCGCGTCATCAGCTGCAGGTCGTTGACCGGCTTGGTCAGGAAATCGTCGGCGCCGGCTTCGAGGCCGCGCACCCGGTCCGAGACCTGGTCGAGCGCGGTGATCATCACGACCGGGATATGCGAGGTCGCCGGATCGCTCTTAAGGCGCTTGCAGACCTCGAACCCGTCCATGTCCGGCATCATCACGTCGAGCAGCACGACGTCGACCTTGCCGTTCTCGCAGGTCTCGATCGCATCCTGGCCGTTGTTGGCCGTCAGGACCTCGAAATACTCGGCAAGCAGCCGAACCTCCAGCAGCCGCACATTGGCCGGGATATCGTCGACGACGAGGATCCGCGCGGTCATCTCAAAAGGCTCCGGTTCTGCTGGTGTCAGGCATCAGGCATCGCCCAGATAGGATTTGATCGTCTCGATGAAGCGCGGCACCGAGATCGGCTTGGAGATATAGGCCTCGCACCCACCCTGGCGAATGCGCTCCTCATCGCCCTTCATGGCGAAGGCGGTGACGGCGATAACGGGGATCGAATGCAATTCGTCGTCTTCCTTCAGCCATTTCGTCACTTCCAGGCCGGAGACTTCGGGCAACTGGATGTCCATCAGGATGAGGTCCGGCCGGTGCTGGCGCGCCAGATCCAGCGCCTCCAGCCCATTGCGCGTGCGAACCGTGTCGTAACCGCTGGCTTCGATGAGGTCACGAAAGAGCTTCATGTTGAGCTCGTTGTCCTCGACGATCATGACCTTCTTAGCCATCAATTTCCCGTTCCGATCGCCCTCGGAACCGAAGACCATCGCAATGCGTCTCTTCGGACCGCACCCAACCCTTTTCCACTCTAGCCCAATATGATTGACGAAACGGAAACCGGAGGTTGGAAAGCTGCATCAATTCCACCTTCGGACGTTGTACGGGCGGGAGCGGAGGCTTGCCGCAAGCGACGCTTGCCGTTACTGCGGAGAGAGACTCAAAAAATCCACCATTCCAAAGGTAATGATGGCGAACGCAGCGTCAATGCGCGAGGAAGCGGAAACCATTGCCGTCAAGGCGCTGGGCTTCGTCGCCGCCGATCCGGAGCTTCTGCCCCGCTTCCTGGCGATCACCGGCATCGACGCTCAGTCGATCCGCAAGGCCGCCGCGGAGCCCGGCTTCCTTGCCGGCGTTCTGCAATTTGTCCTCGCTCACGAGCCGACGCTTCTGCGCTTCGCCGAGGAGACCGGCACGCCGCCGGCCGCCGTCGGCAAGGCACTGCGCGCGCTTCCGCTCGGCAACGACGATCACGAGCGCTCGACATGAGCGACGATCCCGAGACGGCGCGGCAGATCGAAGAGCTTGCCGCCGACGACCGGCCGCTGCTGGTGCTCGACGTCGACGATGTCGTGCTGGAATTCGTGCGTCCCTTCCCGCATTTCTTGAAAACGCGCGGCTTCCAGCTGACGCTCGCCTCCTTCCGTCTCACCGGCAACATCGCCGAGACGGCAACCGGCCGGCTGATAGAGCAGCCGGAGGTGACGGCCCTGCTCGGCGATTTCTTCGATGCCCAGGCCGATTGGCAGAGCATCGCGGAAGGCGCCGCCGAGGCCCTGGCGACACTGGGCGGGCACGCCGAGATCGTCATGCTGACGGCGATGCCGCACAAGCATCGCGCCGCGCGCCGGGCGCATCTCGATGCGCTTGGCCTGAACTATCCGTTGCTGACGACGGAAATGGCGAAAGGTCCGGCGATCGCCAAACTGCGCGGCGCCAAGGGGCGGCCGGTCGCTTTCGTCGACGACCAACCCTCCAATCTGGTCTCGGCGCGCAACTCCGTGGCGGATGCCCACCTCTTCCATTTGATGGCCGACAACGCGCTGCGCGCCTTCCTGCCGCCGATGCCCGGCGACATCGTCTCGGTCGAGGACTGGCGAGAGGCAGCGCCCAGGATTGCGGGCGCTCTCGGGCTTTAGTGCGAGCGCTCAGGGCTGCAGTTTCGCCCCTGCCCCGCCATTGTCATTCTCGCCCGAGTCATTGTCCGGGACGGTAGCATCGCTTGGGTCGATAATGGGGTTGTCCTGAACGGCATTGGCCGGCTTCAACATGGCGCCGTTGACAATGATCGAGCCGTCAGCCTTGACGTTGATCACCCACTCCAGTCGGCCGTCCGGCAGTGTTTTGGCAAATCCTTTGATAGCGAGTGTAGCCGGGAAAATCTGCGCGGCCTGCTGGTCGCTCTTGGCGGCCGTCTGGAAGGTCTCCACGATCCTTTCGTAACCTGCAACGTCCACCGTCATCATTGTATCGGGTTTCTTGCCGGGGAACGTCATATCGCCTTCCATGGCGACCTCGATGTCGCCGTTCTTCACTGTGCTGTGTCGGAGCACAATCTTCGGGCTTTTGGCCATGAAATCGGCGACCAAGGCCTTGCCGAATTCGTCCGACAGCGGCGGGTTCTTGTTGAGATCAAAGGCTTCGATCGCCTTGTTCGCCATGCTGTCGAGATCGAGATTGACACCGCCGAAAATCAATTCGACCTCGGTGGGAAATAATGCGGCGCTCCAGCTTGGCAGAAGATGCCGGGGAACAGTCAAGCCGGCTGCCTTGATCCGGTAGTCGATCTTCCCATTGGTGGAGATGCCGTCGATGCCGGTCGTAGCGCTCAATTCCGCGAGCCCGAAATTACCCATTGAACTTGCAAAGCTTAGACCCTCAAAGCGATAGCTCTCTTCCAAGCGCTCCCACAGGGGCAATGCGCTCGTCAGTAATGATTTGAGCTGAGCCTGATTGGCCTTCAGCGAAGCTTCGTCCTGATTGGCAATGGCAAAGCCGAGAAGATCGAGGAACGCCTTCGTACGCACGCCCTTTCCAGTCATCTCCACCGATACCTTCGGCGACTTCATCGTGACCGGCACTTTCGGCCCGGTCCCACCTTCGGCGACAACGGCGGTTTCTACGAAGCCGGCTATCGTCTGCGTCATGGCCAGATCGACGCCGCCGCCCGCGGCTTTGCTGGCGTTCAAAGTTGATGCGCCGCCACCGATACTCAGATCCATCGGTTCCTTGGGATCTCTTGATATCACCTTCATGCCGGCCATCGAACCAGCACCGCTGGTGAACACCGCCAATCCCGGATCGTAGATGCCGCCGAATGCGGAGCCGGAGACTGAGAAACGCACGCCGTACGGCCCCTCGACATCGAGGAAGGCATCAGGCGTGATATCCGACGACAGGCTCCAGGTTCCGTCACTGCGCGGCTTCGTCAACAGAGCAAAAGGCGCAAGATTGAACGTCAGCGGATCCTTGCTGTGGTTTTTCCTTAGCAGAGCACCGAAGTCAAAGCCGATCCTGTAGACCTCGCCATCGACGGAGACCTTCAGGATGCCTTCCTCGATCGCCGCTTGGCCGACATAACGCGCCAGATTGTCTGAAAGCTGCTTTGCTCCCGGACCATCGACAGTTTGGCCGAAGGCCGGCGCGCTCAATGTAAGCAGCAAGGCAAGTGACAACGCGCGGCTCACAATAATTCTCCTCTTGAATTGAGATCGGGCACCCGGGCTGGGGACCTAACCACGCTGCTCAGGGCTGCAGCTTCGCGCCCGCCCCGCCGTTGTCGCCGCCGTCCGAATCGTCGCCGCCGGTGGAATCGTCCGTCCCGTTCGAGCTGTCATCACCCGAGTTGTCATCCTGGCCCGCGCTGTCGTCCTGGGCGGCATCCGGCCCCTTCAGCATGGCGCCGTTGACCGTGACGGACCCGTCGGCCTTGGTGTTGATCATCCACTCCAGCCGGCCATCCGGCAGCGCCTTGCCAAAACCTTTGACGGCCAACGCAAACGGGAAGGCCTGCGCCATTTGCTCATCGCTCTTGGCCCCTTCCTTCAGGGCATCGACGATCTTGTCATAGCCGGCGACGTCGACGGTCACGGTCGCATCGGGTTTCTCGCCAGGGAACGTCATCTCGCCTTCCATCGCGACCTCGATATTGCCGTTCTTCACCGTGCTGTGCCCGATCACGACCTTCGGATTCTTGGCCTTGAAATCGGCGACCAAAGACTTGCCGAACTCATCCGACAGCGGCGGATTCTTATTCAGATCAAAGGCTTCGATCGCCTTTTTCGCCATCGTATCGAGATCGATATTGGCGCCGCCGAAGTTCAGGTCGATGTCGGTCGGCAGCAACGGAACAGTCCATTCGGGCAAGGTCTGATGCGGAATTGTCAGGCCGGTAGCCTTGATCGTGTAGTCGACTTTGCCGTTCTGGGAGATGCCGTCCATGCCGAACCCGGTGTTCAACTGTGTGGCACCAAATTTGCCGACCGGGCTCTCCACTTCGAAATCCTTGAAGCCGTAATTGCCGTCGACCCTTTCCCAGATGGGCAGCGCAGCCAGCATGAGCGATTTGAGCTCGGCCTGGTTCGCCTTGAGTTTGGCTTCGTCCTCATTGGCCACGGCAAAGGCAAGCAGGTCGAGCAGCGGCTTCGTCCGCACGCCTTTGCCGTTTGCGTCCACCGAAAGTTCAGGCGTTTTGAAGGCGAGTGGAAAATTCATTCCGCTGTTGGGATCATCAACCTTGATCCGTTCGACGAAGTTCGAGACTTTTTGGGTGGCCGTGAAGTCTACGCCGCCATTGGCGGATTTGGTTGCGGCAACGGTGGCAGTGCCGGCACCGGTCGAGACATCGGCCTGCTGCTTGGCTTCCCGGGACGTCATGGTCATTCCGGCCACCGAGCTGGTTCCGCTGGTGAAGGCGGCAAGAGCCGGATCGTAGACGCTCGTCACTTTGCCGTCCTTGATGGTGAACTCCATGCTCTGACGGCCTTCCGGCCCATCGAACTCGAAGGATGCGCCCTGCGAGAAATTCGACGAGACATCCCATGACCCGTCGCTGCGCGGCTTCACCATCAGCGCGTATGGCGCCATGTCGAATTTCAGGAGTTTCTGCTCCGGCAGCGCAGTGACGAGCGCTTTGACGTCAAGCGCGATCTTATAGGCATCGCCCTCGACCGAAACCTTGAGCACGCCCTTGTCGAACGCCTGCTTGCCGAAATAGCGCGCCAGATTGTCGGAAAGCTGCTTGGCGCCTTGATTGTCGACGGTCTGGGCAAAAGCGGGCGCGCTGAGCGCAAGGGCAAAGGCAAGTGGCAAAATACGCTTCACGTCGGTTCTCCGTGGTCGGAAGACGAAATATCTGCGCTTCTGGTAGGCAAGAAGCGTTACAGCCGCAAGACGCCGACTGTAGGCCAAAAGCGCATCCGGCTAAAGCACCAGCCGCATCAGCGGTCGGCCGGGCTTGCGCTCCACAAGTCTCTCGAAGCCAGCCTTCTCGAACACCCGCGACGAGCCGACGAAAAGCCCGATCGAACGCGAATCGCGCGACAGGTCGATCGGGCACGCTTCCAGCAGCCTCGCGCCGTTCTCGCGGGCGAAGCTGATGCCGCCCTCGACCAGCCGATGCGTAACGCCCCGACCTCGTGCCTTGACGCGGATGAAGAAGCAGGAGATCGCCCACACATCCGGGTCGCCGGCATCGGCCGGGTCGACCGGCGCCGAGCCTCTGCCGTGATTGTTCCACTCCGGCACGTCGGCGCGCGGCCCGACCTGCATCCAGCCGACGGCCTTGCCGTCCTCGAGCGCCAAGAGCCCTGGCGGCGGGCCTGTTTCGATTCGCGCCTTGATAAGATCCTTGTTGCGCTCCTTGTCGCTGGCGCGCCGCTCCGCCGGCGCCAGCCGGAAATGCGTGCACCAGCAGCCGTAGCAGGCGCCTTGCTTGCCAAAGAGATCCTCGAAGTCGGGCCAGAGCTCAGGGGTCAGCGGTGCTATGGTCGTGCTCATGCGTTCTCCCCAGGCCAAGCTTGTTGCTAGCCTTGCGCTGTCGTACCATTGCATCTGTTCTCTTTATGTTCGCAGCGATGGCGGCTCCTGTCAACAATCCCGAACACGGTTTTTGCCGTGACTGCCTGGCTTTCCAGCGCTCAGAGACGCGTCGCTGCGATCGCTGCGGCAGCCCGCGCCTTGTCCGTCACGCCGAACTCTACCGTTTGCGGATCGCCCATATCGATTGCGACGCCTTCTACGCGGCGATCGAAAAGCGCGACAATCCGGCGCTGAAGGACAGGCCGGTGATCGTCGGCGGCGGCCGGCGCGGCGTCGTCTCCACCGCTTGCTACATCGCCCGCATCCAGGGCGTGCGTTCGGCCATGCCGATGTTCACGGCGCTCGAACTGTGCCCGGAAGCGGTAGTGATCCCGCCCGACATGGAAAAATACGTGAGCGTCGGCCGCCAGGTGCGTGCGCTGATGCAGGCCTTGACGCCGCAGGTCGAGCCGCTGTCGATCGACGAGGCCTTTCTCGACCTCGCCGGGACCGAGCGGCTGCACGGCATGCCGCCGGCGCTCGTGCTGGCGCGCTTTGCGCAGACCGTGGAAAACGAGCTCGGCATCACCGTTTCTACCGGTCTTTCCTACTGCAAATTTCTGGCCAAGATCGCCTCGGATTTCCGTAAGCCGCGCGGCTTTTCGGTGATCGGCGAAGCCGAGGCACCCAGCTTCCTCGCCGCGCAGCCGGTGACCATGATCTGGGGCGTCGGCAAGGCGCTGGCCGCGACGCTGGAGCGCGACGGCATCCGCATGATCGCGCAGTTGCAGCGCATGGAGCGCGGCGAGTTGATGCGCCGCTATGGGGTGATGGGCGACCGGCTCTACCGGCTGTCGCGTGGCGAGGACGACCGCCCGGTCGATCCCGGCGGCGATGCCAAGAGCGTCTCGGCCGAAACCACTTTCGACACAGACATCGCCGCTCTGGCGGAACTGGTGCCGGTGCTGCGCGGGCTATCGGAAAAGGTCTCGGCGCGGCTGAAGAAAGCCGGCATTGCCGGACGCACCGTTGTGCTGAAGCTGAAGACGCAGGATTTCAAGCTCCGCACCCGCAATCGCCAGCTTGGCGACCCAACCCGGCTGGCCGACCGCATTTTCCAGACCGGGCTCGACCTGTTGCGCCGCGAAATCGACGGCACCAGATTCCGCCTGCTCGGCATCGGCGTCAGCGACCTCTCCGACGACGAAAAGGCCGATCCGCCCGATCTGGTCGACGTGCAGTCGCGCAAGCGCGCGCTGGCCGAAGGCGCCATGGACACGTTGCGCGACAAGTTCGGCCGGAAAGCCGTCGAGACCGGCTACACGTTCGGCAAGAGCCGCAGCGCCAATCCGCCAGAGCCGATCGAGGAATAAACCGGCCGATATTCGCAAGGCTATCAGCTGCGCCGTAAGTCTATCCGGCTTGTCACCATGGTTTTGCCGCTCTTCGGATCGGTATCGGTCACCGTCAGTCGCATGCCATCGCTGCTGGTTTTCTCGACGGTCAATTGCGCCTTTCGATCGCCATTGACCGGTTTTGCCCAACGGATGCCGAGATTGAGCGCATTGCCCGAACGGCCGCCGCTCAATTGGGCCGGCCCGGTGCGTGAGCCGATATAGACGCCGCTGTAGCCTCCGCCGGTGGCCTTCAGATCGGCGCTGATTTCGCGCGTCATCAGGATAAGCCCCCGGCATTCGCCGTCCAGCGATAGCGACGTCGCCGTCGCGCCGGACTTGAAGGTGCAGGAGATATTCACCGTCGGTGAGTTTGCGCTCACCTTGAAGGTGCCGTTGCCGGCGAAGCTGCCCTGGAACGAGCGCAGGAAATCGGCATCGTCGGCATGGGCGTTCGTCGCGGCCATCAGTCCGCCGGCGAGCAAAAGCAGCATCATCGATTTCATCGGAAATCCCCCTCCAGCGTCGGAATGCCAAGGCTGCGGATATGACGACTCGAACGCTTGCGACAGCGGCAGGTTCCGCCCTGAACGTGACTGTTTTTTAACGCCGCGCCGACTGGCCCAGTCGATTGCTGCGACTACAGATTGCGGTCGAAGGCCCGGCTTGCGAAATAGCGGCCATGGCACCCGCTCCCTCTATCCCCAAGGCCGCCTTCTGGATGGCGCTGTCGATCGCCTCGTTCCTGGGGATGTCGATCGCTGGCCGCGAAACGACAGCCGAGCTCAACGTCTTCCAGGTTCTTGAGCTGCGCTCGGTGATCGGCTTCTTCATCCTCTTGCCGCTGGTGGTGATGAACGGCGGTTTTGCCGCAATGCTCACGCAGCGCCCTTTCGCCCATATCGCCCGCAATGTCATCCACTACACCGGCCAGGCTGCCTGGCTCTACGCACTGACGCTCATTCCGCTGGCCGTGCTGATCTCGATCGAGTTCACGACGCCGATCTGGACCGCGATCCTGGCGGTCAGCTTTTTGGCGGAAAGACTGTCGCGGTCGAAGCTGGCGGCGATCGTGCTTGGCTTGATCGGCGTGGTCGTCATCGTGCGCCCCAGTGCGGGCTCGATGGATCCGGGCCACCTCGTCGTTCTCGGCGCCGCGGTCTGCTTCGGCATCTCGATGGTGCTGGTTAAGTCGATGACCAAGACCGAGAGCGTGGTGCGCATCATCTTCTGGATGCTGATCATCCAGTCGGCGGTGGGCCTGATCCCGGCGTTCTATGACTGGCACAATCCTTCGCCCGGGCTTTGGCCGTGGATCTTCCTGATTGCCTTCACCGGCATGTCGTCGCATTTCTGCCTGGCGCGCGCGCTGGTTTACGCCGATGCCACCATCATCTCGCCGATGGATTTCCTGCGCGTGCCGCTGTCGGCGCTGGTCGGCTGGCTGCTCTATCACGAGCAGATCGACGTCTTCACCGCAGGCGGCGCTGCCCTGATTCTCGCCGGCAACCTGCTCAACCTGCAGCGCAGGACACCGCGAGTGGCGGAGGCGGAGGCGGCAACGCCCTGAGCTAAACCAGCTCCACCTCGACTACGCCCGGCACCGCACGCATCGCGGAAGCGATTTGAGGTGAGACACGAAATCCGCCCTGCAGGGCAATCTCTACCTCGCCCTGAGCTTCGCCCTTGAGGACAATGATGCTGACCTGACTTTCACCGCGCTGCTTCAGCTGCGATTGGATAATCGAAGATGGTCCGTCATCTCTGACAAAAATACGCAGCGCCTTCTGGATGCGGCTGGCTTCGTCCTCCAGCGACTGCACCGTCTGGATGCGCAGATTGACGCCTTCCGGCCGGTCTTCCGCCGAAACCGTGATCACCACCGAGCGGCCGGGCTCCAGCATGTCGCGATACTGCGCCAGCCCCTCGGAGAACAGCACCGCCTCGTACTGGCCGGTCGTATCGGAAAACTGCACGACGCCCATCTTGTTGCCGGTGCGGGTCTTGCGCTCCTGCTTGGTTGTGACGGTGCCGGCGAGTCGGCCGGCGGCGGCACCCCGTTTCACCGCGGCCGAAAATTCGCCCCAGTTCTGCACCCGCATCTTCTCAAGCGCTGCCTTGTATTCATCGAGCGGATGAGCCGAGAGGTAGAAGCCGACCACCTGGAACTCGCGATGCAGGCGGTCGGCGGCAAGCCATGGATCGGTTGCCGGCAGGTTGAGCGCCTGCGACTGGCTCCCAAGCGAAGCGCCGAAAATGTCAGCCTGGCCGGAGATGGCGTTCTGCTGCGCCAGCGAGGCCAAGCCCATCATGCGCTCGACGCCGGCCATCATCTGGGCGCGATCATGCCCAAAACAGTCGAGCGCGCCCGCCATGATCAGGCTTTCGAAGACGCGCTTGCCGACGATCTTCGGATCGACCCGCTCGCAGAAATCGGCAAGGTTCTTGAACGGCTTCTCGCCGCGCTTCTCGACGATGTGCTCGACCGCCGCGTCGCCGACGCCTTTGAGCGCCGCCAGCGAATAGAAGATCTTGTTCTCGCCGACCTCGAAGGGGCGGAAACTCGACATCACCGACGGCGCCACCACCTCGATGCCGAGCCGTATCGCATCCTGACGGAAATCGGCCAATTTGTCGGTGTTGCTCATGTCGAGCGTCATCGATGCCGCCAGGAACTCGACCGGATAATGCGCCTTGAGATAGGCGGTCTGGTAGGAAACGACCGCGTAGGCAGCCGCGTGCGACTTGTTGAAGCCGTAGTCGGCGAACTTCGCCAAGAGGTCGAAGATGAAATCGGCCTGCGGCTTGCTCACGCCGCGCTCGACCGCGCCCGTGACGAAGCGCTCGCGCTGCTTGTCCATCTCGGCACGGATCTTCTTGCCCATGGCGCGGCGCAAAAGGTCCGCTTCGCCGAGCGAATAGCCGGACAGCTCCTGCGCGATCTGCATCACCTGTTCCTGGTAGACGATGACGCCTTGGGTCTCTTTCACCAGGTGGTCGATCTTGGGATGGATCGAGGCCATCTCCTCCTCGCCGTGCTTTCTGGCGTTGTAGGTCGGGATATTCTCCATCGGGCCGGGGCGATAGAGCGCCACCAGCGCGATGATGTCCTCGATGCAGTCCGGCCGCATGCCGATCAGCGCCTTGCGCATGCCGGCACTTTCAACCTGGAACACGCCGACCACCTCGCCGCGCGACAGCATGGCGTAAGTGTCCGAATCATCAAGCGGTATCGTTGCGAGATCGATATCGACTCCGCGTCGGCGGATCAGCTTCACCGCCGTTTCGAGCACCGTCAGCGTCTTCAGGCCGAGGAAATCGAATTTCACCAGCCCGGCCTGCTCGACATACTTCATGTTGAACTGGGTGACCGGCATGTCGGAGCGCGGATCGCGGTACATCGGCACCAGTTCGGACAAAGGTCTGTCGCCGATGACGATGCCGGCGGCATGCGTCGAGGCATGGCGGTAGAGACCTTCGAGCTTCTGTGCCGTGTCGAGCAGCGTCTGGACGATTGGCTCCTTCTCCGCCTCCTCGGCGAAGCGCGGCTCGTTGGCGATGGCATCCGCCAGCTTGACCGGATTGGCCGGATTCTGCGGCACCATCTTGGACAGCTTGTCGACCTGGCCGTAAGGCATTTGCAGCACGCGGCCGACGTCGCGCAGCACCGCGCGCGCCTGCAGCGTGCCGAAGGTGATGATCTGGCCCACCTGGTCGCGGCCGTATTTCTGCTGGACGTAGCGGATGACCTCTTCGCGCCGGTCCTGGCAGAAGTCGATATCGAAGTCAGGCATAGAGACGCGATCGGGATTGAGGAAGCGCTCAAACAGCAGCGAGAAACGCAGCGGATCGATGTCGGTGATGGTCGTCGAATAGGCGACCAGCGAACCGGCGCCCGAACCGCGCCCCGGCCCGACCGGAATGCCTTGCGCCTTCGCCCATTTGATGAAGTCGGCGACGATGAGGAAATAGCCCGGAAACTTCATCTTCTCGATGATGCCGAGCTCAAATTCGAGCCGCTCGCGATATTGCTCGACCGTATATCCCGGCGTCGGCCCATGCGCGGCGAGCCGTGCATCCAGACCTTCGCGAGCCTGACGGGCAAGCTCGGCGGCCTCGGCCTTCTCCGCCGCGTCCTTGTCCGTGGCGTCGGCTCCGGTGAAGCGCGGCAGGATCGGGCTGCGGTTCTTCGGATAATAGGCACAGCGCATCGCGATCTCGACCGTGTTGTCGATCGCTTCCGGCAGGTCCGAGAAGAGCCGCGCCATGTCGGCCTGGCTGCGCAGGAAATTGTCCGCTGCAAGCCGCCGGCGGTTGTCGGCGGCAACGACCGAGCCTTCGGCGATGGCGATCAATGCGTCATGCGCCTCGTAATCATCGCGCTTGGAGAAGAAAGCCTCGTTGGTCGCGACCAACGGTAGCTGATGCGTATAGGCAAGGTCGACCGTCGATTTTTCAACCATGCGGTCATAACCGGCGACCCTTTCCAGTTCGACATAGAGCCTGTCGCCGAACAGGCCTTTGAGGAACAGCAGCCGCTGTTCGGCCAGGTCGCGCCGGTCGGCTTTCAGGGCGCTGCCGATAGGACCCCGTGGCCCCCCGGTCAGACAGATCAACCCATCGCACTGGCCTTCCAGCGTCGCGCTGGTCAGATGCACCGGCTCGCCGGGCGAGGTCTCCAGATAGACCTTGCTGATCAGCCGCACGAGATTGCTGTAGCCGTCCTCGCTGGCGGCGATCAGCACGACCGGCGACATTTCCGGCCCATGGCGGCGGCGGTCGCGCTGGCCGTCGCTCGCCTCACCGGAAAAGGCCAGATCGACCTGGCAGCCGATGATCGGCTGGATGCCGTCCTTGACCGCTTTCTGGGCGAATTCGAGCGCGCCGAACAGGTTGTTGGTGTCGGTGACCGCGATCGCCGGCGCCTCGTCCTTGACCGCATGGCCGACGATCGCGCCAAGTTGCAAGGCGCCCTCCAGCAGCGAATAGGCCGAATGCACGCGCAGATGAATGAAGGTCCGCGCCGGCGTTTCGGGCCGCGCGGCCCTCAAGGCTGCTTCGCGCTGCAACGGGTCGCGTGGGAGTTCATCCGCCATGGGCTTCGTGTCGCTCGAAAGGACTCAACATCGGTGCAGATGTATTGTCCGGGAGCGCGTGATGCGAGTCCAGCGGTCACCTGTGCACAGCAAAGCCCCTCAGGCGAATTCCATGATCACGGCATCCACCGCCAGGCTGTCGCCAGGCTTGGCGTTGAGCTTCGCAATCGTCAGGTCGCGTTCGGCGCGCAGCACGTTTTCCATCTTCATCGCCTCGACCACGGCCAGCGTCTCGCCGGCCTTGACCTCTTGGCCCTCGGCGACGGCGATCGAGACGACGAGGCCGGGCATCGGACAGAGCAGCATCTTCGAGGTGTCCGGCGGCAGCTTTTCCGGCATCAGCCTTTCGAGCTCCGCGGTGCGCGGCAGCATGGCTTGAGCTATCACCGACATGCCTTTCCAGGCGATGCGAAGACTATTCGACATTGGCCGGATCTGGGCAGCGATCCGGGTCCCGCCAACCGTGCCATGCCAGATCGCGTCGCCGGGCCGCCAATCGGAGGCGACCGTCAGCGGCTTGCCGCCGTCGATCGACAGATCGACCTCCATCGGGATCGAGATCATGCCATCGACAATCCCGGCCGAAAGATAGTCCGTGCCGATCTTCACCGCCCAGTCGCGCTTGAGATGGCCGGAATGCGGCGCCAGCCGGCCGCTTAGCCGGTCGAGCCGGTCGCGGCGCAGCAGTTCGATCGTCGTTGCAACAGCGGCAAACACCGCCCTCTCCTCGCCATCCGGCTCGACCGGCGCGAAGCCGTCCGGATATTCCTCGGCGATAAAGCCAGTCGACAGCCGCCCTTCCCGCCAGCGCGGATGCTGCATCAGCGCCGCCAGGAACGGGATGTTGTGCTCGATGCCGTCGACGATGAAACAGTCCAGCGCCTCCGACATGGCGTCGATCGCCTCCAGCCTTGTCGGGGCCCAGGTGCAGAGTTTTGCGACCATCGGGTCGTAGAACATCGAAATCTCGGACCCTTCGGCGACGCCTGTGTCGTTGCGGACCACGACATCGCCGAACGTGCCTTCTTCCGGCGGCCGGTAGCGCGTCAGCCGGCCGATCGACGGCAGGAAATTGCGAAAAGGATCCTCAGCGTAAAGGCGGCTCTCCACCGCCCAGCCGTTGAGCTTCACGTCGCTCTGCCTGATGCCGAGTTTTTCGCCGGCCGCAACACGGATCATCTGCTCGACCAGGTCGATGCCGGTGACGAGTTCCGTCACCGGATGCTCGACCTGCAATCGCGTATTCATTTCAAGGAAATAGAAGTTCTTGTCCTTGTCGACGATGAACTCGACCGTGCCGGCGCTCTGGTAGTCTACGGCCTTCGCCAGGGCCACCGCCTGCTCGCCCATCGCCTTCCTGGTCTTGGCGTCGAGGAACGGCGACGGCGCCTCTTCCACCACTTTCTGATTGCGGCGCTGGATCGAGCATTCGCGCTCGCCGAGATAGAGCGCGGTGCCATGGGCGTCGGCCAGCACCTGGATCTCGATATGGCGGGGATCGACGACGAACTTTTCGATGAAGACGCGATCGTCGCCGAAGGAGCTTTTCGCTTCCGAGCGCGCCCGATCGAAACCGTCGCGCACCTCCGATTTGCTCCAGGCGATGCGCATGCCCTTGCCGCCGCCGCCGGCCGAGGCCTTGATCATGACCGGATAGCCGATCTCGCCGGCGATCATTTCGGCATGATCGGCATTTTCGATGATGCCCAGCCAACCGGGAACCGTCGAGACTTTTGCGGCGTTGGCGAACTTCTTCGATTCGATCTTGTCGCCCATCGCTCGGATCGCCTTTGGCTTCGGCCCGATGAAGACGATGCCTTCCTTCTCCAGCGCCTCGCAGAAAGAGGCACGCTCCGACAGGAAGCCGTAGCCCGGATGCACCGCTTCGGCCCCGGTCTCCTTGCAGGCGGCGATGATCTTCTCGGCGACCAGATAGCTCTGTGCCGCCGGCGAAGGCCCGATACGCACCCCTTCGTCGGCCATTTCGACATGCACCGCATCGCGATCGGCATCCGAATAGACCGCTACGGTGGCAATCCCCATCTTGCGCGCCGTCTTGATCACGCGGCAGGCGATCTCGCCGCGATTGGCGATCAGGATCTTCTTGAACATTCGGATGTCGTTCCTCCGGCGAAGCGGTCCAGTTCTATGGATAATTCCGGCGCGCCTCAAGTGTCCGCAGGTTGGCTTCCCGGCCGGTGCCGATTGCAGAAACCGCGCCGAAAAAGGTCGCAAGAGACATTGGCCGTCGGCGCGGAACTCGCTAAGCTTACCCACAACACCAAAGGGATGGCAGGCTGGCATTCGCCACGGGCAGCTTGCCGTTAGCTAAAACTTACAGATCGCTTGGGAGGAAGTACCTCATGAAAACGCGTGCCGCCGTTGCCGTCGCCGCCGGAAAGCCGCTGGAGATCATGGAGGTGGACCTCGAAGAGCCGCGCGATGGCGAGGTGCTGGTCGAGGTCAAGGCGACCGGCATCTGCCACACCGACGAGTTCACCCTGTCCGGCGCCGATCCGGAAGGCCTGTTTCCGGCGATCCTCGGCCATGAGGGCGCCGGCATCGTCGTCGATGTCGGCAAGGGCGTGACTTCGGTCAGGAAGGGCGACCACGTCATCCCGCTCTACACGCCCGAATGCCGGCAGTGCCCGTCCTGCCTGTCGCGCAAGACCAATTTGTGCACCGCCATCCGCGCCACGCAGGGCCAAGGCCTGATGCCGGACGGCACGTCGCGCTTCTCGGTCGGGGGAGAAAAACTCTTTCACTATATGGGTTGCTCGACCTTCTCGAACTTCACCGTGCTGCCGGAGATCGCGCTGGCCAAGGTCAATCCCGACGCGCCTTTCGACAAGATCTGCTACATCGGCTGCGGCGTGACCACCGGCATCGGCGCCGTCATCAACACGGCCAAGGTCGAGCAGGGCGCGACGGCGGTCGTCTTCGGCCTCGGCGGCATCGGCTTGAACGTCATCCAGGGCCTGAAGCTGGCCGGTGCCGACATGATCATCGGCGTCGATGTCAACGACGACAAGAAGGCCTGGGGCGAAAAGTTCGGCATGACGCATTTCGTCAACCCGAAGCAGATCGACGGCGACATCGTGCCTTACCTGGTCAACATGACCAAGCGCGGCGCCGACCAGATCGGCGGCGCCGACTACACCTTCGACTGCACCGGCAACACCAAGGTGATGCGCCAGGCGCTGGAGGCTTCGCATCGCGGCTGGGGCAAGTCGGTCGTCATCGGCGTCGCCGGCGCCGGCCAGGAGATTGCGACGCGCCCCTTCCAGCTGGTCACCGGCCGCTCCTGGATGGGCACCGCCTTCGGCGGCGCGCGCGGGCGCACCGACGTGCCGAGGATCGTCGACTGGTACATGGACAAGAAGATCCAGATCGATCCGATGATCACCCACACGTTGAAGCTCGAAGACATCAACAAGGGATTCGACCTGATGCATGAGGGCAAGTCGATCCGGAGTGTCGTGGTTTACTGAGTGATCGTCCGTGTCCGCATCCGCTTCACCGACTGGGAGCAGTCGACAGTCCATCGGATACGCAATTTTGGCGAAGATCTCTGGCGCAGTTTTCGGGAGGACAAGCACGTTGAGGTCGATCTGGAGGAGATCGATCGTGCGTTGGACGAAATCGTCTATTCCGTGCGCCGCAGATTTTTGAAGAGAAGCCTGAGCGAGGTGCATCGCCTGCTGACAGTGCACTTCATGGAAAATGAGATGGTCATCGACACCGAGTTCGCATGACCGAAACAGGGAGGAAGTAGGAATGGCCGAAAAACTGCATCCGAAGATCGACAGCGGGCTGCCGAAGGAAAGCGCAAGCTTCTCGGGCGGAACGCTGGTCTGCGCCTGCACCAGCAATCCGGTGAAGGTGAGGGTCAAGGGCCAGATCGCCCACAACCATGCCTGCGGCTGCACCAAGTGCTGGAAGCCGGAAGGTGCTATCTTCTCGGTGGTGGCGGTTGCCGGCACCGGTGACGTCACCGTCACCGAGAACGGCGACAAGCTGAAAGTGGTCGACCCGGCAGCGCTGATCCAGCGCCATGCCTGCACCGGCTGCGGCGTCCACATGCATGGCCCGGTCTTGCGCGACCATGCCTTCAAGGGCCTGTCCTTCATCCATCCCGAGCGTTTCGAGGAGGACGGCTGGTCGCCGCCGGGCTTCACCGCTTTCGTCTCCTCGATCATCGAATCCGGCGTCGATCCAAGTCGCATGGCCGGCATCCGCGGCCAGCTGAAGTCGATCGGGCTCGAACCCTACGACTGCCTCAACCCCGGCCTGATGGATTACATCGCCACCTGGACCGCCAAGAAGTCCGGCGCGCTTCCGGCCTAACGCCGGCGGAGCCAGCCGGCCCCGTCCTGCGTGAAATACCTCATGGAGCATGCCGACGGGCGATCGCATGATCGCCCGTTCTTTCCTGGGACGGGCAATCGGGAGGGGTACATGCAAGCGCTCTTGATCGCGGCGGCGGTGCTCGTCATCGGGCTCGCATTGGCTTATGGCATCAAGCGGTTTTCACTGGGAGACAGCGTGACGCTGATCGCCCTAATGATCATTCCGTTGCTCGCCTATGGCGTGGTCTCCGGCGATATTAGTGAGTTCACCGCGCCCGGCGGCTGGGGCGCGAAATTCCGCGAAGAGGCCAAGAGGACGATCGACCCAGTTCCGATCAGTTCTTCCATCGTAGAAGGCGAATTCGTCGCCAAGGGCGATTTTGTCCAACTCGAAAATGTCGACCGCAATTTGGCGCCGGGAGAGCCGGTGAGCATGACCTTGCAGCTTGGCCGCGGCGACTACTACCAGGCGCCGGTCATTGCCGAGTACATCAGGACCCTGTCGCAGCATGATCCCGACATGTCAGTGGTGGTGATAGACTCAGCCGGCAAATATGTCGCCTCGGCCAAGGGCAGCGTCGTTCTGGCGCAATTGACCGATCCCAAGAACCCCGACCAGACCAACCAGCTGATGGGCGCGCTGCGTGGATCAGATCCCGCGGCGATCCTGAAGACCGGCGGTTTCTCCGACAAATCCATCGCCGACACGGCCAGCAATGTCGAAGCCTTGCGGAAAATGCAAAGCGAGAATACAGCCCGGTTGGTGGCGGTTACGCCAGCCAGGATGCCCGAAGGCGTCGTGCTGCGCGACCTGATCGTCACCCGGTTGCTGGTCGAACTGGCGCCGGAAGACAAATAGCCGCCAGGAGCCGCCGATCGCCCAGGATATCATCATCTACGTCGATGCCGACGCCTGCCCGGTGAAAGCCGAGGTCGAGAAGGTCGCGGAACGCCACGGCGTCGTCGTCACCTATGTCTCCAATGGCGGCCTGCGGCCGTCGCGCGATCCGATGATCCGTAATGTCGTCGTCTCCAAAGGCGCGGATGCCGCGGACGACTGGATCGTCGACAACGCCAGGGTCAACGATATCGTGGTGACGGCCGACATCCCGCTTGCCGCGCGCACGGTGGCGCTCGGCGCGCATGTGTTGGGGCCTACCGGCCGCCCCTTTACGACCGAAACGATCGGCATGGCGGTCGCCATGCGCGATTTGAAGCAGCATCTGCGCGAGACCGGCGAAAGCCGGGGCTTCAACGCCAGCTTCACGCCAAAGGACAAGTCGCAGTTTCTCGGCGAGCTCGACCGCATCTTGCGGCGCGCCTTGAAATCCGTCACACCGGGATAGAAACGGCACCCGGGGCCGGGCCATGATGACAGATATCCCCGTCACGAACCCATTGCACCGACACAAGCAATTCCTGGTGTCGGCCTGCGTCGGCATCCCGGCGCTGGCGATCGCGCTGATCTCGGGCGTGCAGCTTGCCTACTCGATTTCGATCGGCGCCAACGCGTTCTTCGTCGTCTTCATCGCGCTCGTCATCGCCAAGATGCCGCTGCTGTCCGGTCGCTATCTCAGCAAGAATGCCCGCGAGGTCGACCTGCCCGTGCTGGGCATCTTTGCCATCACGCTCGGTGTCGTCGGCATCGCCATCGTCTTGCTGTTCCTGCTGATCAATCACAAAAACCGCGACCCTATCGAGCTCGGCTTCGCCATGCTGTCGATCCCGCTCGGCTGGTTCACCATCCATGCCATGGCGGCACTTCACTATGCGCATGTCTACTGGATGAATGGCGACGCGATCGATACCGAAACCAGGAAGAAAATGCCGGTTGGCGGCCTCGATTTTCCCGGCAGCAAACGGCCCGAAGGCTGGGATTTCCTGTATTTCGCGACAGTGATCGGGATGACCGCGCAGACCGCCGACACGGCGATCACGACCTCGCATATGCGCCGCGTCGTGCTTGTCCACTCGATCCTGTCATTCTTCTTCAACACTGTCATCGTCGCTGCCGTCGTCAATCTCGCCGTCAGCCTCGGCAACTGAATATCCGTGCCCGTGATAAAAACGTGCCCGTAATAAAAACGTGATCGGGTGAAACATCGTCTTCGACAGCGACGTATTGGGAGAAGAACGACAAGCGCCGTCATGTCGGGATCGCACAGCCGGGAGACCAGGAAACCATGGAAACCATTGCCAGGAGCCAGCCCGACGCAGGCGCCGACGCGCCTGCGCCGAAAGACAGGCCACTGATCTATCGGCAGTCGCGCTGGACGCGGTTGACGCACTGGCTGTGGGCCATCTCGCTGTTCTTCATGCTGCTTTCAGGCCTGCAGATATTCAACGCGCGGCCGCAGCTTTATATCGGCAAACAGTCCGGTTTCGAGTTCCACAACACCATCCTCGAAGTCGGAGCCGAAAACACCGCGAACGGCCCGCGCGGCTTCACCGAAATCTTCGGCCATCGCTTCGACACCACCGGCGTGCTCGGCTGGTCGGGTCCGCCGGGACAGGAAACGGCGCGCGCCTTTCCAGCCTGGGCGACAATTCCCTCCTATTACGATCTCGGCACCGCCCGCGTCGTGCATTTCTTCTTCGCCTGGGTGCTCAGCACGACGCTGCTGATTTGGCTGATCTCAAGCATCATCAACGGCCATATCCGCCGCGATCTCGCGCCTCGCCTCTCTGATCTGCGCAAGCTGCCGCGCGACATCGTCGACCATGCGAAGCTCAAGTTCCATCATACGCGCGAATACAACACGCTGCAGAAGATGGCTTATGGCGGCGTGCTGTTCGTGCTTCTGCCGCTGATGATCGTCACCGGCCTTGCCATGTCGCCGAGCATGAATTCGGTGCTGCCCTGGCTCAATGAAATACTGGGCGGCCGGCAGACGGCGCGCACCATCCACTTCACCGTAATGGTGCTGCTCGTCCTCTTCTTCCTCATCCACATCCTAATGATCCTCGCCGCCGGCCCGGTCAACGAACTGCGTTCGATCATCACCGGATGGTACCGCACCGACCCACCCCAAAAGCACGACCAGCCAACCGAGAGGAGCGTCTGACATGGCAAAATTCCAGATCAGTCGCCGTAAATTCTTGACCGCCAGCGGCCTCGGCCTGTCCGGCATCGCGCTATCGGGCTGCGATGCCTTCGACAGCGGCCTCGGCATCGGTGGCAGCTTGCGCAGTTTCCTCGAAAACGCCAACGGCCTGACCTGGCGCGCGCAGCGCCTGATCGCCGGCCGCGACGCGCTGGCGCCGGAATTCACCGAGGCCGACATTCGCCAGCCGCAGCGGCCGAACGGCTCGACCGCGCCCGATGACGACACCTATAAGGGCTTGCTCGCCAACAATTTCGCCGACTGGCGCCTGGAGGTTTCAGGCCTTGTCGAAAAGCCGCTGTCGCTGACCCGCGAGCAGCTCCAGAACATGCCGAGCCGCACCCAGATCACCCGCCACGACTGCGTCGAAGGCTGGAGCTGCATCGCCAAATGGACCGGCACGCCGTTGTCGCTGGTGCTCGACCAGGCGGTTGTGAAGCCGCAGGCCCGCTACGTCATGTTCCACTGCCTCGACACGATCGAGCAGAGCCTGTCCGGCGACATCAAATATTACGGCACCATCGACCTGATCGATGCCCGCCACCCGCAGACGATCCTGGCCTATGGGCTGAACGGCAAGCCGTTGCCGGTCGAGAACGGCGCGCCGCTGCGCGTCCGCGTCGAACGCCAGCTTGGCTATAAGATGCCCAAATACATCTCCAAGATCGATCTGGTCGACAGTTTTGCCAATGTCGGCGGCGGCCGCGGCGGCTATTGGGAAGACAATGGCTACGACTGGTACGGCGGGATTTGATGGTCCCTCGCCTGCTGGCCGAGCATGATCTTGCCTCAGCCGAGCTCGACGCCCTTCAGGAAAAGCTCAACGGCGACAATCGGCGCCTGACAGGCCGCGCTGACGACCGGGGCCTCGTCGTCACGCTGCGGGACGAAGCAGGGCGTGCGGTCGGCATCGCCGCCGGTTATTCCTGGGCCGGCATCGCCGAACTCAAGCTGATGTGGGTCGACGAGGCCTATCGAGGTCGCGGCCACGGCAGAAAGCTGCTCGATGCCTTTGTCGCGGAGGCAGCCGCGCGCGGCTCGCGACGAATATGGGTTTCGACCCACGACTTCCAGGCGCGCCCGACCTTTATGAGAAGGCTGGTTTCGAGCGAATGGCCGAACTCGCGGGATGGCCCGAAGGCCATTCGAATATTGTTCTTTGCAAGACGATGACTACAAACGACAGCGCGACCTTTTGATTGGCAATCGAGAGGGCCAGGTCACGCGACAGCCGCCGTGGAGACGATGACCACGGCTGGTGGCATCTGGCACACAATAGGGAATGCGGATAAAATCGGGGCAATTGCCGGCAACCAGCAGGATCGGCCTTGAATTCCGCCCTCACGAAGATTCAACAGATACTGTCGGCAATATTTTTTGGAATCGCCGTTTCCTGCGTTGTCGTTGCCATATTCGCCGGCAGGCTTTTCGAGAGTTTTGACAGACCTCAATCGCCGAGTAGCGAAAAGGGTTTTACATCTCTGGTTCACAACAAGATGGGTAGCTTTTACGGCACGCCTTTCGAAGGCTTTGCCGCCAATCACGGCATGCTCGTCGCCATGGGACTGGTATTGGTCGGAGGACTCTTGTCTCCGGAGATACGCCGCGGGGAAAAACCCGTCAACGCCATCTCGGCACGCTTTTTCGGCAGCGCAGCAATCTTGTCATTCGTTGCTTTGCTTGCACTTTGGTGGAGCGGCCTTTAGGCGGTCGCCCGATAGTCACCGCCGGCTTGTCACGCCACCTTGTCGAGCAGCGGCTTCAGCGCCGGGTGGATTTCCGGCGAGGCGTGATTGATCAGCGTCAGCAATGCGCGCTCGTTGTCGCGCAGCGGCCGCCGGCCACCACCGACGCGCTCGGCCAGCCATTTGGCTTCGTCGGCGTCGATCGTCTCGGCGCGGCGGGCAAGCGCCTCCGCGGCCCGGTTCCTGGCTTCCCATTCGGCCTCGATGTCGCCGGGCGAATGATAGGCTTCGAGGATTGCGGCGAACCCGCCCGAGGCCATCCGGCTGAAGAAGCCGCCGAGCGTCGGGCCTGCGTCATCGAGGAAGTTCTCGTGGCGCAGCGCGACATCCCGCGTCGGCGGCTCGTAGCCGGCCGAGCACATGACGTAATTGGCGATCGCCTTGACGAACAGGTCGTTCCAGGAGGGATCGTTGCCGGCAGACGCGGTCCGGTCGTTGATCCTGAACAGTATCTCGGCCTCTGCCTTGGTGACGGCGATGTTGCCGTCGCCGCCATAGGCATAGAGGATGCGGCGCAGCAGATCGACCTCGGCCCTGGCGATCAGCCCTGGCACCAGGTCGCCGCCGCGCATCAGCGGCCCCTTGCCGTCGACCACCGCTTGAGCGACCTGCTCCAGCGCGTAGGCCGACAGTTGGCTGGGCGACGATTTCGCCTCCTCCAGCACATGGACCAGCAGCTCGAGCTCGGTCCGGCTGTCGACCATGCCGTCGCGCGAGACGGTGCGCACCAGCCAGTCGGCATTCTCCCGCGAGATATAGCCTTCCGGCTTTTCCTGATGGACGATGTAATCGGTCACCGCCTCGACGAAGAACGGCGCCCATTCAGCACACTTGTCGCGCGCCGTCTGGTCGAGCGCGAACAGCGCCTCGGCCTCGCCGCGGCTCACCACACCATCCGCGAAAACCTCGCGCCGCAGCATCGTCACGTCCTCGGCCGTGATCTTGTTTTTCGAGGTCAGCCCCGCCACCGGAGCGCTCATGATCAATTCGCCCATCTGCCGTCCCTGCCCGTCGCCTGTTGCCGGCGAACTCAGTGCACTACCCAACCGAGCTTTATCAGCATTGTCTTGAGAAACCGGCAAACGGCGTGGTTAGCGAAGCCTTGTCGGTTGGACGCTTAAGGTGTGTCGAGATTCAGGTCAGGCCGAGCCGAGAATGGTGGTTTCCGAGAACCGGAGCGGAGCGTACTTAAGTACGTGTTGGGGTGGACGGCCCCCGACGGCATCGCAATGTGCCAGAATGAGGTCGTTGCAGATCTCAACAAGGGAGACCGTCCGTGGATAAACTTATTCG